>JBEVCF010000045.1:0-37726 GCA_040514355.1 Glaciecola sp.
TCGTTATATGAATTTATAGTTTAATATATTACCAACTTGAACAAAAAACAACACAAATGAATAAAAACGAACAAAATAATGGGTATTTGATCCGCCATTGTATTAACACAATGTGGTTAATTCATGAAAACAGCTATAAAAAGTGGATGGGTTATCCGCGACACTATGTCAAGCTACGGGTTTGGGTTTACATAAGATGTGAACGATTAATGAGAAACGAGCTATGCGTTCTTAATAGGCTACACGATGTGTAAAGCAACACCATGTGTAGCAATGACATCTTGTAAACTGGCCGGTGGTTGCGCATCGGTGACCATGACAGAAATTTGCGATAAATCACCTTGTTTGACCATGGCGCGCCGCCCAAACTTGGAGCTGTCAACGGCAAGAATAATGGTTTTGGCATTATCCAATATTGCTTGGGAAACTTTAACTTCACGAAAATCAAAATCCAGCAATGCGCCATCTTCGCTCAGACCGCTGATCCCGATGATCGCAAAATCCATTTGGAACTGTTTGATAAAATCACTGGTTGCCTCACCAATGACCCCGCCATCACTATGACGGACTTCGCCCCCTGCAATGATGACAGAAAAATCTGGTTTATTCGAAAGGTTGGCTGCGACATGAATATTATTAGTCACTACCTGTAAACCTTCATGTTGCATCAACTGTTGTGCCACCAATTCCGTGGTGGTCCCAATGTTGATAAATACAGACGCGCCGTTGGGGATCATGCCCGCGACTTTTTGGGCAATGCGTGTTTTGGCTGCTTGGTTTTGTGATAAACGTTGACCATATGCCGTATTCACCGAATTGGATAACACATCTGCGCCACCGTGAAAGCGCTCAATAAGACGGGCGTCGGCAAGCTGAGTTAAATCTCGACGTACGGTTTGTGAGGTCACGTCAAAGCGCGCAACAAACTCATCATTGGTCGTGTAACCATGCTGTTTTAGGTGTTGTAGCATCGCTTGTTGACGAGGTGAGAGTTTCATATTGATTCGCTTTTGTTGTTGTGGTCTAAATGATCTTGCGTTTTATATCTTAACAAACAAAATACTTAAAACGAACTGTACAACGTTTAAAGTTCTTACTACCAAAAGCTATTGTTCAGACAAAAATTGTCGTTATAATACACAAAGTTAAATTATCCTATCGGATCGGAGAAGACCTGTGAAATTGAAACAACTAATTGCTCTTGCTGCAATCGCAATGACAGCGTTCACACTACAAGCGAGTGACGCTAAAAACGAAGAAATTAAAGACCGCATCATGCCTGTTGGCTCGGTGAAAGTTGCCGGTGCAGTCGCAGCATCAGCGGCCGCTGCAGGCCCTAAGACAGGTAAAGATATCTACAATCAAGCATGTTCTGCATGTCACGCTGCCGGTGTGTTAGGTGCGCCTAAAACACAAGACGCTGCGGATTGGAAACCGCGTCTAGATGCGAAAGGATTTGATACAGTATGGCAAAATGCAATTAAAGGGATTAACGCCATGCCACCGATGGGTACTTGTGGTACGTGTACGGAAGACGATATTAAAATCGCAATTGAATATATGATTGAAGGCGTTGAGTAATAAGTCTCTCTCTTGACAAAAACCTCTGCTTGCGGAGGTTTTTTTATATTGGTACCGGCTTTGCTATCAATACACTTGTTATGCGGCATACTTGTAGTAGCTCATCATTAATCGTCGTAGTAATTAACCAGAGCTTGCCAATTGACTTGTTGGTCACCTAACACCATGAAGTTAGGGTTCTCGAGGGTTTCACGTTGGTTATAGCTCATAGGGGCGAAATCAACATCAACAATTGCGCCACCCGCTTCAGTCACAATACATTGTGACGCACCGGTATCCCATTCACCGGTAATACCTAAACGCATGAAGAAATCAGCCTTGCCCTCTGCAATTAAGCATGCTTTTAGAGAACAACTCCCAGTTGGCAGAGTTTGGTAAGTACGGTTAGTATCTAAACGACGTAATACATTTTCGCGTTTTTGGCGACGAGAAATGGCTACAACCACCGGGTCGTTGTCTGGATCGGCAAACGTTTTAACATGGATTTGTTTGTTTTCAATGGCACTTTCTTTATATGCGCCTTGTCCTGCCACGGCATAATACAAACTCTCGCCAGCTGGCCAGTAGATGACACCAATTTTAGGCTGATTGGCCTCTATCAAGGCAATGTTGACGGCAAAGTCACCACTGCGTGCAATGAACTCTTGTGTGCCATCAATGGGATCGATTAACCAATACCGCTCCCATTGTGCTCGTTCTGCAAGTGGCCCCTGTTTGACTTCTTCAGACATGATAGGGATATCCGGTGTTTGCGTTTGCAGGATATCCATGATGATCTTATTGGCATGGTAGTCGGCAGAAGTAACAGGGGAGTCATCTTCCTTAGAATAAGCTTCAAAGTCGCCAGAGTCGTAAATTTCGAGGATAGCTTCACCTGCTTGTTTAGCCGCAGATTTAGCAATAGATAATAAATTTTGGTATGGCATAAGTGTCTCGTTTACGAGCTGTCGAGCATGTGTGTTTATTGTATCGGTAAATCCCAATGTATTTCGAGTCTTTTTCGACTATCTAATATAAATACCCTTACTTTTTGTGTTTTTTTCGTTGTTTGTCTATCAGTAAGAGTGCCGCCATACTTCTTGCTTCGGTAAAATCATCGCGCAGCAGAAGACTATCAATTTCATCTAATGGCCATTTAATCACTTCAAGGGGCTCAGGCTCATCGCCAGCTAATACTTCAGGATAAAGTTCTCTGGCGATGATGATATGCATGCGAGCTGAGAAAAACGTGGGTGCCATACTGACTTTGGTGAGCTCGGTCAGACTGTTGGCGCCATAGCCAGCCTCTTCTTTGAGTTCGCGATTTGCAGCATCAAAAGGCGTTTCATTTGCGTCAATGAGTCCTTTGGGGAAGCCAAGTTCGTATTGATGTGTGCCGGCACCATATTCTCGAATCAACAAAATGTGATCCTCATCAATCAATGGTACAATCATAACTGCACCACGACCTTTACCTGCCATACGTTCAAACTCTCTGGTTTGACCGTTCGCGAATGTTAGGTCGACTTGTTCAACGCCAAAAAAACGAGTACGCGCAACAATTTTACGGTCTGTAATCGTGGGTAGTGGTTTATCAGGATTAATTTGGTGACGACTGATAACGGGCAGTGGTGTATTCAATGGATTGTCGCTCATGGTACGTCCTGTCGACTTATTATGCATTTACTATAACGCTTTTTAGGAACAAAATCATGACCAAAATGATTAATTGGAAAAATGTTGAAACGGTCCTCTTGGATATGGATGGCACTCTGTTGGATTTGCATTTTGACAATTACTTCTGGTTGACGTTTATTCCTGAAAAATTAGCGGAAAAAACCGGTAAGAGTGTGGCGCATTGTCACACTTATATGGCAGAGGAATATGCCAAAGTGTACGGTACGATTGCATGGTATTGTTTAGACTATTGGGCTGACAAATTACAACTGGACATCGTGGCTTTGAAACGAGAAGTCGATCACCTTATCTCACTAAGGCCAGATACCCTCCCTTTTTTGGATGCATTAAAGGCAACAGGTCGTCGAGTAGTATTACTAACTAATGCACATCCGGGTAGTTTGTCATTGAAAATAGAGAAGACGCAACTCGATACACACATCGACACCCTCATTTCGACGCATCAATATGGTGTGTCTAAAGAGTTTCAACCATTATGGCAGGGGGTACAGCGGGATTTGGGATTTATCCCGGAAAAAACTTTGTTTGTGGATGACGGTGTGGCAATCCTAGCTGCAGCACAAGAGTTTGGGATTGGCGAGCTACTGTGTGTGACCAATCCCGACAGTCAAAAACCGGAAAATGTGGTTAGCACTTATCCGGCTACCAATGACTTCAGAACATTAATTCCGGACATACTTGCTAATCAGATTGCCTAAGCATTCGCAATAAGCCTATCCAATCATCTGCCGCTTGAAAGAGTGATAGTGCACTGTTTCCATCACTGGGATACATCGTGGCGATACCGAGGCTGACGGTCAAATGGCTTGCTATACTCGACCTTTCATGAGGGATCTTGGCTTGGTTGACAAGATTGAGGATTTTTTCCGCTTTTTGTACTGCACCGACTGCATTACAATCAGGCAACAATAAAACAAATTCTTCTCCCCCAATTCGAGCAAATAGATCTGTGGGGCGACCTACAGTATCTTCTAGCAAACGCGCAATAGCAATAAGGCAATTATCACCTTCTGCATGGCCGTATGCGTCATTGAATTCTTTGAAAAAATCGATGTCGATGACCAGCATTGACATCTGGTGATGATAACGGATTCAACGTCCCCACTCACGTTGAAGCACTTCGTTGTATTTGCGTCTATTCGCGACTCGTGTCAGTGGGTCAAAGTAGGCCATGGATTGTAGATATTCGTTGCGCAAATTTGAACTAGATTTATTTTTTGGGTAGTGACCTTAGAACGTAAATACAGTGTACCCGCTCGCATTGGGTTCACCAAAAAACATGGCGACTTGTTTGAGGTCATTGGGTGCATCTGGGGGTAATTTAAATGTCCCTTTTACTCTTAATTGGGCTAAATTCGGCCCCGTTGCTGTGAATGATAAACCCAAATCATTAGGTTCTTCCACCCGTAACGTATAGGCATTGTTTGCACAATTGACGGCTGCGTCAAATTCGCCTAATGGGATGAGCCCACTTTGCCCTAACACGCCAGCATTATTCCATTGACCGGTTGCGTTGAGGGCAGCGCAACTAAACTGAGGTGTACCACTAAAGACAGCACGTTGAATGTCAACATTAAAGCGGCCTTGGGCGAGTACTGGAATCGGCAACTTCGCTTGTGCTAACAGTAATTCGGCGGGCATTGTGGCACGCGTTTTACCAAGCTCTAAGCGGTTGTCAAAAAAGTCGTAACTGAGGCTGCCGGAAGCGGAAATGGTGTCGCTTTGGCGACGATTTGCTACCGTAAAATCAACGTGAGCGCGGCCGGTGATGAAAGACCATGCAGATAATTGCCATTGCACGTTTTCTAACGCCTGTTGTTGTATACGCACCAAACCTGAACGCCCTTGCCAAATAGTACCACTCACGTCATATACTTGGACATGTGGACCTAAATTGAGGCGGTAGAGAATATGTTTAGCAGGCATTAAAGCCACAACAAACACGACCAAGCCAACGAAGAACAATAGGGCGATTAATACTTTCTGCTTCATGCTTTGGTCAACTCCAAGCGACGCACTTTAACGGTACCTAATTCGCCACTTTGGGCAATATCGATTTGACGGACATTGACGCCTGTTTTTTCTAAGCTATCTAACCATACCAGCAAAGTACCAAAAGTGACTTCATCAATCCATACTTGCACTTCATCACCTTTAGGTTGGATTCGAGTGAGTTGGATTTTGCTATAGCTGGCAGTAGAGTTAACCGCTTGCACAAGTGAACCTTTGAGTTTGGCTTGTTTAGCCCCATTGTTTTGGAGAGCTGATACGCGTGCTTTTTGTTTAGCCACCCATACGGCTAATTGTTGTTGCTGTTGTAAGGTTTGTTTTTCCGCGGCGATACCATTTTGTAATGGGGCCCAAATTAGCCAGTATAAACAACCCAATACAACAAACACGGCTCCGATTTTTAAGAGGCGTTGCTCACGAGTCTCCAAGTGCTGGAACCATTGTGTAAAACGTGCAAAATCCACGGCTTTATCCTTTTATGATCAGTGAGCCCACAACTTGGCCACCGTTATTGTTAATCGCACCTTGCTCAACGCTCAATCCAACTTGCGTGGCGGCTTCTTTGAATTTTTCTAAATCTGCAAATTGTTTTGCTACTGCTTGTAAACGCAATTCACCGCGTGCTTGGTCAAAGCGCAGAGACTGGGTAGTGATATTACTGACTGCAAAAGCAGCACTCAAATTAGCTAACATGCCCAAACCCGACGCGCCAGCACCTGAATTTTCACGTGCTTTGACATAGCGGGCAATGCTACGACGGGCATCGCGGTAGGCGCCGAGGTTGGGGAAACCCTGTTTGATATCTGCATCAATTCGCGCTTTTAAACTGGCGTTTTGCGCTTTGAGATCTTGTAATGTCAACGTTTTTTCAGTCACGCCAAACAGGAATGCTAGGCCAACCATGACCGCTGCAATACGCCAAAATTGCCAGTGTTTGGAAGCGGTTTGCACAACTTTATAGGTGCCTTGCAGCAAATTGAAACCCAAGTTTTGTTGAGCATCTTGGATACCTTGTGCCATGACCTGAATAGGTAATTCTAAGGGTGGCTCAGTGACGGCCACTGCACCGAGTCCCTGAGCCGTATCAGCTGTGTAGGCAACGACTGTAGTCGGTGTGTTCGTTGTTGCAAAATGACTGAACAACCAAGGTTTGACCCACGTCGCAGCGCCACTTATCCCGGACCAAGTGCCCGTACGACAGATCACATGTTCATCGAGGCTCAAAATAGCTGCCTGTGCTTCACTCGTCAATGGTAGTGCCAAACAATCTGGAAGCATGCTTTTCGGCGTCAGTTCAGCTTCTGTGAGCCATGTTTGCCATAACTGCATCTGAGCATGTGCTACTACAGCAATGAGTTGGGTGTCGCCTTGTCTGGGACCCAATGCAATATGTTGTTCGCTAATGTCGCCTGCGATGTCATCTTCGATCATAAAACCGATGGCAGCTAGGACTTTTTTGTTGGCATTTTTGGGTAATACGACCGTTTTTAATGTCACACTAGTAGAAGGCACAATTACAAATAAAGGACGCTGTGCTGCCCGTTCCTGGAGTGTCGTTAACGCCTGAGCATCAGGCAACATACCTGACGCGAGGATCGTTTGCCCGAGTGTATCCCACACGCCCCATAAAATCGGTTGCTCGGCTGTTTCACCTAATCTAACAACAAGTTGTTCCAAGTGATTAACTCCCAAATCTGCGTTGAATAACATCTGCGCGCTGTTGTCCTGAAACATATAACAGAGATGTCATCGTAAATTGTGCGTCGTTAAATAACGCGGTAGTACGCAAGGTAAAATAATCTGTGCTGATTGTAAACCATGCGCGTTGTTGTGCTGTTAATGCGACGGTGTCGAGGATTGGTTCGGCTAAAAAATCACCGACATTGTCATATCCTTCTTCAGGTCGATTCTCAATAAGGTTTTGTGCATCATCGAGTGATAGGGTCGTCAATGCTGCAAGTAGTGGTGCATGAACCATAGTGAGCGTGTTGATATTGATCTGTAGGCGTTGGTTGTTGGGTAATACGCAAACCTGCTCAAGTAAATCAGCAAACCAGTTCAATTGTACGCCATTGACCAAGCGCAGCTCTGAGATATCAACCAATGGGCGATTGGGCGTAATGTAAGGATTTGGCATGGCGCGATACACTTCATCTTCAGCCCCAAATGGACGGGTTTGTTGATTATCATCTAGAAAATCAATCACCGAATCGCGAAATGTCTCAGCCTGATACGTATCATTATTATTAACGTTCAATATCAACTGAGTAAAGGCAGACTGCAGTGGTGATACTTGGGTATTGGCACCGAGATTGTTAGTGGGATCAGGGGCTTGTGCAAGGGCATTGACGTTAAAACAGGTCTGCGCATCAATTAATTCAACCTCAATGACCCCGCCATCGACAGGGAATTGTAATGGTTCTACCCAAGGTTGATTCAAACTGACTTTGCCATCATCAATCTCGTAGATATCGAGTATGGCTGTTTTGGCATATTCTTCTGCGCCAAGGGCGTACCAATGTGCTTGGTTATTATCTTTGATGTTTTGAGCGCGTTGGATTTGCAGTTGTAAGCGCGTGCCCATCTCCGTTGCTAAAATACTAATCAGTGCCACAATAAATAACACAATCAACAGTGCAGCACCGCGTTGTTGTCCAGGCAAGCTCCGATTCACCCTCTGCCTCCTGTATTGCCGCTATTATTATCCCCTAATGGTCGGCCTTGATTATCAGGTTGTTCGCTAGGTGCTAATGGCATCAGGCTGGGTGGCGTTTGATTGAGTAAAGCAAATTCACGACGGATCGTTGGGAAATTGTCACCGCTGATTTCAATCGCTATCCCAAGCGGGAGCACGTCACCCTCAAATTTATCGTCCCAGTCCACTTCTTGACGCGAGGTGATGGTGGCGTATTGCACGTTAAATGCCGTGATATTTTCTAACAAAATGCGTGATTTAAAGGGGTTTTCTTCAATATTATCGATGAACAACGTATGTAAACGCTCGAGTTGTTGATCGCTGTTTAAACGGTACATGACCGCTTGTAAATTCGCGCGAGGTAAAATCCATTGTGGATTATCCCAACCCGCACGAATAAACCCAAAGCCATCATCGATAGACTCTCCAAATCCCAATTCCCCTCTAAATACAATGCTGTTATCCACGCCTGGCACTCGACTGGCAACGGGCACAGCTTGAGCAAGGTCGTGTTCTAATACGAGAAGCACGCGTTGGACTTGTTCTAACTGAGTAATGGCTTCTTCAGATTCTTCCGCAGCTTTGATGACATTCGATAGAATCGAGGTTGAGGCAACGGCGATCAGAGCAAAAATGGCAATGGCGACCAAAATTTCGATCAGAGTGAACCCGCGTTTCATTGTTTCACCTCGATGGGTTTACTCATAAAGGTGGTCACATCGGTAATACTCGTAGCTATATTTGCCTCTCGACTGACTTTCACTCTCACTTGCACAATATCATCGGCTTGGGTTTTGATGACGTGTTGTTGCCAATACCACGTTACATCTCCAATTGTAGTGTCACCTTTCTCATTATTCTTGAGCGGCCACTGACTTGATAATTTGAGCCGGGTGAGCTGATTATTGGCAATCGTTGTGGCATGTGTAATATCACGTAGTTCACTCACGGCAGCTAGATTATCAGCCACTGCCTTGAGGATCGCAGTACCTGCTAAACCAAAAATTAATAGCGCGACCATCACTTCTATCAACGTTAAGCCGCGCTGGCGAGCATGCGCACGACGACGTTGTGATATATGCTTCATAAATCCATTGCCTCAGTGCGCTCCAGTGGCAAATAACCTTTGCCATTGATTTGGTAGCGCGTGGAACGGATATCATCGCGAGTGCTTTCATAAACGAAAGACAAGGAAAAATCACCAATGTCCCCGCTAGAAAGTAATAGAATTTGCGGGGGCTTGGGTTTGGTTTCTTCCTCTTCACCTATTTGGACCCCATCATCAGAGACGGACAATGTCTCGTCAAAGATCCGTGTATCAATAAAGTTATCGTCTTCTTGCCACGCTAAGCCGTCTAGGACCAATTCCATTCGATACATGTCATCGAGTCTGTATTCAGCAAAATATTCCGGCTCATCAAGGACTTCCCACTCATTGTTGTCATCTAAATGCAAAAAGCGGTAAAGGTTGTTGTCTTCGTCGACATACAGACCGAGTTGTTTTTGGTTCATGACAGCCGCGTCAGACGCCATGGCAAAAATGACGGCAAAGCGCTCAGATTCGGTTTTGAGTTTTTGGGTAGGATCAGATGATAGGCCATTGATGATCACAAAACTGGCAACAAATCCCATGATGGCCAAAACCACCAATATCTCAATGAGAGTAAAACCTTGGGAGCGTCGCCACATCATCTTAGTTCAGGTAATCGTTCATGTTCCAGTTGCCGATATCGTCTTCAGTACCGGGTTCACCATCCGGACCAAATGAAAAAATATCGATACGGCCTAACTCTCCTGGACTGATCAGTTGATAGTCATTACCCCATGGGTCTTGTGGTAGACGCTTGATAAAGCCATCTGCAGGATAGTTACGCGGGATCGGATCAATGTCCGGTTCACTCACCAATGCTTGTAGCCCTTGTTCAGTGGTGGGGAACATATTAGTACGCAATTTATAACGCTCAACGGCACTTTCTAAAGATTGGATATCAACAGCGGTTTTTTTCAGTTGCGCTTCCTCTTGATTGCCTAGAATTTGGGGAGCAACAAACGATGCCATAATCCCGATGATAACCAATACCACCATCACTTCAATTAGGGTAAAACCGGATTGGGGTGCACGAATTTGGGTTTTCATAAATGTCCTTCAGTGTTACATATTAACCATGCTATTGAGTGCTAATATGGGTTGTAAAATAGCTAATACAATAAACAAAACAATCCCGGCCATCGAAACAATGAGCAAGGGTTCAAAAATTTTCAAAGCGATCCCAACTAACGATTCAAATTCACGATCTTGGTTATCTGCAGCGCGACTAAGCATCTCTTGTAATTCACCGCTGCGCTCACCTGATGCGATCATATGCATCATCATGGGTGGAAAGATCTTAGTTTTGCCTAACGCTGCACGCAAGCTCGTTCCTTCCTTAACGAGATCGGCTGAATCTTGAACTTGGTCCTTGATATGTTTGTTAAGTAGGACATCACTGGCGATACGCATGGCTTCTAATAATGGGACAGCACTGGCGGTCAAGATCGCTAAAGTTCGGGCAAATCGCGCGGTATTCAAACCTCTAACAACTTTGCCGATTAAGGGTAAAGTCAATTGCCAGCGATGATATCGCACCTCTATATGAGGTAACATTAGTACGCGTTTTAAGACAACGATGCCAACGGCTAGTAAAGCGAGTAACCATAAGCCATGGTTTTGCAAAAAAGCTGAGATGTTCATTAAGATCTGAGTAATTGTCGGCAACGCTTGTCCCATATGGTCAAATTGTCCAACGATTTTGGGGACGACCACAGTGAGTAATAGTACAATAATCCCAACCGCAAAAAACATCATCAAAGCAGGATATACCATAGCTTGTACAATTTGGTTGCGGGTTTTTTCTCGATTCTCCGTATAGTCTGCCAAACGATTTAACACAGTGTCTAGATGCCCCGACTTTTCGCCAGCAGCGACCATGGCAATGAATAGTTCATCAAATACACCTGGAAAATCCGCGAGCGATTCTGCCAAGCCATGTCCTTCGACAACCTTAGAGCGCACCGCCATCATCATATTTTTTTGATGAGCCTTCTCACTCTGCTCGGCAACGGCGAGTAAGGCCTCCTCGAGTGGTAATGCCGATTCTACCAGTGTAGCTAATTGACGCGTCAAGAGTGCAAGGTCAGTCGCAGAAATGCGGGTTTGCCTAAACTGTGCAAAAAAAGAAAAGCGTGCTTGGCTGCGGTCGAGATTGGTTTCTTTAACTTGCTCTACCTCGAGTGGCATTAGAGCTTGTTCGCGCAGCTGCTGGCGTATTTGACGGGGGTTATCACCCTCTAATACACCTTTGCGTGTTTTACCTGAAGCAGGGTCAATGGCTTGATAAGCAAATGCCGGCATTAGACTTCCTCACGTGTAACGCGAAGTACTTCTTCTAAAGAGGTGATGCCTTGTAACACTTTGTCACAGCCATCACCACGGATGCTTGGAACTTTGGTGCGGATGTATCTTTCAATAGCTTGTTCGCCTTTACCCCCATGCACTAAATCGCGAATAGTTTCGTCGACATGCAGTAATTCATGGATCCCTGTTCGGCCGCGATAACCAGTGTGATTACACGCCAAACACTCCCCTGGTGAGTAGATGGTTGCTTCCGCATCTTCAGCTAAACCCAGCGCGACTTTTTCTGAAGGGGTAGGCGTGTGTGGTTGTTTGCAGTCCGGACAGAGTGTGCGTACTAGGCGCTGTGATAATACTCCCAATAGACTTGATGACAGCAAAAACGGTTCAATGCCCATATCTTCAAGACGTGTGATGGCCCCCGCTGCTGTATTGGTGTGTAGAGTTGATAACACTAAGTGACCGGTCAGTGAAGCTTGTACTGCGATTTGTGCCGTTTCCAAGTCACGGATCTCACCGACCATGACCACATCGGGGTCTTGACGCAAAATCGCACGCAGACCGCGTGCAAAGGTCATATCTACTTTGGTGTTGACTTGCGTCTGACCGATACCTTGCAAGTCAAATTCAATCGGGTCTTCTACAGTCAAAATATTGCGGTCTTTGGCATTAATCTCTGTCAGGCCAGCATATAAGGTGGTGGATTTACCCGAGCCGGTAGGGCCTGTGACCAATATGATCCCATGGGGTTTGCGAATGAGACTAGAGAAAATGTGACGATTAGCTGCGGTCATGCCTAAATCGGCTAGATTCAGACGTGCGTTGTTTTTATCTAAAAGACGCAATACCACCCGTTCACCGTGAGAGGATGGCATCGTAGAGACTCGCACATCGACCGCTCGCCCGGCAATTTTTAGCGTGATCCGACCGTCTTGAGGAATACGTTTTTCAGCAATGTCGAGTTTGGCCATGACTTTGATACGCGAGACCAGCATGGAAGACATCTTACGATGGGGTTTGAGGATCTCACGCAGCACGCCATCTACACGAAAGCGAACAACGAGTTGATTTTCAAAGGTCTCGATATGAATATCCGAAGCGCCTTCTTTGATCGCCTCGCCGAGCATGGCATTGATCAATTTAATGATCGGTGCATCATCTTCGTTATCTAACAAATCTTCCGTTTCGGTGAGATCTTCAGCTAGTGCAAATAAGTCACTTTCGTTACCCAAGTCTTCCATTAATTGTTTGGCTTCAGAAGAGTCGCGTTGATAGGTAGCTGTCAGTAAAGATTCGAATTCATCATCAGGGATTTGATCAAACACGAATTCACTCGCAATAAAACGGCGTACCTCGGGGATGATGTCGAGGTTAGTACTTTTGGTCACATATACCTTGGGAATACGACGCTCATCTGGCTCGATGTGAGCCATATCGACCAGGACTTGATGGCGTTTAGCAAAACTAAAACTTAAGGTAGCTTGACTCATCGCGTGCTCCTAGTCTTTGCGCTGTTGATCTTTTTCCATAAGAAACTCCTCGAATGACGGAGGGAGGCTCAGCGCATCGTTCCATTCAGGCAGTTCAGGACTCGATTTATAAGGCATCAACGGGATACCATCAGCTTGGCGCTTGAGTTGTTCAGCGCGGATATAGTTGTATTTGCTATGTGAAATTTGGTTCATCGTTGCAGCATCACGCACGATGGTTGGGCGCAAAAATACCATTAAGTTGCGTTTACGCTTACTTGTTGAGGTGCTTTTGAACAAATTTCCAAGATATGGGATATCGCCTAACAGTGGTACCTTGGAGATACTTTCTTGGACTTCTTCGTCGATCAAACCACCCAGTACAATCGTACCGCCATCATCGACGATGACTGTGGTTTTGATTTCACGTTTGTTAATAGAAATATCGATATTGGTTGCACCGCTTAGGCTTGATACTTCTTGTTCAATAGTCATTTGAACAGCATCACCTTCGTTGATTTGTGGGGTGACTTTAAGTTTGATACCGATTTCTTCACGATTCACTGATTGGGTTTGTAAAGCGTTGGTTGAATTAGCGGTAATCGCACCTAAGATTGGTACTTCCTGACCTACAATAAAAAACGCTTCTTCATTGTCCATTGTCGTAAGATGAGGTGTCGCCAAAACGTTCGAATTGGTATCTGATGCAACGGCTTGTAGCACTGCCCCCCAACCATTTTCAATAATCCCACCAATGAGGCCGTTGGCGCCACCCAACAAAGTCGCCAGTGGCGTTAAATTCCCTTCAATAGTATCGATCGCTTGTACGGCTGTACCATCTTGGCCTTGAGTAGAACGATTGACTTCGCGGTCTTCGGCTTGGCGAGCTGCAACGGCTAGAGCACCAATACCGACGCCACCATTATTAAACTGGGTACCACCGCCTGCTTCAGAAATCACCTGGACGCCTAGGGTTGAGCCATCTCCCTCAAAGAGCTCAACAATAATGGCTTCAACTTGGACTTGGGCGCGGCGAATATCGAGTTGTCGAATCACTTCCTCTAAAGAACGCATCATATCTGGTTCGGCGGTGATCACCAAAGAGTTCGAGTCTTCGTGGGCATCGATACTCACTTCTCGAGATTGGCTACCACGACGATTTTTCGCGTTGCCTTGTTCCTCAGCTTGGATGGAATCGGACACACCTTTAAGTACCTTAACCAGATCTTCTGCTTTGGCGTAATTTAAAAAGATGACCCGTGTGTTACCACTGGTTTCTAATTCTTGGTCCATACGCTGTACCAGATTGATCAAGCGTTGACGGGCCTTGGTATCACCACTGACAATCACTGAGTTGGTACGATCATCTGCCACCAAACGCGGTGCAGATTTACCTGTTGCGTTGTTTTTATTACCTGCAGATTTGTTAATACTGTCGATGATACGGACCATTTCTGACGCCGAAGCAAAACGCAATTTGATGATCTCTACTTCCTCATCCCCCGCGCGGTCAACACGCTCGATGATTTCAGCCAAACGGTTAATCGTGGCGGCACGGCCAGTCAGCATGATCACATTCGATGCATCATGCGAGACAACATTTCCACCGTTGTTAGTGTCATTGAGCTGCCTTAGCAAAGGAGCGAGTTCACGCACTGGAACGTTATATACAGGGATGACACGAGTGATCATTTCATCCCCCGTTAATACTTCACCTTCTACAACAGGTAAGTTAGACCCTTTAGCATCTTTTGAGCGAATCACTTTGAGCACGCCATTGGGCATTTCAACTACCGCGAAGTTATACACTTGTAGAACGTTTAGGAAGAATTGATAATATTGTTCTTCGTCAAGCAAGTCGTAGCTGCGCACAGAAATTTTGCCGCGTACATTGGGATCGACAATAATAGTGCGTTGCAGGTTTTTGCCGACAATCGCAATAAACTCATTGATATCTGTGTTTTTAAAATTGGGTGAATACTGCGTGGCATAACTCGGCAAACTTAGTGCAGATAAGGCAATACACACTGCAAATAAAGCGGCAAACAAACCGAGTTGTGGACGATGAAAACCTTTTACATTCATAAAATTACCTATACAGCCTTCTTAGGGTAGCGTCAGCGATACTGAAATGGGCTGACCTTGACGCAGTATACTGAGATCCAAACTCTCTGCGCTTTGCAGAGTTTGCATCGCTTTCACAGCATCGCGAGGATTACTTAAATCTAACCCGTTTATTTGTGTTACAACGTCGCCAGGTTGGAGACCCGCGGCGCTAAAGAATTCTTTTTGCTTGCCAGGGGCAAGTTGATAACCAATCAGCGTTTGGTTTTCACGTTTGGGGGAAATGGTCAAAAAATCAGTAAATTTGGTTGGATCAGCACGCAATGCTTTAGCTTGTTGAGCAATCAGTTCGCGATTAATTTTGGGCGCAGGAGTGACTGCTAGCGGCACACTGCGTCGTTGTTGCACAATCTGGCGATTCGCTTCGGCAAAATCAACACCGTCGAGCATCAAGGTCTCTTTTACGCCGCGGTTAGCTAGGATCACGCGGTCATTTAGGACTGTCTGCAATACCGCTTGAGTACCATCGATTTTATCGCCAACACCATAGGTGTTTTGCTGATTGTTACGTCCAATAATCGCGGCGCCGCCATCCTTTTCAGTACTGGCAACAACACCGGTTAAAGTCAGATTTAATTTGGTTTCTGGAACTTCATCGAGCGGTTTTTCGACGACTTCAGTGGCCACGGGAGGTTGGCCAAAGATATGCTGATCAATCAATTCTTGGATGTTATTATTCGCCTCAGGGATGATTTGTTTGCTGATATTCGCAAACTGCTGGGGCAGTGCAGGTGAAGCCGGCGCGGGGATAAAACGCCAAAACAACAATGCCAGTACATATAAGATATATATTGCAGCGCATACAACAACAGCAGTGCGTACCCAATGCTGTTGTTTGGCGGTCCAATATTGTCCCTTTAATTGGGTGAATGACGATGACTGCAGGTTCATTGTGATCGATTTATCTTATTATTGTTTATTAGTTTACACACAGCGGATGAATGCTAACTGAACTCTAAATATGACTGTACAGTATAGCACCTAGATATTACAATTTTATTGATGAAAAATACAGAAAGCGATCACAATTCAATTACTATTCGGCTCGATAAATGGCTCTGGGCAGCACGGTTGTTTAAAACACGTGCCTTGGCACGTGAAGCAGTACAAGCGGGCAAGGTTCACTACAATGGGCAGCGCACGAAGCCGAGTAAAGTGGTAGAATTGCAAGCAAAGGTCAAAGTCCCGGCTGGATTTGACCAAAAAGAGGTGGTGATCGAAGAATTATACGATAAACGGCGCTCCGCTAGCCAAATTGCAGGGATGTATACGGAAACCCCTGAGAGTATTGCGACCCGAGAGCGCAATGCCCAAGCACGCAAACTCAGCGCGTTTCACAGTCCAAGGCCGGACACTAAACCCGATAAAAAACAACGTCGCAAAATCATTGATTTAAAACATCAATAACATCTATCAGTTTATTAAGGTCCTGCATGTCCAGTTTTGATTATTTACAACGTTTTATGTTTAACCAAGCTAATGTCCGTGGTGAACTTGTCCAATTACAAGACGCCTTTCAATCAATTTTGGACTCGTATACCTATCCGCCTCAGATCCAACGCTTATTAGGGGAGTTGATGGCCGCGACGAGCTTATTAAATGCGACGTTAAAGTTTGAGGGCGAAATCGGTCTACAAATTCAATCCGAAGGTATCGTGAAATACGCAGTTATCAATGGCACCAATGATTTAAAAATGCGGGGTGTAGCGCGTTGGGACGAAGCAGCCACGTTACCTGATAGCTTTGCTGAATTGTTTTACAAAGGCTACTTGGTGATTACAATTACGCCAAAAGAGGGCGAACGTTACCAAGGGATAGTTGCTTTGGACAAGCCAACTTTGGCAGAGTGTATCGAAACGTACTTTTTACAATCTGAACAGCTGATCACTCAAGTGAAGCTGTTCTCGCAACTTGCCTCAGAAACGCATCCGCACAATTATGCCGGTGGCACTTTATTACAAGTATTGCCTACCTCTGCAGAAGCTACATCTATCACAGAGTCGCCAGAGTTTACGCATATCAGTGCCTTGACCGATACCTTGACAGGTGATGAGTTATTCAGCTTGGAAGCCGAAGAAGTATTGTATCGTTTATACCACCAAGAAGAAGTGGAAATGTTTAGCCCTGCACGTGTCGTGTTCCAATGTTCTTGTTCGCGCGAAGCAACTATGGCAGCGCTGCAAAATCTTGAACCTTCAACACTCGAAGATATTTTGCGCGAAGACGGGAACGTCAAAATGAATTGTCAGTTTTGTCACCGCGAATATGTGTTCGATGCTATGGATATTCAAAGCTTACAAGCAGGGTTTAACCCCGATACACCGCCGCAATAAACCGTCAACCAAGCATTAACTGGGCAGGCGGATTTCAACTTGGAAACCGCCTTGAGGATGATTACTAAACAATACTTTACCATTGTGCATATCGATGATGCGTTTGATGATCGCCAGGCCCAGACCGGAACCTGAACTGCCTCGAGCGCTATCACCTTGGGCAAAAGGTTGGAGTAAGTTGGGCAGCTCTGCTGCCGGGATCCCTGCACCAAAATCTCGAACAATACAGCTAATTTCTTTGGCTTTTTTGTCAAATGCAGTTTGGATCTCTAAGTGGTCTGAACCATAGCGAAATGCATTTTCAATAATATTATCCAACACGCGTTTAATGGCGATACTGCGCATCTCACAATCTGGCACAGGTTGCAATTTTTGTGCGATAGTATGGTTGTCATCAAAGTGACGTGCTTGCACCACACTGTCAACGAGAGTATTAATATTTGCTAGCGTACGACTCTCTTCCATATCTTGTTTGGCATAATCGATAAATTGATCAATGATGTCATTCATATCTTCAATATCTTGCACTATGCCTTCACTGACCCAATTTTGTTCCTCTGGTAACATTTCGGTAGCGAGGCGGATCCGAGTTAATGGGGTCCGTAAATCGTGTGAGATCCCCGCTGTCATTACATGCCGGTCGCGTTCGAGCTGCTTGATACTAAGTAGCATGTGATTGAAAGCAATTGTGACAGATTGCAATTCAGTACTTCCAGAAGGTTTGAGTGGTTCTGGGAATTCGCCTTTGCCCACCGCTTTAGCCGCGTCTTGTAGTGCACGTAGTGGCTGAGTCATGCGTTTGACAAAAATGTATCCTCCTGCCACAGAGAGAACGCCTATGACCAACAAAATCACCGTCAGTGGAGAGAAATCATTTTGACCGATACCATCCATCGGGATGACAATCCACACGTTGGGGTTTTGTGGTGGGTTGATCCAAATACGATACGGTGTTTCAGTAGACAAACGCACATCAGTTTGACCGCCAAGTTGGTCAGAAATTTGATTAGACATAAATCGATAATAGGTGGCATTGCCTAGGCCGAAGCGTAGCGCATCATCTTGGCTATAGAACGCAATGCCAGTGCGTTCAGAAAAGTTCGAACGGCGTGAGTCATCACCGATGAGATCTTGCTCAAAAATGGTATCGATTTGAGTGGCGACCAAGCTATTGATTTGTTGGTAGCTGGGTTGAATAAAGTAATACGTCACTGACCAATAAGAAACCAATTGGTTTAATAGCAACAAACCGCCAATCAGTAAGGCGGTTTGACCAAAAGCACTTTTAGGAAGTATACGCATTCGCTTTACACATCGGAGCCGTCTGGTACAAAGACGTAACCCAAGCCCCATACAGTTTGGATGTAACGGGGGTTGGTCGGGTCTTTTTCGAGCATCCGACGCAGACGACTGACTTGGACATCAATACTGCGTTCTAGCGCGCCGTAGTCACGTCCTCGAGCGAGATTCATTAATTTGTCACGTGATAACGGTTCACGAGGATGGCTGACTAAAGACTTGAGTACGGCAAACTCGCCACTGGTTAACACCATCGGTTTGCCATCATTGGTCATTTCACGTGTAGCCAAATTGAGTCGGTAACTAGCGAACTCAACAACTTGTTCAGCTTGGGATGGCGCACCTGGGGCTTCGACCGTTTTGCGACGCAATACAGCTTTGGCACGGGCTAGTAGCTCACGAGGATTAAATGGTTTAGGCAGATAATCATCGGCTCCCATTTCCAAACCAATGATACGGTCGACTTCATCGCCTTTAGCAGTGAGCATAATAATAGGGATCTCGTTGTTCTTCTGACGCAAGCGCTGACAAATAGATAACCCATCCTCACCGGGAAGCATTAAATCTAACACCATCAAATGGAAGTTTTCCCGTTCTAACAAGCGATCCATTTGTTCGGCATCGGCAGCGGTACGCACTTGATAACCTTGCTCGACTAAATACCGTTCGAGCAAACTACGCAAACGCATATCATCATCAACAACAAGAATTTTTGAGGTTTCTTGACCCATCTATCCAACTCCGTGTGACTTATACCTAAATAGTAGACGAACCTGTGTAGTCCTAACAGCGCTTTTATGTAAGTGAATCCAAAAGGTTGTTACAAATTTTGTCAAAGTTAATTGTCTTGTACCCAATCCATTTGCAGCGATGAGCGACGCTTGTTATGCATGATTTCTTCGAGCAGTGGCGTGAGGATCAATTCCATCGCTAGACTGATTTTACCACCAGGCACGACCAAGGTGTTCACGCGTGACATAAATGACCCATCAATCATTTGTAACAAATAGGGATAATCGACATTTTTCATTTCGCTGCGGAATCTGACTACCACAAAACTTTCGTCTTGGGTGGGGATCTCTCTTGCACTAAATGGGTTAGAAGTATCAACGGTGGGTACGCGCTGAAAATTGACATGCGTTTGGGAAAACTGTGGTGTGATATATTGAAAATAATCATCTAACGAGCGCACAATGCTACTCATAACAGCCTCACGACTGTGACCGCGATCGGTGGTATCGCGGACGATTTTTTGGATCCACTCTAAATTGACGATCGGCACCATGCCCACCAGCAAATCTACATGCTTGGCTACATTGTGTGCTTCAGTGATCACCCCTCCATGCAGACCTTCATAAAACAATAGATCTGTATTTGCAGGTAGGTCCTGCCACGGTGTGAACGTACCTGGCATTTGGTTGTAAGGTACCGCTTCATCAAATGTATGTAAGTACTCACGAAACTGGCCTGTACCAGATTCACCGTATTCTTTGAATAGATTTTCTAAGAGTGCAAAGTCATTGGCCACCGGACCAAAATAAGAAATGTGCTTGCCTTGCTCTTGGGCTTTGCGGATCTCGACTTCCATCTCAGGTCTTGTGAAACGATGAAAGCTGTCTCCCCCAACTACGGCGGCATTGACGTTGAGGTTACGGAATATATGGCGAATAGCATTGGTCGTGGTCGTCGTGCCTGCACCAGATGAACCGGTAATGGCAACGATAGGATGTTTCGCTGACATGAGAATTCTTTATTCCTTAGTATTTTTTAGCCTTCTAATAAAACACGAAAACAAAAAAAAGTCGATAGTACAGATACGTATCGACTTTTATTCATAGTTGTAAACGCGTTTTACTGCTGTTCGCGAGCGATTGCGCGATATGCAATGTCGCTGCGATAGAACATGCCGTCCCAGTTGATGTGCTTAGCTAAAGCATAGGCTGCTTGCTGCGCGTCTGTCACTGAATTGCCTAATGCGGTTGCACATAGGACGCGACCGCCGGCTGTGACAACACCCTCTGCCGCTGTTGCTGTGCCTGCATGGAAGACTTTGGCTGTGGCACTTTCGCCTTGACCCAATCCCGAAATAAGTGCGCCTTTTGCATAGCTACCAGGATAACCACCTGCTGCTAATACCACACCTACTGCTGGACGTGGGTCAAACGCGATTTCAGTACCGGCCAGCTCACCTTTGGTGGCTTTTAGACATAGTTCGACCAAATCGGACTGCAAGCGCAACATAATAGGTTGTGTTTCTGGATCACCAAAACGGCAATTGTATTCAATGACTTTGGGCGTACCATCGGCCATGATCATCAGACCAGCATACAAGAAACCAGTGTAATCATTGCCTTCAGCCGCCATGCCAGCCACAGTTGGCTCAATCACTTCACGCATCACGCGAGCATGGATATCTGCCGTGACGACGGGGGCAGGAGAGTATGCACCCATACCACCGGTATTGAGACCAGTATCACCGTCGCCAACGCGCTTATGATCTTGGCTTGTGGCAAAGGCAGCGATGTTTTTACCGTCAACCATCACGATAAAGCTCGCTTCTTCACCATCTAAGAACTCTTCGATAACCACACGGCTTCCAGCATCACCAAAAGCATTATCGGCTAACATATCTTTAATCGCATCCTCGGCTTCGCTCAATGTCATCGCCACGATGACACCTTTACCAGCCGCAAGGCCATCGGCTTTGACGACAATGGGGGCGCCTTTTTCACGCACATAAGCAAGCGCAGGTTCAATCTCGGTAAAGTTGGCATATTCTGCTGTAGGAATATTGTGACGCGCTAAAAAGTCTTTAGTGAATGCTTTAGAGCCCTCTAGTTGCGCCGCAGCTTGAGTTGGACCAAAGCAGGCAAGACCTGCTGAAGTGAATGCGTCTACCACGCCATCAACAAGCGGTTGTTCTGGGCCGACAATGGTTAATTCAATGGCATTGTCTTGCGCAAATTTTACTAAACCAGCGATATCGCCCACGCTAATGTCCACATTTTCAAGCGCTTCTTCTTGCGCAGTGCCGGCATTGCCTGGTGCGACAAATACTTTGGTGACGTTGTTACACTGTGACGCTTTCCACGCTAAGGCGTGCTCACGACCACCGCTACCAATAACTAATACTTGCATGTTGTTCTCCTTAGTGACGGAAGTGACGCATACCGGTGAAGACCATCGCGATGCCTGCCTCATCGGCAGCGGCAATGACTTCTTCATCGCGCATTGAACCACCTGGCTGGATCACTGCAGTGATCCCCGCAGCAGCTGCGGCATCAATGCCATCGCGGAACGGGAAGAATGCATCGGATGCCATGACGCTACCTTTGACTTCAAGGTTTTCATCAGCGGCTTTGATACCTGCAATTTTAGCAGAATACACACGACTCATTTGGCCAGCACCTACTCCGATAGTCATGCCATCTTTACAATATACAATTGCGTTTGATTTAACATACTTAGCGACTTTCCATGTAAACATCAAATCTTGTAATTCGGCTTCAGTGGGCTGACGTTTGGTGACCACTTTTAAGTCTTCCATCTCCACCATGCCAAAGTCACGTTCTTGGATCAATAAACCACCGTTAACGCGTTTAAAATCGTAGCCATCGGTCAATTGTCCTGCCCAGTCGCCACATGCTAAAACACGTACGTTTTGTTTAGCCGACAAGACTGTTTGTGCGTCAGCAGACACCGTGGGTGCGATGATGACTTCCACAAATTGACGGTCGATAATGGCTTGTGCTGTGGCGGCATCGAGCTCTTGGTTAAAAGCAATAATGCCCCCAAACGCAGACGTTGGGTCTGTTTTGTAAGCGCGGTCATAAGCTTCCAAAATGTTTGCACCGAGTGCGACGCCACATGGGTTGGCGTGTTTAACAATGACACAAGCTGGTGTTGTAAATTCTTTTACGCACTCTAAAGCGGCATCGGTATCAGCGATATTGTTAAACGATAATGCCTTGCCTTGAAGTTGTTCAGCTGTGGCAACCGAGGCCTCTTGGATATCGTTTTCAACATAAAACGCAGCCGACTGATGCGCGTTTTCACCATAGCGTAAATCTTGTTTTTTGGTGACTTGAATGTTGTAAGTGCGTGGGAATTCACTGTGCTCGTGTTCACAATTATCTGCGCATTCAACACTGTCAAGGCGCGCACCAAAGTAATTGGCAATCATGCCATCGTATTCGGCTGTGTGCTCGAATGCTTTGATGGCCAGATCAAAACGTGTGGCATGGGTTACCGAACCATTATTGTCGTTCATTTCTGCCAGTACTGTTGCATAGTCACTCGCGTTGACTACGATCGTTACATCGTTGTGGTTCTTTGCTGCAGCACGCACCATAGTGGGACCACCGATATCGATGTTTTCAATGGCATCAGGCAAAGTACAATCTGGGTTGGCAACTGTCGCTGCAAAAGGATACAAGTTCACTACGACTAAATCGATCGCTGCGATGTTGTTTTCTGCCATGACCGCTTCGTCTTGACCACGACGGGCTAAGATACCACCGTGAATCTTAGGGTGTAGGGTCTTCACGCGGCCATCCATAATTTCAGGATGCCCGGTGTGATCAGAGACTTCGATTACTGGTAAACCTGCTTCAGCAAGCAGTTTGGCTGTACCGCCGGTGGATAATAATTCTACGTCCATAGCGACGAGTGCTTTGGCGAAATCAAGGATGCCAGTTTTGTCAGAAACACTTAATAGTGCGCGACGAATAGGATTGTTACTCATAGTAAATGGTCTTCTTGCTAGAAAATTGAAACAAAAAAGAGCACCGGAGTGCTCTTAGAATGGGGTAGTCCCCCAGGCGTTTAGCCCATACCGTACTGCTTTAACTTTTTACGCAGGGTACCACGGTTAATGCCCATCATGTTAGCAGCTTTAGTTTGGTTGCCACGCGTGTAGGTCATCACTTCTTCTAAAAGAGGGGCCTCAACTTCGCTCAACACCATGTCATACAACGACTCAATCTCAGAGTTGTCTAGTTGCTTGAGGTATTTGTTGACGGCTTGTTTTACTGATTCACGTAAAGGTTTTTGTGCGGTTGTTTGTGCAGGTGTTGTTACGATAGTCGTAAAAGGAGAAGTTGCGTTTTGATCAAACATAGTCAGTACTGCTCTTTTATTTAATAAATCAATTAAGCTGCGTTAGAAGAAGGCTTCTGTGGCAACTGCGAAAAGAACACCTCTAATGCATCGAGTTGAGCTTGTGCTTCATCGAGCGTATTGAGATGTGTGCGAAATTGACGTCCTTGATCGTGTTGTGCCAAATACCAGCCAATGTGTTTGCGCGCGATACGAACTCCAGATATGCCACCATAAAAAGTGTGTACATTAGCAATGTGTTCGAGTAATACGGCGCACTGCTCAGAGAGACTAGGCGCTGGCAAAATTTCTCCGGTTTGCAAGTAGTGATTGATTTCGCGGAAAATCCATGGATTGCCTTGGGCACCACGACCAATCATTATTCCGTCTGCACCGGTGTGCTGTAGCACGTGTTTTGCTTTTTCGGGTGACGTAATATCACCATTAGCGACAACGGGAATGTCGACAGCGCGTTTGATAGCGCGGATCGTGTCATATTCGGCATCGCCTTTGTACATACATGCGCGAGTTCGACCATGAACTGCAAGGGATTGGATGTTGTATTGCTGTGCTAATTTCGCGATCTGCACACCATTACGATTATCAGGATCCCAGCCTGTACGAATTTTTAGAGTAACAGGAACCGAAACGGCATTTACCACAGCATCAAGAATCGCTTCTACTTGCTCTGGGAACTGCAATAATGCGGAGCCTGCCATTTTTTTATTTACTTTTTTTGCTGGACAACCCATGTTGATATCGATGATTTGCGCACCGTTATTGACATTGAATTGTGCTGCCTCGGCCATGAGCTGCGGGTCTGCTCCCGCGATTTGAACTGAACGTATTCCATATTCGCCAGTGTGGTCCATGCGCATTTTCGATTTTGCGGTGTGCCAAACTTTAGGGTTACTTGAGAGCATCTCAGAAACCACTAAACCCGCACCCATTTTTTTACACATCTGTCGAAAAGGGCGGTCTGTGACGCCTGCCATAGGAGCAAGTAGCAAATTATTATCAAGCGTGTAGTGACCTATGCGCATGAACAACCTCTAATTTGCAAAACTTGTGCCTTGCACTGTTGAACAAAAAATATCCATATCGTACAAAATTTAACCCCTTTTCGAACAAGGGAGCGCAATATTACGCCACTTTTGTCGTATAGAAAAGCTGTTTTTTTGTGCAAATTGCAATTTTTTTACTTGACAAAAAATTAGCGTTTAGTTCCGCTAACTCTTGTCCAGTCGCCTTCGGTAGCGATGTGGTCAATCTCAAAGTCAGCGCGATATAGTGTCGCGATTTCTTCAGCTTGTTCAACTAGGATACCTGAGAGTGCTAAATGCCCACCTGGTTTACAATAAGCCGTAATGACGTTGCGCAATTCTCGCAAGGGGGCAGCGAGAATGTTCGCGACCACTATATCAGCTTGATATTGAGGGTTGTCTTTGGGCAAAGCCACGTTGACTCGGTCTAACACGCCATTGCGCCGTGCATTTTCCTCGGTAGCTTGTAAAGCCTGTGGGTCAATATCAATGCCCAGCATGTCTTGAGCACCGAGTTTGACCGCCGCGATCCCCAAAATCCCAGAGCCGCAACCAAAATCAAGCACGCGTTTATCGCTTAGATCCAATCCATCTAGCCAGCGCAGACACAGGGCTGTGGTGGCATGGGTGCCAGTACCAAAGGCCAGACCGGGGTCAAGTAAGACATTTACTGCATTGGGGTCGGGGATCTCACGCCAAGAAGGACAGATCCACAAACGCTCACCAAACTGCATGGCATGAAAGTTATCCATCCATTCGCGCTCCCAGTCTTTATCCTCAAGGGGGTCGAGGACATACACAAAATCTTCCCCCAAGATCTTGGCATGGCTCAAGCGTTGGATGATGGGCTCCATGGGCATGGCTGCATCAAATAAGCCGACTACTTGCGTGTCTGGCCAGAGCATCACTTCACCCGGTTTAGGTTCATACAAAGGCGTGTCTTTGGCGTCGACAAAGGTCACAGCTTGAGCGCCGTTGCCCATAAGCATGTCACCAAGGGCTTCTGCGTGCTCGGCGACCATGTTAATTTTGAGTTGGATAAATGCCACGGTTATTGCGGTCCTGCTAAAAAGGCGCGAATGTCATCACTCAGCGCAATCAATGAGGGTTCATGAATATACATCATGTGACCTGCCTCATAATACGTCATGGTGACCCGATCTAAATCAATGCCGTGACGGTGCATGGAGTGTTCACTCGCAAAAAATGGAGTGGCGAGATCATAATACCCATTGGCCACAAATACACGAAAATCTTTGTTTTCGCGTTGGGCTTGGGCAATAAACGGGGTGACATTGAGATAACCTTGGCTGCGTGCATTGCGCTCATATAGCCAATTCCATGAGCTAAAGACCTTGCCGCTAAGGATGTGATAGCGTTCATCGCGGTCAACGCCAAGGTCGGTGCGTAGGTAGTCATTTAGCAAAGCGGTATAAGCGCCATCGATAGCATAACCAGAAGGATCGGCCGCAAATTGATACGAGACTTTATCTGCGTCTTCCCCAACATAACGACTGTCTAAACGGCCCACTCGCACATTGCGGTCGCGCAAAACCTCTTTCATAAATTGGAATTCGTTGATCCGCAAATCGCTTTGTTCTAAAAAGCGTTTAGACAAACCGGTATAAGCTTGGAGTTTCTCCAGTACCAGTTTGCGCTCATCAACACTGGCAAGACTGCCTTTTAATAAAGTTGTGCCATATTCATTTAAAGCAAAGCCACGGACTTCGTCTAAGAAGGGTGCTAATTCTGGATATACAGTGCGATCGATGGCGTTGTGGTACCAAGCAGTAGCCGCAAATGTCGGTAAGAAGGTGATATGAGGTAGGTCGTTACCGGCTTGAAAATCCCCTGTCGCAAAATCCACAATGGAAGAGATGAGCATCACGCCACTGAGATCAAGTGAACCCCAACCGGACTGAAGTTCACGCACCATCGCTCCTGCACGAGTAGTACCGTAACTTTCTCCCGCTAGGTATTTAGGACGGTTAAACAAATTGTGTTTGCGCGTAAAGGCACGCACAAAATCAGACATCACGACAGCATCTTCACGCACCCCCCAGAAATCTTCACCAGAGTATGTGCCAAGAGGCTTGGAGTAACCTGTACCCGGTGGGTCGATAAAGACCATATCTGCGATATCTAAAAGGCTCTTGGGGTTATCTGCCAGCATATAAGGTGGCGCGCCAACACGCTCGGCGTCACTGGGAAGCACGACGCGCTTGGGTCCAAAAATACCCATGTGCAACCATACGCTAGAAGAACCTGGGCCGCCATTAAAGATGAAGAGCACAGGGCGGTTGGTGGTTTTGGTATTAGTCCTAAAATAGGCCGTTGAGAAGATATTGGCTTTGGGCTTACCCTCGTCATCAAAGAGGTGATGATCGCCGGCAATCACTTTGTACTTTACTTTGGTGCCATTGATGTTAGCTTCGTGTTCAGTTTGACTAATTTGCACATCAGGTATGGGTTTGGCGTCTTCAGCTATGCTGGAGTATGAAAATGAACTTACGAGTAATACTAGCAGTGAAAAAAAGGTCGTCGATAGAGTTTGATACATGGCTTGTGTCTCCATTTAAAGCCTATGCATAGTGAAAGCAGAAGGCGTCTTTGTCAATCGTACAATCCAGCATTATTGTATCAAAAACAAAACCTGTTTTAGCCTCATTTTGGTTGATGTGGATAATTTTAAAGCCTATAACACGATGTATGGTCACCAAGCGGGTGATGAAGTGTTGCAACTTGTTGCCCAACAATTAAAGCCCTTTGGCGTTCACAGTGATGAATTGTTTGCGCGTTATGGTGGAGAAGAATTCGCGTTGTTATTGCCTGGGTGTTCTGCAGCAGATGCAGACCGTGCGCTTTACCAAGCCAAAGAACAAGGCAAGAACCTCAAACATAACCAGTAAAATCGCTTTAGCGCAACACACCGAAAATAAATTTGAGGTTCTCCATTAATACCGCGGCAAGATTATTTTTTTGCCCAAGCGGCACACCAACCTTTTTCTGATACGGCTTGTCCAGGGAATAGAGCACAAGGGCGCCATTCGCCGGCATCGGCTTGAATGTAGACACAATTAGCACAATTCTGCCCCTCTACCGCAGAGTCATGCACATATTTTAGGGCGGACGCTTGCGGGCTAGCAGGATCGACTTTAGGGGTTTCTGCATAACTACGCAAAGCCACACCACCTAAAGTCATGCCAATTAAGGCTGAGCCAGATAATTTCAAAAAATCACGGCGATTTAATTTACTCATTCGTTTCTCCTTGGGGATTAAAACTCACTATCTTCATTTTCATCACGTGCACAATTTTTTGGTGTGCGCGGTTGAGTGTAATCTTTTTCTTCTTGGGGAAGTTTGATCACAAACAATACAAAGGCAATAACTATCACACTGATAAAGCCACAAATTAGCAATAATTGGTCGAAGTTAGGGTCCAAATCAGTCGTCATACTATAATTTTTCTAAGGGTTCATTGGGTTTAGCGTAACTAAAACGATTGATTTTAGTCGTTTTGTGATACGTATCTAAACCCGAAATGGTGGCAATTTGCAATTGTTCGATATCAATATACCCATCGTTTGTAATGATATTATTGTCAACAAAGACTTCCACTACGCGTCCAATGACCAGTTCAGTTTGGTTTAGTTCGATAACTTCGCGTTGGGCCAATTCAAGGCCAATCCGCAAAGGTGATTCAGCAACATAAGGCGCATTGAGCGTAGAAGTATAATGTGGAGTCAAGCCAACCGCAGTGAACTCCGATTCGTCGTAGCGGGCAGAGGTTTGGTGGGCTGCCTCAACGTGGGCTACGGGCACTGCGTTGAGTGTATACACTCCGCTGTCTTTGATATTTTGTAAGGTATCACGTGGTACCGTATGGGGACGCATGATCATACCGAGTAAAGGGGGATTGGCGCCGACATGAAAGACCGAACTGACAATCGCCAAATTCGTTTGTCCGTCTTGATTTTGCGTGCCGACAAGATTGGCACTTTTGAATCCCGAAAGGCAATTAATAAAATTTGCGCGGTAGCGCTGTGGCATTTGGGCAATATCGCTGTCAGAAAAAATCATCATCTTTACTCGTCATCGCGCTTGGCAATAATCTCAAGCCCCCAACCCGTGTCTTGAATATAGACCTCAATTGGTGCGCAGCAGATTTGGCAATCGACAATCTGGTTTTGGTTAAGATCATTGTGCATGTCGATATCAATATCATTGACTACCATGCAATAGGGACACTCAAAAACACTACTCTCTGTTAAACTCATGGGTACTTCTATCCGTAACTAAATCGTAATTTGTACGAAAAGGGCAGAGTTTGGTTTAGCACAATGTTGGATATAGATAAAAATGATGGTGTTGCGACCTTGCGCCGACTGAAAAAAGGTGGCTGTGTGTTGTGCCAACGTCACACTAAACTGACGTTTCACCATCTCATTCCGCGCAAAATGCACCGCCGGAATTTTTTTAAAAAACACGCAGACAAAGCAACGTTGGCATTGGGGATCAATATTTGTCGTCAATGTCATGTCGGGATCCACAAATTGTACGATGAGATGACTTTGGCTAAGCAATTTAATACGTACGCGAAGTTAACGGCTGATCCCTTGGTTGCTCAACATGTCGCTTGGGTGAAAAAACAAAAAATAATGACAAAGTAACTGTATAAATATACACTAATTGTATGCGACAGTTACCAACATTCTACTACCTCACACATTTTCAAGAGTTTTTGCATTACATCACCATGCATTGTGAGGCATTGTTGCGCCCCCAAGATAGAGCCTTTATCGCCACATTTGAAGCCCAAGCACATAATGTTCAATGTGTTTTGGTGCGCGCACTCAATCGCAAAGCCTCTTTTATCAAATTATCGAGCTTGTACTATGAAGAAATTCAAAACCCTCACGCTGCGATTGTACAAGCACGCGCTTTAGGTTGGTTAACTGCCATAGATGAGACAGAACTACATACTTGCTTGGCGCACCTGACTAAACCTGAGTTGGTGCAGCTACTCACTGAGCAAGGAGCAACGACATTCAAAAAATCGGCTGCCAAGGCTGAGCTCGTTGATGTCGCCTGCGAAACAATTGATTATCGTCGCTGGTCTGCCAGTTTACTGGCTGAGCAGTGGCTAAACCGAGGCGTGGACGCCACTACTCATTACTTATTATTCTTGTTTTTTGGCCATGTGCGTGGACAACTCAATCAATTTTCGCTGCGCGATATGGGGATCATACGCACTCGCAAGGCAGGTGCCACGCAAGCGCGTTTTGACGCACTGGAGGAAGCGTGTTCAGCGTATTACTGGGCCTGTTTAAAAGAACAGATCCGCCAACAACCTGAACTACCGATACCTGCTGTAGAGGCACTGCCAAATGTGGTGGGCACCATGGCAGAGCAACTCAACGATAGTGTGTGTTGGCATTTAGGCAAACGCTTGTTAGATAAAGATCCGCTGTGCGCTAGACAATTTTTGTTGCGTTCAAATCACGCCAAAGCCCAAGAAAAAATCCTGCGACTGGATTATCAAGCTGGTGATATTGCAGGGGTGGAAACGCGTCTGCAGGACATTATTGAGCAGCCTCCTAACGCTGATTTACTCATGTTTGCAGAAGACTTTTTGGCACGAAAGTATCACAAGAAAAAAACTAGTCGCTTGACGGACTTGTTACGTGCGGCCAAGCATACAATTGTGTTGGAAGAAGTGCACAAAAACCGTGTTGAACGCGCCGTGGTCGAGCATTACCAACAACTGGGGATTGACAGTTATCGCACCGAAAATGAATTGTGGAAAAGTTTGTTTGGTTTGGTGTATTGGCCAATATTGTTTGCTAGTGATGCGCCGGTGGGCAATGAATTTGACCTCAGGCCCAGTTATATCGTGCACAATGATTTTTACCAACAAGCGCAAACCGCAATTGAAGCGTTATTAACTCGCTTGGATAGTCAACCGGCGTTGTTACATCATCTTACGCAACAAGCAACGCAGCATTATGGCAAACCCAATGGGATCTTTCGTTGGCACAAACGGATCCTTGGTTTATTGACGGCCTTTGTCGAGCATGCTCACCATGCTGGGATCATAGCGATGTTGCGCGCGATGGCTCGAGATTACGCTGCGTACAAAGATGGCTTTCCCGATATCATGGTGATCGACCAAGGGCAACTGCGCTTTGAAGAGATCAAAGCCGAGGGGGATTGTTTGCGCAAAAACCAGCTCTTGTCGATTGCCGCATTACAAGACTCAGGTTTTGTGGTGGATATCACCACTGTCGAATGGGGCTTGAATCCGCAACAACCGTATGTCGTGGTCGATATTGAAACGACAGGAGGACGTGCCGCGCAACACCGCATCACCGAGATCGGTATCGTCAAAGTAGTGAATGGTGTCATCGTTGACCGTTGGCACAGTTTAATCAATCCACAGCGCCATATCCCCCGTAATATTACCCAGCTCACGGGGATTGATGATGAGATGGTGGCGGATGCACCTATTTTTGCTGAGATCGCGCAATCGCTGTCTGAGTTCACCCAAGGCTGCGTGTTTGTGGCGCACAATGTTAACTTTGACTTCTCGTTTATCAAAGCCGAATTTAGTCGTATCGAACAGCATTTTTCCCGTCCAAAATTATGCACCGTGCGAGAGATGCGCAAAGCGTTTCCGGGTTTGCCATCCTATTCACTCGCCAATTTGACACGTCATTTTGGCATTGAGATGCAGCGTCATCACCGCGCCATGTCAGATGCGTATGCGGCGGCTGAATTATTGCATTTAGTGAATGAAAAACGCATGGCATATCGCACTACGATCGAGCCCAAATCTGCCCACAATCGCTAAACCAGATGTCACAAATTGGCGTATACATAGATAAACCACAACAAACGTTTGTATGAAAGACTTTCCCAAAACCCCACAAGCACAATCTGCCAAACACCGTTCAGTCAGACAAACCGAACCTCTGGATGATGAGGATATTTCGCGCGTGATTGAAATGGCGTGGGAAGATCGCACCCCCTTTGAGGCGATTGAAGCTCTGTTCGGCTTGCCCGAGCAGGCTGTCATTAGATTAATGCGCGCGAACCTAAAACGCAAAACTTTCAATAACTGGCGAGCTAGAGTATCAGGGCGCAACACCAAACACGGTGCACTGCGTTCTAAAGACGTGAACCGTGGCTATTGTGCGACGCAGTACAAGCACGTGCGCAAACGGTAACACTTAAGACCAATAGCGAAGCAAGAGATACAGATAGTAAGATTATTTCTGCTATTATGTTGGGCATTACTGTCTATACTTATATTCAACTCAAGGAGGAAGTCATGTCTACAGCAGATAATTCAACTCATTTTACTGTTGCGACACAATCTAAAGACGCAAAAAACACATCGATGGTGATGTGGTTAGCATCTGTGTTTTTAGGTGTGTTTGCCGGTTTGATTTTTGGTTTTATGCAAAAAGAACAACCCTATGTGCAACAGCAAGCCAAACAAGCAATTAATTTTGGGATCACGCTGTTGATTGCAAGTGTCGTAGTATCGGTATTGTTTGGTACAGCGTTTTTAACGGTACTCGGTCTAGTGAACGTATTGTTTGCATTGATGGGCGCAATTGCGACCTCTCAAGGCGCGAACTATGTCGTACCTGTTTCACTAAAATTACTTAAATAAGTCATACTGTGTTGTTCCCACTGTTATAACAGTGGGAACACATTGTGCTTTCCCATCGCAAATCTATCTAGCTTGCCCTCGCTACGCTCTAGCCGTTGAGGTGTCATCCAGTAAATACAACAACGATTGATAATCAATCCCCGCGTGGTGACTGAGTCCTATTTCACAGGTTTTTGAATTGCTATATCCCGCACTGCACTCTTTAACTTGTGAACGCAAGGTCGACAACGCGCTAGCATTCAGTTCTGGCGTCGTCATACCCTTATCACCGGCAAAACCACAGCAGTGGATCCCTTCGGGTTGGACTACCGACGTGGCACAGCGCTCGGCGATGGTTTGTAAAGCCGATTGCAAGCCCATTTTCTGGCTACTACAGGTGACGTGTAGGGCAATTTGTGTTTGCGCAGGCGTGATGGACAATTTATCCAGCGCAAATTGCGCCATGAATTCACACGATTCATAAATGGGTAATTCAGTCCCTAACTCTTTTAAACGCAATTTACAGGGACTGCTGTCGAAAATGATAGGGTAAGTACCTTGTTGTGACACCTCAGATAAAGCATCGAGTAAAGCTTGTCCTTTTTGGTCAGAAAAGCGGTTTAACCCTTTAGAATTAAATGGCATGCCACAGCATTGTCCATCGACGGCTTCGGGTAACACCACACTGTATCCAGCTTTTTCTAATACGCTGACTGTCACATCGATTAAATTGCGTTGGTCTTTACTGGCAAGACTTGGCCCCATCGTGCGACTGGCGCAACTAGGGAAATAAATTATTGTGTTGGGTGACAGTGTCCGAGTCTGTGACACACGTTTTACCGCATCGGCCTTGACGCCTTGGGGATAACTTGCAAACCACAACGGCACGACCCCTGTGCTACCACGATGTAGTAGTTGCCCAACTTTGTTGGTGGTAACGGGACCTAAAATACTGCTGATTTTAGAGGCCGCAGATAACGTGTGGCTGGCAATACGGGTAATCGGTGCAAACTGTTCCGCACTAAACTTTGCGATGATGGTACCGAGTTTACCGACTTTTTCTGCTCTTAATGCGCGGATCAAATCACCAGTGTTGATCCCGACAGGACAACGTTCGGCGCACAGTCCCGTGGCCGCACAGGTATCGATACCATAATATTGATAAGCATGTTCCAGATCCCCCAATTCTTGTCGTTCAGCATCAATCAAATACTCACGATCTTTGAGCTGCTGAATACGACGCCAAATGGCAATGCGTTGACGCGGCGTGTAAGTCAGATCTTTAGATGGACAAACCGGTTCGCAAAAACCGCATTCGATGCATTTATCCACGATGTCATTCGCACGCGGTAGGGCTTTGAGATTTTTGATGTGGGCTTGGTCGTCATCATTTAAGATCACGCCAGGATTGAGAATGCGCGTCGGATCAATGATCGCTTTGATGCGCTGCATCACTGAGTAGGCTTTTTCGCCCCATTCTAATTCGACAAAGGGGGCCATGTTACGCCCTGTACCGTGTTCGGCTTTGAGTGCGCCACCAAAGTCAACCGCCACCAATTGCGCAACATCGCGCATAAAGTCATCGTAGTGCTTGATTTGTTCTGGGGTATCAAAGGCTTGAGTGAAAACAAAATGCAAGTTACCGGCAAGGGCATGGCCGAAGATCAATCCTTCACTGTAGCCATACTTATCAAACAAGCGTTGTAAGCCAACCAGACCTTGGTCAAGGACTTCATGGGGGAAAGATACATCTTCGATGATCACCGTTGTACCGGTTTCCCGCACTGCACCAACGGCTGGGAAGGTGGCTTTGCGGATCGCCCATAGCTTTTGACTGAGTTCACGGTCTTGTGAAAAGGCAATTTGTTCAATTGGCTGCGCGTCACCGACTACTTCGGCTAACTGAATTAGCTGAGCATCTAAGGTCGCCTGATCGCTGGCAGCCGTTTCGATCAGTAAGGCGGTACAAGACATGTCTCTTTGGCAAAAACTATCAGGTAAGCCAGGTTTGCCTTGTACGGAGTTCAGTGCGCGCTGATCTAATAATTCTACAGCGTCGACAGGGTAATCGCGGAGTTTGGCCGACAGTCGACAAGCGACTGTGGCCGTATTGAACAAATATAGACCGGTAGCGCGGTATGGATGCTCTGGTACAGTGTTATAGGTAATATCCGCAATGAAGCCAAGTGTACCCTCTGAACCGACCATCAAGTGACTTAAGATGGCCACAGGGTCGGTGTAATCAGTGAGCGCATTGAGGGAGTACCCTGTGGTGTTTTTTAAACGGTATTTGTGTGCGATCAGCTGGGACAAGGTTTCGTCAGATTGTACTTCATGGGCTAATTGAGCCAGATTGTCCAGCATTTCCGCATGCGAGAGGCGAAATGCGGCAACACTATCTGGATCGGCGGTATTAACAGCTGTGCCGTCAGCTAGCACGATGGTCATTTCGGCCATGGTATAGAAGGTATTCTTGGCGACACCGCAGCACATACCAGAGGCATTATTAGCGACAATACCACCAATTTTACACGCATTGATCGACGCGGGGTCGGGTCCTATTTTGCGTTGATAAGGTGCCAGATAGCGATTGGCGTCGGCACCAACAACACCGGGTTGTAATGTGATTTTGGCACCGTCGTCTAAGATTTCATGCCCGCGCCACTGAGGGGAGAGTGTGATCAATACCGAATCGGTAATGGCTTGACCCGATAGACTGGTCCCTGCAGCGCGAAAAGTGACAGGGACTTGGTGGAGAAAGCTCAGCGCTATCACATCTTGGATTTGCGTCAGGTTATCCACTTGTAATACCAGAGCAGGCGTTAAAGAATAAAAGCTGGCATCTGTCCCATAAGCACGGCGACGCGCCAAGTCATGGATAATTTGGTCTGCAGATAAAATGTTCTCTAACGCTTGTAAATATTGAGCTTGCATCACACAGCTCCTTCTCAGTACCTAAAATATCTGTCCACAATACGTGTTTTTAAAATGCCTTTATATAGACGATCGTGCAATGGTCAGTTTCCAAAAATCATATAATATTGGGTAGGATTTTGATAGATATGGAAAGAACATGGCAAATATAAAAGCGGATGATATTTTTTTATTTGTACAAGTGGTTGAGGCGGGATCTTTTTCGAAAGTGGCACAACAACAAGAAATTACCAACTCGGTGGTCAGCAAGCGCATTTCTAGGCTAGAGGAAGCACTGAACATGCAGCTCATGTATCGCTCGACGCGAAAATTGTCACTCACGGATGGTGGTGAAACCCTGTATCAAAAGGCGAAACTTGCCAAGAATGCCTTGCAAGAAGCCCAAGATGCTGTAACCGGTTATAGTGATACTTTGTCTGGTAAGATCAAATTGACTGCACCGGCAGTGTCCTCTCGTTTGATTTTAAACCAAGCCATAGCCGAGTTTTGCAAAGCCCACCCAGAAATCAGTATCGAGCTCAGTGTGGATGATCGCGTGGTCGATTTATTAGATGAAGGTTTTGACTTGGCTATTCGCACCGGTGTGCTGGAAGATTCCAGTTTAATGGCGCGTCGTTTAGTCGATTCGAATTGGGTCATCGTTGCTACTGCAGAATACATTCGCAAAAACAGTATTCCGCAAAACACCACACAGTTGGAATACCACAACTGTTTGTTGTACAAGCACGAAACGTCTGGACCGGCCGCTTGGCGTTTTGCCAATAGCACAGAAGAATATGTCGTGCAGGTCAATGGGTCATTTTGCTCCGGGGATTTGAATGCATTGCGACAAGCCGCACTGGCCGATTTAGGCTTGGCTTATCTGCCTTATGCACTAGTCCATGAAGATATTGAAAACGGAGATTTGGTAGAAGTATTGAAAGAGTATACGGCTAAGAAAGTGGGCATTTATGCTGTTTACCCAAGAATGCGACAACCGGATAAAAAACTGCGCATGTTAATTGAGCACTTTCGTGAGGCATATCAAAGCAAAGCTTCGTATTTCAATTAAGTATTTGCGTTGCCGCAAAGCGTGGCTTTGCCTTTGGCATATTCATCAGTCACAAAAAAACCGTCATGCAACATATGACGGTTTTTGTTTTTTTATGTTCGGTGTAAACGGTGCTTAGAACGCGTAAACAGCTGAGAACATTAAGTAGTTAGAGCTAAGCTTAGTCGCTTCGTCTTGCGTGTATTTACCAAACTCAACACCCGCTTTAAGCTTAGGCGTGATTGAGTTGATGTAGTTAACACCTAAGTGTGAACGATCGCGGTCACCTAGGTCAGTCGTTGATTGACCGTAGAAAATAGTTGTACGAGCTGTGTCGTTCCAGAATAAACGGTAAGCTGCTGTGAAAGATGTACCTTCTTCAACTTTTGTTTCGCCGTCTACAGTGATAACGTCAGGAACCGCAACAGTACCAACATAACGACCGTACTCGCCTTTCGCTACAGATACGCGAAGGTCATTTTTGCCGCCCATTTTGATTTTGGCTGCTGCATTGATACCAATCGCAGTTTCATCAATACCTGTTTGGTCTACTTTACGAATCAGTGCACCCACGTTGGCTTGACCCCAGTCACCTTTAAAGTCATAACGAGCAACGATGTCAGGCATCGATTCTTTTGCTTCACCGGCGCCACCACCAAATGTTTGTGGGTTTTCAAGTGCGAATGAGAAACCGCCGTTAGTGTAACGGATCTGACCTTGACGGATAAACGCTTCACCTACGTGTGCGCCACCAAAATCAAGTGTTTCAGCAAGGGCGTGTAAAGGCATAAACGTAGACCATGTTTGACCCACTAACCAGTTATCCCACTTGATAAATGCGTGACGAATACGCATACCAGACGAGTTAGAAATAACTTCGTTACCTTCAGCTGTATCAAAGTCAGCTTCGATAACACCGGTTACTTTACCGTGTTGTACTTTAAGTTGAACACGTGATTGCGTTGCGTTGAAGTCAGTTTGGCTGGTGCCACCAGCAATTGGAGTTGCAGAGCCAATCCAGTAATTGTCGCGATAAAGGTCACCGTTGACGTGACGTACGTCCATCTTAACAAAACCGCCAAGTGTGACTTTCGTATCGCCAGTGTTAACTAATTCTACCGCAGCGTTTGCTTGCGAAGATAAACCTAATAAAACAGCAGCAGCTGTAGTAGTTAAAATCTTTTTCATTGTATGTGTGTTCCTACGTTTGTTGAGTTACTGGAGACGCACATTAGTAGTGGATGACAAAATGAAAAAGCCACTAATGGAAAAAGTATGTTTCCAAAAATGACAAGGTGTGTGATTTTTTCAACAATTTTTGCTTTATTGTTGTTACACCTTACGGTCATTTTGTAAAACTTATGAATGAGTTGTTAACAAAATTT
>JBEVCF010000046.1:0-395 GCA_040514355.1 Glaciecola sp.
GCCGTGAAGCACTGGAACCTAAATCCAGCGTGTCTACCAATTCCACCACTCCCGCATACAACACTTATTACGCACTTTATCTTGTGGTGAAGAAAAAGTGGTGGCTACGGCGAGATTCGAACTTGCGACCCCATCATTATGAGTGATGTGCTCTAACCAACTGAGCTACGTAGCCATATTTGCTCGAGGAGACCCTCAATCAAAGTGGTGCGTATTATGTATATAACCACGCCCCTCGTCAAACCTTTTTTGTGAAAAATGGCCTATTTGCTGTATATTTCTACAAGCAGGCCATTTATCGTTGTTTTTACATACAATCAGGACGGTTAAAACCTGTTTAACTGAGTAAAAATGCCTTTATACATTAAAACGGAAATGGATCACGTCGCCGTCTT
>JBEVCF010000046.1:405-3017 GCA_040514355.1 Glaciecola sp.
CAATGTATTCTTTTCCTTCTAAACGCCACTTTCCAGCATCTTTGGCACCTTGCTCGCCTTGGTGTGCCACATAGTCATCAAAGCCAATGACTTCAGCACGGATAAAGCCTTTTTCAAAGTCAGTGTGAATTTTGCCCGCTGCTTGTGGTGCAGTTGATCCCACTGGGTATGTCCACGCTCTGACTTCTTTCACGCCAGCGGTGAAGTAAGTTTGCAAAGTGAGTAAGCTGTAGCCAGAACGTATTACGCGGTTAAGCCCTGGCTCTTCTAAGCCCATTTCATCAAGGAACTCCGCTTTGTCTTCATCATCTAATTCAGAGATTTCAGCTTCGATTGCCGCGCACACAGCCACAACTACGGCGTTTTCAGCCTCTGCAATTGCTTTGACTTTGTCCAGATAAGGATTGTTTTCAAACCCGTCTTCATTGACATTCGCAATGTACATGGTCGGTTTGAGGGTCAAAAAGTGCATGTACTGAATAGCCGCTAATTCTTCTTTTTCTAAGGGCAGGGCACGCAGTAACAAACCTTCATCTAAGTGCGGCTTGATTTTCTCTAACACTTTTAATTCGTATTTTGCATCTGTATCACCGCCTTTAGCGCGTTTACCAACGCGTAGTATCGCTTTCTCTGCCGTATCCAAATCGGCTAATGCCAATTCGGTATTGATGACATCAATATCTTCTTGCGGGTCGACTTTACCCGCTACGTGCACGATGTTTTCATTTTCAAAACAACGCACGACATGACCAATGGCATCCGTTTCACGGATATTGGCTAAGAATTTATTGCCTAGGCCTTCACCCTTAGAGGCACCTTCTACCAACCCTGCAATATCGACAAATTCCATAGTCGTTGGGATGACTTTCTGAGGGTTAACAATCGCAGCTAAGGCATCTAACCGCGTGTCTGGTACAGGTACTACACCTGTGTTAGGTTCAATAGTACAAAACGGGAAGTTTGCTGCTTCAATGCCTGCTTTGGTCAATGCATTAAATAGTGTAGATTTACCGACGTTGGGCAAGCCAACAATGCCACATTTAAAACCCATGAGAGAATTCCTAGTAGTTATGCTGCCGAAAAGCTATGTAAACGCTGTTGTGCGCTAAGCAAATCGTCTTTTATTAAAATTTCCGTTGCGCGAATGGCTTCATCTATCGCCGCATCGAGTTTGTCTTGTTCTGCTCGGGGTGCTTTGCCAAGCACATAACCTGTCACTCGGCTTTTGTGGCCAGGATGACCAATACCAAGACGCAGGCGTAAAAAATCTTTTTGGTTACCCAGCGCTTTAACAATATCCCGAATGCCATTTTGACTGGAGCTACCTCCAACCTTTAATTTGGCAATGCCTGGGGGTAAATCGAGTTCATCGTAAGCGACTAAAATGTTTGCCACATCTATTTTGTAAAACTGCGCAATGGCAGCCACAGCTTTACCACTATTGTTCATAAATGTGGTGGGGTAGAGCAACCGTACATCGCGTCCCGCAATGGTCGTTCTGGCAGTCATGCCGAAAAATTTTGATTCTGGCTTGAGTGTGCACGAGAAGGTGCGTGCCAGAGAAGAGACAAACATTTCACCCGCGTTGTGTCGAGTGTTGTGATATTCGGGGCCTGGATTACCCAGACCCACGATAAGTTTGATGTCAGTCAACGATATTACTCGCTGTCTGCTTCACCTTCAGCAGCGTCTGCTGCTTTACCTTTCGCTGCTTTAATAGTAACAACAGCAAGGTCGTGTGACTCACCTTTGGCTAATTCAACAGAAGACACGCCTTCTGGGAATTTTACGTCCGATAAGTGTAAAGTTTGCCCTAATTCAACATCAGTTAAATCAACTTCGATGAACTCTGGTAAATTACCAGGCAAACAAGCTACTTCGATTTCGGCAATGTGGTGCTCAGCGTGACCGCCTTGTGTTTTGATTGCAGGTGCTGTTTCTTCGTTGATGTAGTGAACCGGTACAATTGTGTGTACAGATTTGTTCGCATCAACGCGTAAGAAGTCAACGTGTAAAATCTTAGGCTTATAAGGATGGCGTTGCATATCTTTAACGATAGCTTCGACTTTTTCACCAGCAATATCTAACGTTAATACGTGAGAGTAAAATGCTTCAAACTCTGATGCTTGAACGAGTTTGTTGTGAGCTAGTGTTAATGAAACTGGCTCTTTGTCCGCACCGTAAAGGATCGCAGGAACTTTGTCTTCACGACGTAGGCGGCGGCTCGCACCTTTCCCTAAGTCAGTTCTGACTTGTGCTTCTAAATTGAAGATTGCTTCAGACATTGTATGTCTCCAAGTAAGTATTTAATGGTGTTGATTTTTGCGACCAAAATCAACTGTGTACATCAGTTTGATGTGCCCTTTTTAAAGGGCGTCGAATACTACCATTCGGCCAATATTTTTGCAAACGAAATGCAATATGAAATGAAATGCGCGGCTACTTTTTGAACAAATGGTTGAAAAGAAACTGAATATTGAACATACTCATGAAGTTATCTTTTTGGTGATTCTTTTCTAAAACTTTGCTCTTCGTTGGAAAGCGTCACCTTTAATATCGTAATACAGAATCGAATAAAACAGAGTCGAATAAAAATTTTCATGCGTTAATAA
>JBEVCF010000047.1:0-11692 GCA_040514355.1 Glaciecola sp.
TTACAAGCAGCGTGATAGTCTAGTTATTTTTGCTACTTGAAATGGGGGGATTACACCAGTATATCTCCGTTAACTGCTAGTGAATTCATACCTGAAATTTTAACTCCGTTTACAGAGCTCTCAATATCAAACGAAGTTTCTGTTAACGTATCTGCAGTGAAAGTATTATTTAGTGCACCTTCACCGAGATTGATTAAAGGTATCATTGCTACTTTATTTTGCGCCGTCCAAGTCGCATAGACTGTTTGAGTCGCAGCATGGTATTGGATAATCTCTGCTGAGCCTTTTTCTGCTTCTATCAGTGAACGACCTATCAAAGAGAGTTTTATACTACGACTAGCATCAATGCCTGGACTACCTTGTAAACCTTGGGGGCCAGCTATTCCAGGTGCACCTTGTGGCCCTGAGGGTCCGGTTGCGCCATTATCACCATCTAAAGTACAGCCAGAAAGTAAGGCTGTAATTGCGATTGCACTTAATGTAAGAGATTTTGCATACTAATTACCTTATTTGTTCAGATTTTCAATGCTTAAATTCTTGAGTAAATTAGTCGAAAGAGGTGAATAAAAGGTGACAAATTAATTTTAGTTTTATGATCATAAACGTCCCAATATGTAGATATAATTGGGCTCGTCTAGGATCTGAATTAGTCTATTGGACTGGCACTGTATGGTTAATTTGTGCGACTTGGATAGGAGGGATAACGCATTCGCCTCATCACTACTCCACACCAAACCGCTCACATAACGCCTCTGCTTGCTGCGAAAACGTCCCTAAACATGCATAGTCAATTTTGTCCTTGAGTTTGTTGGCCTGATAGCGAGGGACTGCTGCGCTGTGATACTCAGAATGCATTAAATCCTGCAGTGCAAATAAGGTTAGCAACTGCCCGAGTTCGTGTGGATCTACATCCATATTGACTTTCATCTGCATGGCCCAGTTTTGGGCTTCGTCTTCCATTCGAGGGACAAAACGTACAGGGGTAAACTGGTTGTAAAACAAATCCAGGGCGTGATGCCCTAGTTCATGTAGGATAATATCGGTCAGCGCGAGCTCAATCAGATACTGAGGCGTCGCGTTGGGATATTGCTGTTGTATTTGTGGTGGAATATGGTTGTGAATAAAAGTGTAAACATGTTCTACAAAAGCAGATGAGATGCTGATGACTCTGTTTTGTTCGTGCTCAGCAAAGGCAACATCGTGCGCATCTACATCGAGATTGAACCCAATCTTTGTCCCTTTGACCTTGTTTAACATCTCCGTTTGCTCAGAAGCTTGTAATGCGTTTACGACCTGTTGCTTGAGTTGCGCCGCGAAGGTATCTGCATGAGTCTGATTGTGAGCAGGGACAGCGTTTACATAACAGGCGATTATGTAAAGCAATGAGCCGAGCAATAGTCTGCTGAATGGTTGTGCAAAATACATCAGCTATCCCCACGTTTACTACTTTAAACGTGGGGATAGCTGATTTAGTTTACATAACGTGCTCGGTTGCCAGCGTTAATACCGTTATTGTTTGCTGGTGTACTCTGCAAACGTACCGGGAAAATAGTGAAGTTGCCGATCTTTGATTTCAATAATGTGATCAGCTAACGATGAGACAAATTCACGGTCGTGACTGACAAAAATCAGTGTTCCATCAAAAGCCGCTAACGCTTTATTCAATGACTCAATCGCCTCCATATCCATGTGGTTGGTCGGTTCGTCCATGATCAAGACATTGACGTCCATCATCATCAGTTTGCCAAACATCAGACGGTTTTTCTCTCCACCTGAGCACACGGTCACGCTTTTATTGACTTCATCTGAAGTGAACAACAGCCGCCCCAAAATACTGCGGACAAACAAATCATCTTGATTGGGTTGACGCCATTGTGATAACCACTCAAACAAGGTTTTGTCTTCGGCAAAATCTGCTGAGGAATCTTGTGGGCAGTAGCCAATGGTCGCGTTTTCTGACCACTTGATCACACCTTCGTTCACCGTTAACTCGGACATCAAGCACTTCAAAAACGTGGTTTTACCCGCACCATTTTCACCTATTACGGCAACTTTAGCACCAGCTTCTAACAACACTTCGCCCGATTTGAACAAGGTCTCGCCATCAAAACCATGTGCAACATGCGTGAGTTCTAGTGCTTGACGATGCAGCTTTTTGTGCTGCTTGTACGTGATGTAAGGGAATTGACGAGAGGAGGGGATGACTTCCGCCAACTCTATTTTTTCAAGCTTACGTGCGCGAGAGGTAGCCTGCTTCGCTTTTGATGCATTCGCAGAAAAACGCGCCACAAAGCTCTTTAATTCTTCGATTTCCGTCGCTTTCTTTTTGTTTTCATTTAATAGTTGTTCTTGCACGAGCGCCGCTGCCGCCATGTATTCCTCATAGTTCCCCGGATAGATGCGCAGCTCACCATAGTCAATATCAGCCATGTGCGTACAGACTTGGTTCAAAAAATGGCGGTCGTGCGAGATGATGATCATGGTGCACTTGCGTTGATTGAGTACATCGGCCAGCCAGTTGATGGTATAGATATCCAAGTTGTTGGTCGGTTCGTCGAGCAGCAGAATATCTGGTTGCGCAAACAAGGCCTGCATTAACAATACGCGCAATTTTTGCCCTGGTGGTAATTGCGACATCAACCCCCAGTGGCTGGACTCAGGGATCCCCGCTTCAACTAATAACTCGCCTGCACGACTCTCAGCTGTATAGCCATCCATCTCGGCAAATTCAGTCTCTAAATCGGCCACTTTCATGCCGTCTTCTTCACTCATCTCAGGCAAACTATAAATACGATCGCGCTCTTGTTTGACCGCCCATAATTCACTGTCGCCCATGATTACCGCATCTATCACTGAATACTCTTCATAGGCATATTGGTTTTGACTCAACACCCCAAGTTTTTCACCGGGTGTGACGGATACATTGCCAGAAGAAGGCGCGAGTTGACCACTTAAGATTTTCATCAAGGTAGATTTGCCACAGCCATTGGCACCGATAAGGCCGTAGCGGTTGCCATTGCCAAACTTGGCAGAGATATTTTCAAAAAGTGGCTTGGCGCCAAATTGCATGGTGATGTTAGCGGTGGTGATCAAAATGAAGGCCTGTGTGTGACTGGTAAAACAAAGGCGCGAATTATACACGAAATCCTCCCTCGCGTCCTTGGAGAATACTGTACATCGCAGGTGTAATTCGCTAGATTATTAATACATTGTAAATAATAAGAAAAAACATCATGTCAGAAACGAATACCTCATCCTCGAAAATCATCGCTTTTATCGAAAGAGCAGGGCAAAAAATTCCCGATCCCATCCAAATCTTTATTTATTTTTTGGTTTTTTCCTTTGTTTTGACCATGTTTATTGGGGGCTTAACCTTTACGACCCAATCAGCAGATGGATCTGAGATTGTACACACCATCAAAGATATGAGCCAAGCTGAGCATGTAGTTTGGATGTTTGATAATGCTTTGGTCAAAAATTGGCTGGCGTTTGGTGGAGGCGTGTTGGGTGTCATCTTGATTGTGATGCTTGGAGTAGGGGTGGCTGAATACTCAGGTTTGTTCGCAGCACTTATCAAAAAGATGGGGAATCGCCTCCCGCAACGCGCTTTAGTACCATCTGTGGTATTTTTAGGGATCATGAGTTCGATTGCGACTGATGCTGGGTATTTGATTTTGATTCCGTTGGCCGGGCTCTTGTTCGCTGGGCTTGGTAAGCATCCTATGATTGGTATGGCGGCCGCATTTGCGGGTGTTTCAGCTGGGTTTAGTGCCAATTTGATCCCCGCGACGCCAGTCGATGTGATCATCGGGATGAACGCACAGATTTTTGCTGAAAGCCAAGGCGTGCCGTTTACCACAGCGGCAGGTGAAGCGCTCGTGCCGGCGACCATGCACTACTTCTTTATTTTTGTCTCTACGTTTATGCTTGTCGCCTTAGGCACTTGGGTGACCAACAAATTTGTCGTGCCGCGTTTTGCAAATGACAAATATGCATTACCCGAGAACATGAATTTGGACGATTTCCAAGTCACGCCTCATGAAGCAAAAGGCTTAAAAGCGGCTTTTTGGGGGCTTATTGGCGCTTTGGTCATCGTCGTGTTGATGGCTATGGGACCCTTGGCGCCGTTTACTGATGCAGCGGGTAATACGGTCACGCCGTTTACCAACAACATTATTTTGCTGATCACCTTTGTATTTGTCGTGGTAGGCGCGGTCTATGGTTACGCTGCAGGCACCTATACCAAACTGATGGATATCATCAACGCCATGATCAAACAGTCCAACACAATGGGCTATATCATGGTGCTAACGTTCTTTTGTTATAACTTCCTGGGTTTGCTTGGTTACTCTGGTTTGGGGACGTACATTACATATCTGGGAGCAAGCTTTCTAGAGGCCTTGGGTTTACAACAGTTCCCCATTTTATTGATTATTGGGTTTATTATTACCACAGCTATTATCAACTTGTTTGTGGGTGGATTGACATCAAAATGGATGCTGCTCGGGCCTATATTTGTCCCGATGTTATATCAGGTTAATCCGGAGATGACGCCTGATTTGGTCGCAGCTGCCTATCGTGTGGCGGATTCATCGACGAATATCATTACTCCCATGATGGTGTATTCAGGGGTGGTGTTAGCGTTTATGCGTAAATACAAGCCCAACCTTACGTTTGGTGATTTGATTGTGACCATGTTGCCTTATTCTGTGACGTTCTTAATTTTCTGGACGGCATTATTGATTGGCTTCTTTGCCTTTGGGATCCCGTTAGGTTTTTAAATCTGAACCAAGCGCACTATTGAGATATCAACAAACAAAAATCCCGCATAGCTTTCCACTTTGCGGGATTTTTATTGGGGACAATATTTGTGTCTAGAAGCGTTGCTTAGAACTTGTGCTCTAGGCCGATCGCTAGATACTTCTCATCTTCACCTTGATCTGGTGTAAATGTGGTATAGAAACCATACGCTTTGGTATTTTTACCTAATTTACGGTCAACACCCACTGAGAAACCTTGATCGTCTTCTAGTGTTTGGAATTGGGCTTTTAGATTGTAGCCATTAACGTTGTACTGACCATTAATTAGATAACCTGATGCATCCACACCGGTTGCAACATTCTCTTGGTTTTGTAACATTGCAGCAACTTTCACGCCTGAAAGCTTTGCACCTAAAGTCAAACGTGTTACATCAAAGCCTTTCACGTCACTATCAACGGCCGCGGCTGCATAGTAATTACCATTTTTCAATGCTTTGTCGCCGTATACTGCTGATAATGAGTAACCTGCGTCATCATTGTCTTCGTCAACAATGTAGCTAACGCCAAATTGTACGCCGTTTAATTTAGGTGTTTTATAAGAGAGGCTATCGCCCATGCGGTTTTCACCTTTCCACAATTTCTTAAGGTCACCTTCATAGTCACTAAACACATCAAATTTGCCTTGAGACTGTTTAAGCATAGTATCGTTACGGCCAATTAATAACTCACCAAAGCCACCTTTAATACCTACATATTGATTACGTGATTTCAGATTTTTTTCACCTGACTCATCCGTGACGTCTACTTGCATTTCGTATTGATAAACAATAGTAAGGCCGTTAGATAACGCTTCACTACCTTTGAAACCAATACGCGATGAGTTGCTTTTCAATTCTGTTTGGGAGCCCGTACCTTCATCAGATGATTGAACGGATAAATTTACCTTACCGTAAACTTTGACATCAGCCATGACACCCGTTGAAAGTGTTGCAAGGATTGAAGTTGCTAGTAGTTTTTTAAACATGTGCTTTCTCTGTTAATTGTTGTGTAAGTGTTTTTGAAAGTTTTAATACTCTCTAATATCAACACTGTAGAGACTAACAGGGTTTTGTTGCACATTTATGACAGTTATATTTTTAAAATATGACAATTTAGTAACACTGGAAATGCGTCGATAATCGTGCAATAACTTGATAAAATCATGCGCTATTGCTTTAACCATATAATTAAATATTGAATGGGAGACCTATGAAACGCGTAATTACCTTTGGCACCTTTGATGTGTTTCACGTTGGTCATATTCATATTTTGGAACGCGCACGTGCTTTGGGTGATTATTTGATTGTGGGTATTTCTACTGACGCACTAAACTTCTCTAAAAAAGGGCGTCATCCCATTTATTCCCAAGCAGACCGAATGAAAATTATCCAGTCACTTGCATTTGTAGATGAAGTGTTTTTTGAACATGCTTTGGAGTTAAAAGGGGAATATCTCAAAGAACACAAAGCGGATTTGTTGGTGATGGGAGATGATTGGGCGGGCAAGTTCGACCACTTTAAATCCATTTGTGAGGTGAGTTACTTGCCGCGCACACCGTCTATTTCAACCACTGAAATTATTGAAATCGTTCGACACCAACCTGAATTATAACGTTGGTGTCGACACAACTTTACTGTGCTTGATAGCGCAACTCACCATTGATCCAAGTTTGTAGCACCTGTGTGTCATATATTTCACGACTAGGTACGGTCATGATATCGCGGTCAACCAAGATGAAATCAGCTTTTTTCCCGACTTCCAAAGAACCAATCATGGTATCTTGAAAGGCAGCGTAAGCCCCATCAAGCGTAAAACCCTTTAAAGCTTGGGCGCGTGTGACGGCCTCGTGACTTAACCAACCGCCTTCTGGTTCAAGCTCTTTGTCTTGACGCGTCACTGCAGCATAAATACCGTGGAAGGGATTGGCGAGCTCCACAGGAAAATCAGAACCAAACGCAATACGCGATCCAGATTGCAACAAAGTTTGCCACGCATATGCACCTTTTAAGCGCGCCTTACCTAAACGGTCTTCGGCCATGTTTTTATCACTGGTTGCATGGGTGGGTTGCATAGAAGCAATGACGTTGTATTTTGCAAACAACGCCAAATCGTCCACATTGACAATTTGTGCATGTTCGATGCGGTGACGCTCGGTATTGTCCTCATGCGTTGCGAAGCTCTTGGCAAAATGTTCCAAGCCTAAACGATTGGCACGATCACCAATAGCGTGATAATTCAGTTGAAAATCTGCGCCGATCACTTGGTCAAACAAGACTGGCATATACTCTGCCGCAGTCACTAATAATCCATGATTGTGTGGATCATCTGAATAAGGGGCTAACAGAGCCGCGCCACGACTACCTAATGCACCGTCACCATAAGCTTTTACACTGCGAATACTCAACATACCTGCTGAGTCTTCTACGTGTCCTTGTGCTAACATTTCAGGCAGTTTGGGATCCGTTGCAGACAGCATGGCATAGACGCGAACAGGCAATGCATTGGCCTTTGCTTGCGCTTGATAAAACTGCGCAACAGCATGGCTAATGCCAGCGTCATGCATACTGGTAATGCCCAGTGACAGTAAGTGTTCGCCAGCAATGGCCAGTTTTTGCAAGCGTGCTTCGTCGCTCGCCGGTGGGATGAGTTTTTGCACCATATACATGGCATTATCAATCAACAAGCCTGTGGGTTGACCTTTTGCATCTTTGACAATTTCACCACCACTTGGACTGGTGGTTTGCGCTGTAATACCCGCTAATTCCAAGGCTTTAGAATTGACCCAAATAGCGTGACCATCAATGCGTTCTAAGACAATAGGGCGGTCGATATTCAGAGCATCTAGCGAAGCCTTGGTAGGAAACGTCTGATTAGGCCATAAGACCTGATTCCAGCCACGTCCAATTAACCAATCGTCGCCGTTGGTACGGGCGACAAAACTAGCCACACGTTTGGCTGCCTCAGCTTCTGACTGAGCACCGCGCAATTCTACTACCATCAAGGTTTGACCTAATTCTAATAAATGGCCGTGGGCGTCAATAATACCAGGTAACATGAAGTGACCCTTACCATCAATGACCGTTTTGATATTGGCTCTGGCAAGGTTGTCTCCTATTGCGCTAATGGTATCACCATCAAACGCAAGTTCTGAAAACTGAACCACCTCGCCCGTTTCGAGTACGGTCGTTCCTTTAATATTGGTGATAAGCGTTTGTGAATAGACTGAACCACACAACAGTAATGTTGAAATAAAGCAAAACAAGCGCATAGAAAATTCCTTGTTTATTGTTAGTATTATTTAACAAGCATACTGATTTTAATTGAAAAATGCTATTCTGTGAGAAGATAGACATAGAGAATATTATGAGTCAACCAAACAACCCTTTACATGGCAAAACACTACAGACCATAGTCACTGAATTACATGCCCATTTCGGTTGGGACGGCTTGCATGCACATATTCGTATTAACTGCTTTAGCCACGAACCGTCAATCAAGTCCTCGTTGAAGTTTTTACGCAAGACTCAATGGGCGAGGGATAAAGTAGAAAAACTCTATATCACGACGTTTTGTGAGTAGCACTGTGACACTCACACAGCCCATTAGGTGTGATGTTAAACGCGTGCAGTTGGTGCTGTTGGCCATCTAAGTAAAACATTTTACTGTAGGATAAGCTATGCGGGGATGAAAGGTATTGCAACGCTAACAGCGCTTGCGCCTGACCGACCATGCCTACCACTGGCCCAAACACACCTGCTTCAGAGCAGCTTAAGCGACGAGGTGTTTGTCCACCCATTAGACAAGCGTAACAAGGTTGCGAACGCGTCGGGTCAAAGATCGCATATTGTCCTTCTTGGCGAATAGCCGCGCCCATGATCCACGGTATTTGGGTTTCGAGTGAAACGCGGTTAAGCAATAAGCGACTGTCAATATTATCTGTACAATCCATCACTAAATCGTAATCAACTATGGTTTTTTTGAGTGTTTCGTAAGGTAATCTTTGGGTGTGCGTGTCGATATGACAAGCCGGATTCATGGCGCTGAGTTTAGCTTGAGCACACTGCACTTTATATGCGCCGACATCAACCTCGCTAAATAGCGTTTGGCGCGGTAAATTGTGTACCGCCACAGTATCATCATCTACCAAAGTGAGCTTGCTAATACCTGCTCCAACCAACGCGGGTGCAACATGACAACCCAAGCCCCCCATGCCAATGACCAAGATCTTAGCGCGTGAAATCGCTTCTTGCCCATCCAAATCAACACTAGGCAGGTTGATTTGACTTTGATAGCGCCATAACGTTGCGTCATCTAACATCAATATTGCCCCTGTAAGATGGGATGGATCGGAATAAAGTTTACCTGCTCCCCTGGGCCTAAATCGCCACTGTCACGGGGTAATAGTAACAACACATTGGCCGCGTCCAAACGAGATAGCAATGCAGAGCCTTGTGCAGTAAACGCCTCTACATGAGTCTCACCGTTGCTTTGTGGCGTAGCTTTAGCCCGCTGGAAATCCATTCTGCCTGGTCGTTTTTTGACTGGACTGGTTAAAGTACCCGTTGCGATTTGTTGCGGTTGCATATACAAGCCTTGACGTTTTGCTAACGCCGGAAGCACTAACATTTGTAACGTAACGGTTGAGGAGACGGGGTTGCCCGGCAAGCCAAATAATAAACAGTCATGTATTGTACCAAAGGCAAAAGGCTTACCCGGTTTCATCGCAACTTTCCAAAAATGCATATCCCCTAGGTTGTCTAATGCGGTTTTTACAAAATCAGCCGTGCCAACCGATACCCCTCCGGACGTGATAATGACATCGGCAACAGTACTCGCAGTATGTAAAGCGTGTTTAATTTCTGATAATTGGTCGGGTAATGCTATACACTGACTTACTTCACAGCCGAAGTGTTCTAGTGCTGCGCGCAAAACAAACGAGTTGGTATCGTATATTTGACCTTGCCTTAGTGGCATACCAGGGGAGACGAGTTCGTCACCGGTTGTAAATAAAGCGATCTTTAAGGGGGTATAGACAGAGATCTCAGCGATACCAAGTGAAGCAAGGATCCCGAGTTTAATCGCATCCAAACGTTGCCCCTGGTTTAATACTGTTTCACCAATAGCAATATCTTCACCACAATAACGAATATTTGCCTGAGGTGCAGGCATAGTGTTGATGATCACTGCGTCGGGAAGGGCAGTGGTATGTTCTTGCATGACCACCGCAAACGTCCCATCTGGTACCTTGGCACCTGTCATGATCCGCACGGCTTGTCCTTGTTGCAGTGCTTCGGGATGCGTTTGTCCAGCTAACACTTGGCCTACGAGGGTGAACTGAGATGGTTGTTGCTGATCGGGTGTGCCCAAAGCATAACCGTCCATGGCCGCATTGTCATAAGCGGGTACAGGGGAGGTGCAGATCACATCACGGCTCAATACGCAGTTTGTCGCTGTGCTTAAGTGACGTTGCTCAGTCTTTAATGTGGGCTGAATGACTTTTAACATATTGGCAAGTGCATCGCTGTAGGCCAACATATCGGTGGTAGTATCACATGATTGCATAAGCGGTTTCTTCTGAGTCTAGGGCAAGCGTTAAGGAGTTTTGATACACTTGCCATTGTTCGGGAGTATTGGTATTGAGACGACTGCGTTCATCTAATGCATTGAGTTGTATGCATGGGAGTTGAGTTAACAAATAACGCAGTGACCAATCACCTGATAATGTTTGTTCTAGTAGTATATCGTACAGACTTCCCGAGTAGGGGATATAAAGGGGAAAGTGTTCATCTGCAAAATGGATAATGTGTCGTTTATTCACACCTGCTTGGATCAACAAATTGATGTGTTGGGCATGGATGTTCGGCATATCGACGGGTAAAAAGACCCATCCGTCGACGCAGGGCGTATTGCGGATCACGGACATGATGCCAGCAATTGGTCCTTTGGCTGCAACGCAGTCAGCGATTTGATTGTCAATACCTGGATAGTGGTGTGAACCTGAAGCGACTAGCACATTTGTGCAAACCGACTGGTGTAAGGTCTCAATTTGCTGGGCGAGTAAACTGTGTTTATCAGTTGTTAATAAGGCTTTGTTTTGCCCCATGCGACGACTTTCGCCTCCTGCTAAGACAACACCAGAAATAAAAGGTGTATGCACGTTAACCCCCCAACATAGCAAGGTCTGATGTCGCCCCTGAACCACCTTCATGTAAGGGATGAGAAGGCGTTTTTTGTTGTACGAGGGCAACAATCTTTTGTTTCAAAGCTGTTTGTTGTTGAGGGCTTTGCAACAGATAGCGCAAATCACTGCCAGCCTCTGCAAATAAGCAAGTATGCAGGGCGCCTCGAGCACTCACACGCAAACGATTACAAGTGGTACAAAAATCCTTACTGTAAGGCATGATAAAACCTATTCGTCCTTGAAAATCTGGATGCCACAAGGTTTTTGCAGGTCCATCTGAGATATTGCCCAACACGGGTTGCCAACCAGCTTGTATTAGTTGCTCATACATCTCACTGCCACGAACGTGTTGCGCGGCAAAAAAAGCGTGGTTATCGAGGGTTTGCATGACTTCAATAAAACGCAAGGTAATGGGCTTGGTTTGGATAAAAGCCATAAATTGCTCCCACTCATGCAGATTTAGCCCTTTCATAAGTACAGCATTCATTTTAACCGTCAAACCAAGTGCTATCGCTTGTTCGATCCCATCCATAATCTGTATGAATTGATTGGAACCTGTAATCAATTTGAATTGTGCAGGGTTGAGACTGTCCACACTGACATTGAGATGCGTCAAACCAGCACTATGCCAGCGATTGATATGCTTGTGTAAGTTAAGACCGTTGGTGGTAAGGGCGACCGACGTGATCCCTGGGATGCTAGCAACTGCTGT
>JBEVCF010000048.1:0-2968 GCA_040514355.1 Glaciecola sp.
TCAAGTGTATAGGGTATTTTTTATTTGGCAACAAAAAATGTAATAAAATTACATAATATAGAAAACTGTAAATCTTATATGTAAGTTGCTAGATGCTATTGTTATTAATTTTATATCGCATAAATAATTGATATATATAGGTTAATGAGCTTCATCCCAGTTATTGCCAACGTCAGCTTCGACGATCAGCGGCACCGATAACGTGACGGCATTTTCCATCAGATTTTTAATTTTGCTCAAAAATTCATCAACTTTATGTTCTTTTATTTCAAAAACCAATTCATCGTGGACTTGCATTAACATCAAAATGTCATCTGGGTTTTGAGTGTGTAACCACTCATCGACTGCAAGCATGGAGAGCTTGATAATGTCGGCTGCAGTGCCTTGCATCGGAGCATTGATAGCAGCCCTTTCGGCTCCGGCTCGGCGGGCACCGTTCTTGCTGTTGATCTCAGGTAAGTACAGACGGCGACCGAACACCGTTTTGACATAGCCCAGTGCTTTAGCTTGTTCTCGGGTGGTTTCCATATAGGTTTTGACGCCCGGATAGCGCGTAAAATAGGTGTCAATGTAATGCGCTGCATCGCCACGCGGGATATTGAGTTGTTTGGCTAAACCAAATGCCGACATGCCATAAATCAAACCAAAATTAATGGCTTTGGATGAGCGACGTTGTTCGCTGGTTACGTCCTCCAACGCCACGCCAAACACTTCTGCAGCAGTGGCTTTGTGTACATCGATGCCATGTGAAAACGCGTGCAACAAACCGGGATCATTGGATAAGTGTGCCATGATCCGCAATTCAATTTGTGAATAATCTGCTGCGACAATTTTGTACCCGGGACGAGCGACAAAGGCCTGACGTACTTTGCGCCCTTCCTCATTGCGGATGGGAATGTTTTGCAAATTAGGATCGGTAGATGACAATCGACCAGTGGCTGCAACTGCCTGTTGATAAGACGTGTGTACGCGGCCTGTGCGGTGCGAAATCATTTTGGGCAACTTATCTGTGTAGGTGTTTTTCAGCTTGGACAAGCCGCGATACTCCATGATCGCTTTGGGTAAGGGATAATTTAAGGCTAACTCTTGTAAGACTTCCTCAGAAGTAGAAGGCGCCCCTTTTGGGGTTTTCTTGATAACAGGCAGATTGAGTTTTTCGAACAAAATGGTTTGCAGTTGTTTGGGCGAACCTAGATTAAATTGCTCGCCAGCCATCTCATGCACATCGGTTTCTAATTCGACAATACGCTGTGCCAGTGATTGAGAGTGCTGTGCTAAGGTCTGACTGTCAATATGCACCCCATTTTGCTCCATTCTCGAAAGTACTGAACTAAGCGGGATCTCTAATTTGTGTGCCACATTTGCCAGTTCTGGGGCAGCGACCAGTTGCGGCCAAAGCACGCAATGTAGACGAAACGTGATATCGGCGTCTTCGGCAGCATAAGGAGCCGCCACGTCTAAGGGGATCTGATTGAACGTAAGTTGCTTGGCGCCCTTGCCCGCAATGTCTTCGTAATGAATAGTTTGATGTTGTAAATACAACTCTGCTAGTGCATCCATGTTGTGTTTGGTACTCACCGAGTTCAACACATATGATTCGAGCATCGTATCAAAGGCAATCCCATGTAGATGAATGTCATAATTGGCCAGTACATTTTTATCGTATTTGATGTTGTGCCCGATTTTCTGGGGTTTGCGGTTTTCCAATAGTGGTTTGAGTGTGTCCAATACAAAGTCGCGATCCAATTGCTCTGGTGCATCTGGATAATCGTGCCCGACAGGAATGTAGCACGCTTCACCTGGCGCAGTCGCCAAAGAGATCCCCACCAATTCCGCTTCCATGTAGGCCAAACTGGTCGTTTCAGTATCAATCGCAAATAGCGGGGCTGACTCACATTTTTTTAGCCACTCCAGTAACTGTGCTTCGGTGTACACGACTTGGTAGGCTGCGCGATCAATAGGTGGTAAATCAGGTAATACCGCTTCTTTATCGCCATTGACAGGGGTAGGTGCAGTTGTTTCCGTATCTGATTTTGGCGTTACTTTGGGCGTAAATGCTTCTCCTGAGGCTTCTGCATACCAGCGCTTAAATTCATACTCTTGATATAACGATGCCAAGGTATCTTTATCTTCAGGAGTAATCCGTAGCATGTCTGGCGAGACATCTAAGGCAAGGTCAACCGCGATGGTCGCCAGTTCATAAGACAAGCGTGCGTTGGCTTCATGCTCGACCATTTTTTTGGCCATGGTCTTGGCGCCACGAAACGCCAAGGTCGCGATCTTGTCCAGATTGGCATAAATGGCATCGATACCACCAATACCATTTAACAAGCCAACGGCTGTTTTATCCCCTACTCCAGGTACGCCAGGAATATTATCGACTTTATCGCCCTTGAGGGCTAAATAATCGATAATTAACTCAGGACCGACGCCAAATTTTTCATGTACGCCTGACACATCCATCAGCGTATTCGTCATGGTGTTGATCAGTGTGACGTGATCATCAACCAGTTGCGCCATATCCTTATCCCCAGTACTCACTAAAGACTTCATACCCAGTGCCGTTGCGCGCTTGGTCAATGTGCCAATGACGTCATCGGCTTCTACATTGGGCTCAATAATCAGTGGCAAGCCCATCGCTTGGATGATCTTATGTAAAGGCTCGATTTGTGAACGCAACTCATCTGGCATCGGTGGACGGTTGGCTTTGTATTCAGGGTAAATGTCATCGCGGAAGGTTTTGCCTTTGGCATCAAATACCACTGCTATGTGGGTTGGCTCGTAGGTTTTAAGTAAGCTCTTCAACATGTTGACCACCCCATAAATAGCATGGGTTTCTTGCCCCTTTGAGTTCGACATGGGAGGCATGCCATGAAAGGCACGAAACAAGTATGAAGAACCGTCTACTAAAATGAAGGGTGATTGCTTATCAGACATGTGAATTACTTTTTCAATGAATTTGTTAATA
>JBEVCF010000049.1:0-2914 GCA_040514355.1 Glaciecola sp.
CTTATCAGCAAGTCCTTTATTTTATTCAAAAAAAATTTAATAAAGGCTTTCGCTTTAGATTGGAGAGGCACATAATAGCAATATGATTTATAACTAACGCCAACCATGCAGTATCAAGCGATTATTCGAATACTTGGCCTACTTGTCGCACTGTTTAGTGTCACTATGGTACCGCCTGCGCTCGTTTCCTTGTTTTATCAGGATGGTTCAGGCTTGCCATTTATCATGGCATTTGCCTTGTGTGTGTCTACCGGTTTAGTCTTTTGGTATCCCAACCGCAGTTACAAACGCGACCTCAAAGCGAAAGAAGGCTTTTTGATCGTCGTATTATTTTGGATAGTACTCGCTAGTTTTGGTGCCATCCCCTTTATCTTACTTGAACAGCCAAATATCAGTGTTACCGATGCGTTTTTTGAATCGTTTTCTGGCTTGACTACTACCGGTGCGACGGTGATTGAAGGAATAGAGTTTTTACCCGCATCGACGCAATTTTATCGTCAACAATTACAGTGGTTAGGTGGTATGGGGATCATTGTTTTAGCTGTGGCGATTTTACCCCTACTAGGTGTGGGTGGTATGCAGCTATACCGAGCAGAGACCCCAGGACCGGTTAAAGATTCGAAAATGACACCACGGATTGCCGAGACAGCCAAGCAATTGTGGTTTATCTACTTGGGGTTGACGACAGCGTGTACACTCGCTTATTGGCTTGCGGGAATGAGCTTATTTGATGCTATTTGTCATGCGTTTTCTACGATTGCGATCGGTGGTTTTTCAACATACGATGCGTCACTTGGGTATTTTAATTCTCCCGTGATCAATCTGGTTTGCGTGGTGTTTCTGTGGATTGCAGCATTAAATTTTGCCCTGCATTTCGCAGCAGCTTCAGGGCGAACCTTAAAAGGTTATTGGCGTGACCCAGAATTCAAAGCCTTCTTTATCTTACAATTTATCCTTGTTGTGGTGTGTTTTATTGTTTTGCTTTCACACAATGTTTTTCCTGATACTCAAACCACACTTGACCAAGCTTTATTCCAAGCAGTTTCTATCTCCACCACAGCGGGATTTGCCACAACTGACTTCTCATCATGGCCGATTTTCTTACCCATTTTACTGATTTTCTCAAGTTTTATTGGTGGGTGTGCGGGTTCTACGGGCGGCGGTCTAAAAGTGATCCGCGTGTTCTTACTATATTTACAAGGCAAGCGAGAAATCAATCGCCTAATCCACCCCAAAGCTGTGTATGCCGTTAAATTGGGTGACCGTGCAATGCCAGATCGTATCATTGAAGCAGTATGGGGCTTTTTTGCTGCTTATGCGATTGTGTTCGTGGTAATTATGATTGCCCTTTTAGGTACAGGTATGGATGATATCACGGCATTTACTGCGACGGCTGCGACATTGAATAATCTTGGTCCTGGTTTGGGCGAGGTATCAGGGACCTATGCATCGATTACAGACTCGGGGAAATGGATCTTAGTCTTGGCAATGCTGTTTGGCCGTTTAGAGATTTTTTCCTTACTCGTTTTGTTCTCGCCAACGTTTTGGCGTAGTTAAATTATCTGTTAAACCTAAAAGAAAATAGCGGAGGGTTGGAAGAGCTTTTCTACATCCGTGATAAACTTCTTATCTACCAAAAACAAGATCACGTGGTCATTGGCTTGAATGACCGTATCGGAGTGCGCAATGATTACTTGATCTGCGCGTACAATCGCTCCTATTGTTGTACCTGGCGGTAATTTGATTTCGTTGAGTTCACGCCCGATTACTTTCGAGGTATTTTTATCGCCATGGGCAATCGCTTCAATGGCTTCTGCCGCCCCACGGCGCAGAGAGTATACGTTGACAATGTCCCCGCGACGCACATGCGTGAGTAAAGCTGAAATAGTGGCTTGTTGAGGTGAAAAAGCGATATCGATCTCGCCACTTTGTACCAAGTCAACATAGGCAGAGCGTTGAATTAATACCATTGCTTTTTTAGCGCCTAGGCGCTTAGCAAGCATGGCGGACATAATATTGGCCTCGTCGTCATTCGTCACCGCGATAAAGGCATCGATATTTTCGACGTTTTCATCGATTAACAAATCTGCATCGGATGCATCACCATGAAATACAATGGTCTTGTCGAGCTCGCCAGATAAATGTTCAGCGCGCTCTTTGGTATATTCAATGAGTTTAACATTGTGCTTGTGCTCCAAGCGCTTGGCCAAACCTGCACCGATAAGGCCACCACCGGCAATCATAATGTTTTTGTAGCTCGCTTCCAGTTTTTGTAGCTCACTCATTACTGCACGGATGTGCTTGGTTGCGGCTATGAAGAATACCTCATCATCGGCTTCGATAACCGTGGTACCCAAAGGGCGAATGGGACGTCCACGACGATAAATTGCCGCTACGCGCGTTTCCACGTTGGGCATATGTTCTTTGAGAGCAGACAATGCGTGACCAACCAACAAACCACCATAATATGCTTTTACCGCAACCAGTGAGGCTTTGCCATCTGCAAACTCTACTACCTGCAACGCACCTGGATAATCAATTAAACGCTTAATTGCTTTGGTGACAAGTTGTTCAGGCGCAATGATATGATCAACGGGGACTTTGTCATGGTCAAATAAGCGCTCTCTATACAAGATATATTGTTCAGAGCGTACGCGTGCAATTTTGGTAGGTGTAGAGAATAGGGTAAAGGCGACCTGACAGGCTAGCATATTCGATTCGTCAGAATTGGTAACCGCGATGAGCATGTCCGCATCTTCTGCCCCTGCGCGTTGTAAAACATCAGGATGAGAGCCAATACCCTGTACAACTTGGATATCTAGGCGATCTTGAAGCTGGCGTAACCGGGTATCATCAGCGTCAATGACCGTAATGTCATTGCGTTCACCTACTAGGTTTTCAGCAAGCGTACCAC
>JBEVCF010000049.1:2924-11660 GCA_040514355.1 Glaciecola sp.
ACCTGACCAGCGCCTAAGATAATAATTTTCATATGTTTTACTGCATTTTTTCTTTTTCTAATAAAGCGTAATAAAAGCCATCCATATGCCCATCACCAGGTAAAATTTGTAAGCCAATTGGACAGATTACACTAGAATACTGCATGTGCTCTGACCCAATTGGTAATACGTTAGCATCGTGTTGTTCCTCTAAGAAATGCTGTATTTGAAACACATTTTCATCGGGTAATATTGAGCATGTTGCGTAGAGTAACTTACCACCGGGTTTTAATATTTGCCACATTTTCCGTAGTAATTCCGCCTGGATGTCGACCAAAGGAGCAATGTCCGACGCCTGGCGCAACCACCTAATATCGGGTTGACGGCGGATAATGCCCGTTGCTGAGCACGGTGCGTCTAACAAAATATAATCAAATAAAGTCCCATCATGCCAAGAATCCAAGTCCTGTGCGTCGGCACAGACCAATTCTGCTGTATGCCCCAAGCGCGCGAGGTTTTCATCTACCCGAGCCAAACGGGTAGGATCAGTATCAATCGCGACACAGCGAGATATATCTGGCTGTAATGCTAATAAATGCGCGGTTTTGCCGCCAGGAGCTGCACAACAATCTAATACGGTTGCTCCCTCAGAAACATCGAGTATAGGTGCAGCAAACTGTGCAGCACCATCTTGAACGGCAAACCAACCTTCTGCATAGCCCGGCAATTCGGTGATATTAGTCCTTTGATCACAAATAACCGCATGCGGGTGTGCAGGACTGATGCGTGTAGGTAAACCTTGGTTATTGAGCGCAGAAACAAAACGGTCATAACTGACCTTGTGAGGATTAAAGCGCAACCACAACGGAGCCTTTTGATTGGTTTGCTTGATAATTTCGTAGGCTAGATCCGGATAATGTTCGTGGACCGCTTTGTAAATCCAGTTGGGCAGGCCGCTACGCGCAGCTGGACTGTCAGGTTCTTGCATCGAGATATTGTCGCGGATAAACGTCCGTAAAATAGCATTGAGCAACCCCTTAAGCGTGTCACCTTTGAGAAACATGGCCCCTTCGACTGTTTCTGAAACTGCCGCATGTGGAGAGACACGTGTAAAAGTCAATTGATAAAAGCCCAGCATGAGTAAGTGCTCAAGGACTTTTTTGTTACCTTTAAGCGGTTTATCTAATAAACCTCGCAGCCAAAACTGCAAGGTTGGTAAGCGACGCAATACGCCATAGACCATTTCTTGCACCCAAGCCGCATCACGAGCATCATAATCTTGGGTTTTTTGTGGCAAAATGGCTTTGGCGGACATGCCATTTTCTAATATTTCAAACAGTGCACTGGCTGCGTCCGCACGCATTTTAGCGCCCCGATTTTGTTCCGTTACAACGATGCGTTGAGGTTTGCGGTGGTGTTTGTGTGAGGAACGTTTGCTCATAATATGTGTCCAGGGGTAAACCACTCAGCTCGTGCATTGACAATATCGGCAAAGGCCATAGGTTTTTTGCCAGGGATCTGACAACGCGTGATACACAATCCCCCTGCACCGGTTGCCACCACTAGCCCGCGTTTGTCAGCTTGCACGATAGTCCCTGCAGGTGCTTTGATATCGGCAATGACATGCGCCTCAAAGACTTTGATATTCTGTTCGGCAATCACCATAAAAGCCATGGGCCATGGATTAAAGGCACGAATATTTCGCTCGAGCTGTTCCGCCGCTAAGGTCCAGTCAATTTTGGCTTCAGCTTTAGATAGTTTTTTTGCATAGTTCGCTTGGGTATCATCCTGTGTTTCAGGGGGGAAGGCGCTAAAATTGTTTACCACTTCAAGTAGCGCAGCAGGTCCTTGCTTGGCGAGTTTGTCATAAAGCGTCGTGCTGGTATCACTAGGCGTAATCTCACATTCGGTTTTGTACAACATCGCGCCGGTATCTAAGCCTTCATCCATTTGCATGATCGTCACGCCGGTGGTGGCATCCCCTGCCCATATCGCACGTTGAATCGGGGCTGCACCACGCCATCTGGGCAACAATGAACCATGCACATTAATACAGCCTAGTCTCGGGGTATCTAATACCGTTTTAGGGAGTAACAGACCATAGGCAACGACGACCATCAAATCTGCCTGCAAAGCGGCAAGCTCTGCACGGCTGGTGTCTGAACGAAAATTCTCGGGTTGATAAACCGGAATGTTGTGTTGTTCAGCTAAGACTTTTACGGCACTGGGAGTGAGTTTCTTGCCTCGGCCGGCGGGCCGGTCAGGTTGTGTGTACACCCCGACAACACGATGCTTTGAGGAGAGTAAGGCTTCTAGGTGTTTTGCCGCAAAATCGGGTGTGCCGGCAAATACAATATTCAGAGCAGGGGTGGAATCAGTCACGCCTTATCCTTATGCTCGCGCTGCAAGACGTGCGTCTTTTTGCAGTTTTTTCATGATGCGATTGCGTTTGAGCGGACTGAGGTAATCGACGAACAACTTACCCTGTAAATGGTCCATTTCATGTTGGATACAGATGGCTAGCAGGCCATCCGCATCCATAGTGAACGCTTGGCCATCAGCATCAAAGGCTTTGACGGTTAGTGTCTCGGCACGCTCGACTTTGGCGTAATTGCCTGGGACAGACAAACAGCCTTCTTCATTAATCATTGTGCCGGATTGTTCGATAATTTCTGGGTTAATAAATACCAAAGGTGTATCTTGGTTATCGGAAACATCCATCACAATCACTTGCTGGTGTACATCGACCTGCGTTGCCGCTAAGCCCACTCCTTTTTCTGCGCGCATCGTTTCGAACATATCCGCTACCAAGGTTTTGATATCCGCATTAAAATCCGTTACGGGTTTGGCGATGGTGCGGAGTCTTTCATCCGGGAATGTCAGTACGTTTAACAGGGCCATCTTTGTCTCCAAATTGGACTATCTAAGGTATAGGAAAGCATATATAGGCAATAAACCTATACTACTAACCATCTAAATTAAGTCTATTCTAACGCTATTCAAGTTTCGTTGCATGTGTTTAGTCACGTTATGCTTAAAACAGATAAAAAGTCCAGATTGTTCTTCAATAAACCATGCTTACTAGTATTTATAATTTGCCTAATCCAGTCAGACAACCACCTGTCTGAAACGCATCTAAAGGTCAGTATTAAATAATGCGTGTCATTTATACAATATAAAATATGCAAGTCCAAAGAATGACACAGGTGTTACAGCTGGGTTGATTGTGGGCGTACCTTAGCTATATTGTCTGTCGGTCTCAATTACTTGTTTGGGATGGCAAAGTCGGAAGATATCCAATGCCACCAAAAGATAATCAGATTGGACATAGCGGACCACAATTAACAGATCATACACAAGCGCTGTTAAGCTTGCTTGCAGTAGATGCATGTCCGCGACTTGGTTCAGTGACAGCCGGTAAAATAGCTCAATACTATGATATTGCACATCATGAGATCCCGCAGTTAAGTTTGCGTGCATTGCATCAAATCGGTCTGACCGAAACACAAATAAAAGTCTTAAAAACTCAACCCACAACCACCTTTAATCTCATCCAAACATTTTTGTGTAAATCTCCTCATACGCAGTTGGTATTGCACCATGAGCAGCGTTATCCAGAGTGGCTAAGACATAGCCATAGCCCACCTTTATTTTTATTTATAGAGGGTGACGCTACAGTATTGAGCCGCCCACAAATAGCGATAGTGGGATCGCGTTTTGCCTCTGATTATGGCAAACAACACGCCCGTAAAATCAGTTATGAATTGGCTCAAAACGGTTGGGTGATCACCAGTGGCTTAGCTCAAGGCATCGATGCGCAAGCACACCGAGGCGCGTTGGATTGTGGAACACCGACGATTGCTGTACTTGGGCATGGTCTTAAGTATACTTATCCACAGTTTCATCAAGATTTGCGTCGTGAGATTGTGGACGGAGGGGGGTGTGTGATCAGTGAATTTTTACCATATAAACCAGCACATCCTTCTCATTTCCCTAAACGTAATCGGATTATCAGTGGCTTGAGTAAAGGGGTTGTCGTCATTGAGGCCAAGGCCAAATCAGGATCTTTAATCACGGCAAAATATGCGTTACAAGACAATCGGGATGTCTTTGCACTTCCTGGATTAGCCAATTGTGAACATCAGCAAGGCTGTCACAGCTTAATTAAAGATGGAGCGAACTTAGTCGAAAACGCTCAAGATATTTGTGCATACTACCCTAACCTTGAAAAAATACGTCATCGTCCCAATATAAATACCAATGACAATCTGAAACAAAGCTTGGCAAAGTGCGATTTATTGGATAGTGTAGAGGATAGAGTGACGTCATTAGAGATGATTGCGACGCGTTGCCCGTCGTTATCGTTGCCAGATATTTTAAGCAAACTCCTTGAGTACGAATTGCTTGGTTTGGTAGCTGCAGTCCCAGGTGGATTTATCAAAGTTAAGAGGTAAAGCAATGTTTGATATACTGATGTATTTGTTTGAAAGCCTCATTCATAATGATGCAGAGCTGCATGTAGACCAAGAAGCCTTGACCGAAGAGTTGGTCAGAGCTGGATTTCATCACGACGAGATTTATAAAGCGTTAGCATGGCTAGAAAAATTAGCCGCATTAGGTGAAAACGAAAAAACCCCTTACCTAACTCATGGTGGCACTAGCCCTATTACCCGCGTCTATTGTGACGCTGAATTACGTGTATTAGATGCAGAGACCAGAGGATTTATTATGTTTCTGGAACAAATCCATGTGTTAGATAATGTCACCCGAGAGATGGTTATTGACCGTATCATGGAAATTGACACTAAAGAGTTTTGTGTAGAAGATTTGAAGTGGGTGGTTTTGATGGTGTTATTTAATGTGCCGGGCAAAGAGACCGCTTACTCTCAGATGGAACATTTGTTATTTGAATCGCCAGATGGTGTGTTGCATTAATTGTGAAAATTGATTCTGAATTGTTTGGTGCATCAGGCGCAGCGGAAGCGTTTGGTGACTGCCCTGAATGTGCTGCACCTCTGCACATGAAGTATGCCAAAAAAGGCCCCTTTATAGGCTGTACCGCTTATCCAGTTTGCACCTATATCAAACCCCTCAAAGAGGTGGAAACCACTACCATAAAAGTGATGTCCGGTGTGGCCTGCCCACAATGCCAAGCTGATCTAGCTGTAAAAAAAGGGCGTTTTGGTATGTTTATTGGGTGTACTGCTTTTCCTGAGTGTACACACATTGCCTCATTAACTGCCCCACAGAGCGAACCTGCAGAGCAAGTAGCTTGTATAAAATGTGCAACTGGGCACTACGTTGAACGCGTTAACAAGCAAGGCAAGACCTTTTTTGCATGCAGTGAGTATCCAAAGTGTAAACACATCCTCAATCATCAACCTGTCTCCAAGGTATGTCCAACTTGTCAGCTTCCTGTTATGCTCCGCACTTCAGACAAATTGATATGTAGTGATCCTAGTTGCAAACCAAACAACTAGGTGTTGTTGAGGTGAGACATGCTGACTGCTTCTTTTATAACGGATTTTCAACATGCTTTTGCATCGGGTCAAACCATCGCATACCCAACCGAAGCTGTATTTGGTTTGGGCTGTGATCCCGATAACGATGAGGCGATTGCGCGGATCTTGTCGATTAAGACCCGTCCTCAGGACAAAGGCGTGATCTTAATCGCTAGCCAGTTGGCTCAGCTAACGCGCTACGTTGATATTTCGGCCCTTACAACAGAACAATGGGACACCGTACAAGCGACGTGGCCGGGCCCTTATACATGGATCATCCCTAAACGGACTGAAGTCTCAGAGTTATTAAGTGGCGGACGTGCTACACTCGCAGTGCGTTTGAGTGCCCATCCCGTGGTACGGCAGTTATGTGATGCCGTGGACAAACCAATGGTGTCCACAAGTGCCAACCCAAGTGGCTTAGAACCGGCACGAGACATTCACAAGATTGCGGAGTATTTTGCTGACAGTGTATTTGTGGTAGATGGGCCGGTGGATCACACTGCACAACCGTCGAAGATCCAAGACGCCGTCACGGGACAAGTGCTACGTGGATAGTCTCCGCTCTCGGGACAAAACGTTTTTTTATGATGATTTGCAGCTACGCAATTTTTACTATGGTTGTTTTACATGACAAATGAAGTGGTGGGTCAAGCCCAGATTGAAGCAGTAAAAGAGTTTTTACTTAAACTCCAAGATAATATCTGCCAAACCCTAGAGCTCAGTGACGGCAAAGGGGCTTTCATTGAGGATCTGTGGGAACGTGAACAAGGGGGCGGTGGTCGCACTCGAGTTATGACACAAGGCGCAGTGATTGAACAAGGCGGCGTCAATTTTTCGCATGTCTTTGGCGATCAAATGCCCGCTTCTGCCACGGCTGCACGTCCGGAACTAGCGGGACGTCAGTTTCAGGCCATGGGCGTGTCGCTCGTCATTCATCCGCATAACCCTTACATTCCAACTTCTCATGCGAATGTACGCTTTTTTATTGCGACCAAAGAAGGGGAAGATCCAATCTGGTGGTTTGGTGGGGGGTTTGATTTAACGCCTTTCTTCCCTTTTAAAGAAGACGTGGTGCATTGGCACACTGTTGCTAAGCAAGCTTGTGACCCATTCGGCGAAGATGTCTATCCGCGTTATAAAAAGTGGTGTGATGAATACTTCTATTTGAAGCATCGAAATGAAACGCGAGGAGTGGGTGGTTTATTTTTCGACGATTTGAATACACCTGACTTTGCAACTTCTTTTGCACTCATGCAGTCAATCGGCAAAGCCTACCTCGACGCTTACGTGCCAATTATTGAAAAGCGCAAAGAAGTCGAGTATGGAGCAATGGAGCGCGATTTTCAGTTATACCGTCGTGGACGCTACGTCGAATTCAATCTAGTCTACGACCGAGGCACCTTGTTTGGTCTTCAAACAGGGGGACGCACGGAGTCTATTTTGATGTCCATGCCACCATTGGCAAGATGGGAATACAACTATCAACCTGACGCAGAGTCCGCCCAAGGGAAACTTTATAGTTATTTAGTTCCACAAAACTGGATTTAGATCCATCTTACATTAAGTCTTACAATCGACGACGTCTGGTACAGTGCTTTCTGATCAAAAATACGCTACATTAGAACCCTCAAATTTCGAGGGCTTTTTACATGTTGCACTTTGCAGTTTTTGGCAACCCAATCGCGCAATCAAAATCACCATTCATTCACACAATGTTTGGGGTACAAGCTGGTTTAGACATTGACTATACTGCGATATTGGTACCCGAAGGCAAGTTCGTCCAAGCAGCGACCGATTTTTTTGCTAAACCGCAGCATCTTGGATTAAATATTACCGTTCCATTTAAAGAAGATGCATTTCGTTTTGCAGACCGTTTGACACCACATGCCGCGGCGGCGGGTGCGGTGAATACACTGTATAAAACAGAGCAAGGGATCATTGGGCACAATACTGATGGCTTGGGTTTGGTACAAGACTTATTATCCCAAGGGGTCACGCTCGCAGGGCAGCGTGTGTTATTAATTGGAGCTGGTGGCGCAGCGCGTGGTGTGTTGGCCCCTTTGTTTGACCAAGACATCAAAAGCCTGCATATCGTCAACCGCAATATCAAACGCGCGAAAGAGTTATTATCTATTGTGCCTGATGTAGCGATCAGTGCTTCAGGATTTCAGCAGATACCTGATGACGAGTACGATATCGTGATCAATGCCACGACTTTGAGTCTACAAGCTGCAGTCCCCGATATAAACCCTGTATTATTAGGAAAGGCAAAATGTGTCTACGATATGGTGTATTTGTCTCAACCTACAGCGTTCATGGCCACTGCTACCGAAGCTGGTTGTACAGCAGTCATCGATGGCTTGGGTATGCTGGTGGGACAAGCGGCTGAGAGTTTTACATTTTGGACCGGCCTACCCGTTTCAACCAAACCGGTTGCTCAGGCTTTGCGAGAAAATTTAAGAAAAGCGGTATAGCGAGTTTTATCACTTATATGATTCCTATAAAGAAAGACCAAACCTCCTGATGAACTATTGGGAAGCATCGTGCGGCTTGGTCAAGCTCACTTATAGTTCTTTAAGGTATTCATCCTTTAATAACACATAATGCTCGGCACTCTTTTTCAAAAAGGCAATTTCTGCATCTTTTAAAGGACGTTTTTGAACCGCAGGGTTGCCAACATATAAGTAGCCACTTTCTAATACCTTATTGGGGGGAACCACCGAACCTGCTCCGATAAAGACATCATCTTGTACTACTACACCATCTAATACCACACTGCCCATGCCTACCAATACTCGGTTGCCGATAGTACACCCATGTAACATACATTGATGTCCGACGGTGACATCATCGCCTATTATTAATGGAAACCCGTCTGCTAGTGCTTCGGATTTACGCGTGACATGTAAGATGGTGCCGTCTTGCACATTGGTACGTGCGCCAATTTTGATATAGTTGACATCACCACGTCCGGCGACCAAGGGCCACACACTGGCATCCTCGCCAACTTCAATTTCACCATATAATACGGCGCTCTCTTCTACATACGCGCCTGCTGCGAGTGTTGGCATGATGCCACGGAACGGTTTTAACACGATAAATCCTCTGTTTTTGTTAATCCTATGTAGGCATTGTAAAGAAAAAACGGGTGTTTTGCCTGTATTTTCAGCGTTTAGAGAATTATTTCATTTTTTTGACAAAAGAGTGTTGACGTGTCGAGATAAGGCTGTAGAATGCGCACCTCGTTGACAGG
>JBEVCF010000050.1:0-4891 GCA_040514355.1 Glaciecola sp.
ACTCATTTTCTTTAGCTACAGCGCAACAAATCTCAACGCGTTCTATGGTGTTTGCAAATGATCAATTACAGTTAGTCGATTTAAGAGCGGTCAACGAGGCTTATCCCTTAAAAGGGAGTGTCAAAGTCGCCCCGCAAGCGTTTGCTACAGGAGCGGCCGTTGATCGCGTGCCCACGGGGCAAAATGCGTGGATTGATTCACGTTTATTACAAGTCTTGAATATTGCTGTTGGCGATGACATTGAAATCGGCGATAGTATTTTTACGGTTGAGGCGATTTTAGCTGAGATTCCAGATGCGGGGTTTAGTGTATTCAATACCGATCCCATGGTGTTGATTAGTATCGAAGGTTTAGTCGCAGCGAACGTGACAGGCCCTGGTAGTCGCGTGAATTACAAAGCCTATTTTACAGGTGAAAGTAGTGATCTAGATGATTACTTTGCTGAGTTAAAAGGGGAATTAAATCGTCAAACCCATCGCTGGTTATCGGTCGAAGACGATGAATCTCCGATAGGTGAGTCAGTTGCTCGAGCAGAGCAGTTTTTCTTACTGGCATCGCTGCTAGCGATTGTGTTGGCGTGCGTCGCCATTGGTGTGGCTGCACAGCGCTACGCCCAGCGTCACTTCGATCCAGTTGCCATTATGAAAACACTGGGGGCGAGTACCCACACCATTCGCGCCGTATACCTATATCAGATTATCTTTATTGCCGTATTGGGGATTGTCCTTGGCACAGTGATTGGTTTTATGGTGCAACAGGCTGTGGTGTCTGCATTGGCTGGCACAGTCGATGTCTCGTTGCAAGTATGGTACTGGCGACCGCTCGCCATTGCGGTGTTCACCGGTTCAGTCTGTGCCTTGTTGTTTTGCTTATATCCGTTACTGGGCTTGTTTGCGATCCCGCCTTTACGGGTACTTAGACGGGATATGGCATCCACACTCAAAACACGTGGTGGTCAATATATCACGGCAGGCGTCGCCATTTTTGGTTTGATGTATGCCTACAGTCAAAATCTCAAAGTCAGCAGTATTTTATTTGTCTCAGGGATGATTCTAGTGGCGCTATTGCTGTTAGCCACCTACGGTTTGATAGCGTTGGGACGGGTGTTAGGTCAAGGCCGGATGAGCGCCGCGCAACTGGCATGGGCGCGGATCAAACGCCGGGCCCTGGATAACTCCGTACAGTTGATCAGTTTTGCGCTGACCTTGATGTTGCTCTTGGTGGTATTAGTCATGCGCAACGATATTGTGCAACAATGGCGTGATCAGTTGCCAGAAGGGACGGCTAATTACTTTATGATCAATGTCACCGATGCACAAAAAGATGCATTAACGGCACATTTTAAAGCCAACAACGTTATGTCGGATGATTTGTATCCGGTAACACGAGGACGTTTTAGTCAAATTAATGACGACATATTACGCTCTGAAGTGACAAAAGAAGAAGGGGATACACGCAATGAGCGACGCGCTGGTATGGGTCGAGAAGCAAATCTCACGTGGGGACTGACCTTGCAAAACAGCAACGAGGTGGTTGCGGGTGAATGGCATGACGCTTGGTCGCCAGAGACATCAGATTTACCTGAAGGGGTGTATCCAATTTCGTTAGAAGTACAAGCTGCCAAACGCATGGGGATCAAACTAGGCGATATTTTAACCTTCAATATTGGTTCTGAGATTGTAAAAGTAGGTGTCACATCAATACGTCAGGTTAACTGGCAAACGATGCAACCCAACTTCTTTTTTGTCCTGCACCCCGACGCTATGGCGCGTTTTACACCAACATACATCACATCGTTTTATCTACCACCACAGCGCAAATCTGAGCTGACCACATTGTTAAAACCCTTTGCGAATGTGACCTTGTTTGATGTGGATGCGCGCATTGAGCAAATTCGCAGTATTATTGAACAAGTGTCGGCTGCGATTGAGTTTATTTTGGTATTGGTCCTCATTGCCGGAAGTTTGGTGCTAGTGGCACAAGTACAAGCTTCTATGGATGAGCGTATGCGCGAATTGGCTATCTTGCGCACTCTCGGGGCTAAGGGTGGCATGATCAGACGCTCAGTTATTTATGAATTCTTGATCATCGGTGCGGTAGCAGGTTTTATGGCAGCCTTAGCCAACGAGGTGAGTTTGTATTTATTACAACGCCAAGTCTTTCAAATGGGAACGAGTTTTCACTATGAATATTGGGTGTTAGCGCCGTTAACCGGAGCGCTTGTTGTTGGTATGTTGGGTGCATGGAGTTGTCGCCAGTTACTCCAACTCAACACCACAACACTGCTTCGTAAAGTGTTATGATGAACAAACATGACATGTGCTTGAGTATCCATAATCAGCCATTGAGACCAGATTAACATGCCACTGCACAAGAGTAAGGATTAAAGACAAATGTTTTATGCAATGAGCGGACTGGTGTTTGGGATCGTCTTGGTCATGGCTGCTCGCCAGTATCGCTGGGATTGGTTACAACTGAGTTTGTTTTTACCTGCGATTTACGTGGGCTTTGCTATCTTTTCGACTACCCCTACACAAAGCGTCATTGAAGAGATGTTCTTTGCCATGCCAATACTAACCTTGATTGGTATTTCGCACATGCAAGATTGGGATCCTGACAAACGCCTAAAAGCCGCATTCGGTGTATGGCTGTACCACGGTGGTTATGACTACGTGCACCATTGGTTGGTGGTTAATGACGGCGTGCCAGTATGGTACCCACCGTTTTGTGCGGTGGTTGATATGGTGATAGCGTTGTATTTGGGCTGGTTGTGGTATCAATTAAAAGTCAAAAATAACTCTCAAAAAGCCCGCCGTTGATTGTAGGCTGAGATAACACGGTTAGTCATATATGTTTGCCAGGGCTGAAGACACATCACTAAATGCAAACGTATATCCGGCATCCAGCAAGGCTTGAGGCAGTACATATTGGCCATACAACAATAAATCAGCACTTTCGCCCATCAAAATCCTTAGGGATAACTTAGGCACAGGTAACAAGCAAGGTCGGTGTAGGGTTTTCGCTAGTGTTTGGCTAAATACCGCATTGGAAACCGGTTCTGGTGCCGTGAAATTAAACACACCGCTACATGTGTCATGTTCCAACAAAAAGGCCATAGCATTGACCATATCGTCAATATGGATCCAACTGAAACCTTGAGTACCACTGCTAACGCGTCCACCAATACCTAATTTGAAGGGGAGATACATTTTGCTCAATGCGCCTCCGTCACGACTCAGTACCACACCTGTACGCATGATACACATACGTGTTTTTGCTTTATCTACACCCTGTGCAATACGCTCCCATTGCGCGCAAATGTCGTGAGAAAATTCTGGGTGCACCGCGGTATATGATTCATCAATCCGCGTTTCATCTTGACGGCCATAAAAGCCAACCGCAGAGCCACTAAGAAATACTTTTGGGGGCTCGTTACTCTCTTCGCACAGGCTTACAAGTTGTTGTGTGATATCCCAACGCGAATGGCAGATGTTCTGCTTTTGTGTATTGGTCCAGCGCTTATCAGCTATTGGTTCACCTGCTAGATTGATAATTGCATCATAGTCGTTAAGGTTGTCTAGGCTATCCAAAGCTACTGCGCCAATATTAGCATTGTTAAAATATGATAAGGCTTTTTGCGGGTCACGTGTGACGACTGTGAACTTATATTTGTGCTGAAATTGACGAATAAAAGCCCGTCCAATCAACCCTGTTCCACCTGTTATCAAAATATGCATTGCGGTGCTTCTCCAAGCTTAACTACTAAATTACTGGCTCAATTATTCTGGTTTACTGCATGCGATACTCAGTGATACCGAATCAGAAAAGCGCAGTGCATGAGGTTTATCTACTTCGACTTCTGCCCATTTTACCCAAGGGTGATCCACACAAAGTGCCAAGATATCATTGGTTAATTTCTCTAAGAGTAAAAAACGGTTGTTTTCAACTAATCGAATAATCGCTTTGGTCACGGTTTTGTAGTTGAGAGCATTATCAACTTCATCGGTATTAGCTGCTAAAGCTGCATCGTATTTTATGGTGGCGTTAATTACGACATCTTGCTTGTTTTTGATCTCATCGTCATTGAAGCCAATGTAGGTACGCAAACGTAAATTCTTTATTCGTATCGTTGCATCATGTAATATCATGAGTATAAATCCTTTGCATGTCATAGACATGTGTCATTCTTGCTGAGAAAAAATAATATGGAAATAAAATCACCGACCGCCAAAGTTATGGTGGTAACGGCCGCTGTTATCATAGTACTTGCGGGGATCAAGGCAGCTAGTGCTATCATGGTACCATTTTTATTATCCATCTTTATTGCAATTGCATGTAGCCCTGTGATCAACTATGCCGCACGCTTCAATATCCCTCGCTGGGCGTCTGTCTCTTTAGTTATACTCTTGATCATCATATTTGGTTTTATGTTAGCTGGATTAGTTGGCCAATCCATGGGTGAGTTTAGACGAAATCTACCCGTTTATGAGCAACAACTCAGTACTCAGTTTGTCTGGGTCATTGAACAATTGCAACGCTTTAATATTTATATTGATAAAGAATTGGTGCAATCGTTTGTCGATCCAGGGGTTGTCATGTCGATTGCTACTAATTTCCTCAGTGGATTGGGTGGCGTACTGTCCAATGTGTTTTTGATCCTTTTGACCGTCATTTTCATGCTGTTTGAAGCCGAAAGTATGCCCAAGCGGATCCATATTGCTTTGCGTGATCCGGGTATGAAAATGCAACACATCGACCGCTTTTTACAGTCAGTGAATGACTATCTAGCGATCAAAACTTTGGTAAGCTTAGCAACAGGTGTATGTATTGGCATATGGTTATGGCTCTTAGGCGTGGACCATTTCATGTTGTGGGCAGTATTAGCATTTTT
>JBEVCF010000050.1:4901-7955 GCA_040514355.1 Glaciecola sp.
ATACCTAATATTGGTTCGATTATCGCAGCGCTACCGGCGGTGTTGATTGCCTTTGTCGAGCAAGGGTTGGGGGTTGCTGGATTAACGGCTCTAGGCTTCATTGCAGTGAATACTGTGATGGGTAACGTCATTGAACCGCGTTACTTAGGTCGAGGTTTAGGGTTATCAACTCTAGTGGTCTTTTTATCGTTGATTTTTTGGGGCTGGATCCTCGGCACAGTGGGGATGTTGCTGTCCGTACCTTTAACGATGATCGTAAAAATAGCGCTCGAGTCAAATGCAAGCACACGCTGGTTTGCAATTTTGTTGTCTGGAGATGAAGGTGAAGATGAAGCGTTACTCAGATTGACAGCTCAATCACCTAGCGATGATGTTTGAACAAAACGGATCATAAATTTTGCGCCACCTAACTCACTGTTTGTAATGTCGAGTTTGGCTTGGTACAAGTCGATTAACTCGTTCACAATAGCTAACCCCAGTCCCTGTCCCTTGGCGTAGGTATCAAGTCGTTGACCACGGATAAGAATGGCATGTTTGTCAGCTTCTGCAACGCCTGCGCCATCATCCTCTATGGTGATAACAATGTAGTGTTCTTGTCTCACCAAAGCCACTAATACTTGGCTAGTAGCAGCTTTTGCAGCGTTGTCGATCAGATTACCTAACAACTCGTACGCATCAGCCTCGTCGATGTGCAGTAAAGGGGCAGTTGGAGGTGTGACTGTTTTAAAATCTATGTGGGGGTAGATTTTTTGCAAGCCTGACATGGTTTTTTGTATGATGTTGGCGATATCAATGGCTTTGGTCCACGTCACACCCGAGTGTGCAGGGCGTTTAAGCTGGCGTTGAATAATCGCTTGCACCGTGTCAAGTTCTGCATGAATTTCAGGTGGTAAGTGTCGATGATTTTGGATCACGCTCAACGGCGTTTTAAGCGCATGCGCCAGGTCTTGGGCTAAATTTTGTAAACGTTGCTTTTGCACATCTTCGTTTTCTAATAACTGGTTAATTGCGATTTGAGTTTGTGCTAATTCACTTGGGTAAACACCGGTTAATGCTCTTGTTTTACCTAACTGTGCTTGTTTGAGTTGTTGTAATAATGTACGCAAAGGCAGTAATACTGATAGCAAACTAATCAGTAATAGGAACGCTACAACCAAAGTTAACAACGCCCCGTATTGCCAAATACTTCGCATATAGACTGCGTGTTCTGCAGCGACATCGACAGTATGGTTGGTAATAATAAATTGTACGGGAACGTATTGTGCTTCGGCGACAAACTCTGCAGTGAACCAATACAAAAAGCGTGCATTGGCTTCATCTAACACAAATCTACTTTCCCCAACCGAAGGCGGTGATTGCGGTCTCAGTGAGAGGCTCTCTAACGCAGAGGCTGAACGCCAAACTAAGGTATCGTTGAGCTTGATGTAACCGGCATAGCCAGATTGGGGAATATTTAAGCGTTCATCAAACACCAGTATAGGCATGTCAACCACATTGTTATTGATCTCGAAGTCCGAAATCAACACGTAAGACATCATTTCAAGTTCGGTTTGTTTGGCTTTTAATAAGCTGTTGTAATGTGCAGAACCGACAGTCCATACCGTTGCAGGCAACACCACGCCTGCCAATACTAAGATACTGACAATGGTGCGAGCAGTTAGACTGAGTTGTTTTAATCGACGATAGATAAGCGATACCCTCTGCCACGTAAAGTTTCGATAGGTTTAAGTGCATTACTCGGATCAATTTTCTTGCGTAAACGACCAACAAACACTTCAATGACATTGCTGTCCAAATCAAAGTCTTGGTCATAAATATGTTCAGTAAGCTCAGTTTTGGATATCACTTTATCCGGGTTGAGCAAGAGATATTCGAGCACTTTGTACTCATAGGCGGTGAGATCAATTACGTTGTTATTGACGGTGACTTTTTGTTTACTCAAATCCAACAGTATAGGGCCGGCTGAAATGAGCGATGATGCATGTCCGGTACTGCGCCGGATCAACGCTTTAATGCGCGCCAGTAATTCTTCCATGTGAAATGGTTTGGTAAGGTAGTCATCTGCGCCAACATCCAGTGCTTCTACTTTTTGCTGCCAATTATCTCTCGCTGTTAATACTAAAATAGGAACATTGATCTGTGCCTCTCGTGCATGTTGGATCACAGTAATACCAGAGCATTTTGGTAGCCCCAAATCCATGATCACCGCATCGTAGTTGTATTCATTTAACAAGAATAATGCTCGTTCACCTTCGTCAGCTAAATCAACACTGAATCCACTATTTTGAAAAAAAGTATCCAGTTGGATCAGTAAAGTAGGGTTATCTTCGCAGATTAAGATCCTCATGGTTGATCCTCAGATGGTGCTGTCTTCTTTGCAGGGGCTTGGTTAAGTGGTTGTGTTGGTTTGGTTTTATTGATTGGCTTGGGTAACAAGTCTGCACGCGTCTTGCTTGATGACGCTTTTGGTATAATGTGCGGTTGGTATTTAGGTATGTCATCTCGAGTCAACAAACGACTTTGATCATCAAACATGCCTCGGTCGTGCATAATATCTATGGTTCGGATCCGACCCTGTGGGTCGAGCATCTTAAACCGATAACTATTAAGGCGTTTTTCCATGCGTAAAATACGGCCTTGTTGTCGCTGTTTGGCTTTTGTGATAGCTGCTTGTTTTTCTGCATCAAAGATGGTGGGATCAGATGCGTTTGAGTTTGTATTTTGTGCATGACCAAGGGCGGGCCAGAAAGTAAGGCTCGCTGCAAGCAGTAGCAAACTGAAAAAGAGTGTCTTTAATCGCATATCAACAAGTATAGTGTAGGGTCATGAACCAAACCTGAATTTTAGCATGTAAAAGCTTATACAGCTTCACTTCCAATTACATCATAATAGATGTGTTAATAGCTGTATAGATATCACTAAAAGCGTTGCGTGCATAACACCTTCTGCTTATTGCATGAGTACAAGCTTTATTTTATTGTAAATTACGATGTGTATGAGAGCAGTGACACGGATTAAATAAATTTTTGGTTTGAGTAAACCACGTTGCTTGCT
>JBEVCF010000050.1:7965-9139 GCA_040514355.1 Glaciecola sp.
TACTAAAGTGAATACTAAAGTTATTTTTCTCATTGCAGGTTATTAGATGGATCAACGTGCTACAAAAGCTAAAATCAATACAATTATTCGAGCTATCCGAACAGAAGAGGCTGCATTGCGTCAACGCTATGCGTGGTTAGCTCATCAGAACATGATTGGCATGGGGATATTAGTGCTTTCTTTGAGCGCGATGATAGGTTTAGGCGCGCTGTATTATCATACGCTTATTCCCGCTTGGTTGTGCGTTGTGCTGGTAGCCATGGTTGCTTCGATATCACATGAGTTGGAACATGATTTGATCCACAATTTGTACTTCAGCAAGCAAAAATGGGTACAAAACACGATGATGTTGGTGGTATGGTTAATGCGTCCCAATACGATTAACCCTTGGTATCGTCGTAAGATTCATTTACACCATCACATTGTCTCAGGCACTGAGCAAGATTTGGAAGAGCGCTTGGTTGGCAATGGGATCAAAAACCCCATCCTACGTTTTATCGTAATTGTCGATGGTCTGCTTGGTCTATTGATCAACCGCAAACGCTTTAGCCAAGAGATCAAAGATTTTAATTTTTTACGCGTATTTAATGCGGGGTTCCCAATCACGACTGCGTATTTTGTCGTGCTCTATGCCACGGTTATTTATCACCTCGCAAATTTAGTCTTTCCTCTAGCGGCCTCGTTACCAATGTGGCACCTGGATGTTGTTGCAGTGTGTAACTTCCTAATGGTGACGCTCATTCTACCGAATGTGCTACGTTCATCTTCACTTAATTTCGTCACATCATGTATGCATTACTATGGTGGGGTGAATAACCTTTATCAACAGACTCATGTGATTACGAGTAAGGTTTTTGCCCCGTTTCACTTGTTTTGTTTTAACTTTGGTAAAACACACACCATTCATCACTTTGTGCCTAATCAGCCATTTTACTTACGCCAAGCTGTGAGCGAAAAAGTGAATCAAATCATGCGACAGCAGGGGGTGCGTTTTAACGATTTCAAGAGTATCTTAAACGCTAATCGCTATCCTGCCGAGGCGGCTAACTAAACGGGTCGACTTTGCCACGGAGTTGTTTCTTGACGCCGTGTAAGGTTTTACTTTGTAAACGTTTGCGTTGCGACGAAAACGTAGGTCGGGTAGCTTTACGCGGTTTTTTGCGCTCACCGGCTT
>JBEVCF010000050.1:9149-10133 GCA_040514355.1 Glaciecola sp.
CGGCTTCGCGGATCAGTCTTACCAATCGGTCAATAGCATCACGCCGGTTAGCTTCCTGCGTGCGTTGATTTTGTGCTTTGATGGTCACAATCCCTTCCTCAGTAATGCGACTATCCGCACGATTGAGTAAGCCTTGTTTGTATATGAAAGGTAAGTTACTGGCGTGTATATTAAATTTGAGATGGATTGCGGATGACACTTTATTGACGTTTTGCCCGCCTGCGCCTTGCGCACGGACAGCTGTCATTTCAATCGCACCGGGATCGAGATAGACGCCATTTGTAATAAAGATCATGACGTCTCCTGCGTGCTTAAGGTAAAACGAGTTTATAAGGTTTGACAACGACCTCTGCATATACGCCAGCGGCAATATAGGGGTCCTCATTTGCCCACGCTTGAGCTGCACCGAGCGACTCAAACTGCGCAATAATCAAGGAACCCGTGAAACCAGCCGTGCCCGGATCATCACTATCTATTGCTGGATTCGGGCCGGCAGCATGCAAACGTCCTTCGTCTTTAAGCGCAAGCAAACGCTCAATATGTTGCGGTCTCGCAGCTAAACGCGCCTCGAGTGTGCCAGGGTTGTCTTGGGCCACAATGGAATACCACATGGATTTGTTCCTATTTCTGTGTTGCTGTTTTCATATCACTGACGAAGGTACGCAACTGCGCACACATTTCATCGACATTATCCAAATGTTCGGCAATGATATTCACCGTTGCTGAACCTGATATTGCACCTGCAGCACCAGCGTTGATTGCAGCCGCAACTTGTTTGGGCGTAGAAATACCAAAACCCAATAAAGGTGGTGCGACTTCGTACTGCGTTAATTTATTGATCAATTCACTCGCTGGCGTTTGCGCAGCCGTTTCTGCACCTGTTACACCTGCACGACCAAGAAGATAGGTATAACCAGAGGATAATTCGCCGATCGCTTTGAGGGCTTCTTCAGTGGCATTCGGTGGAGCAATCAAAATCTGATT
>JBEVCF010000050.1:10143-10968 GCA_040514355.1 Glaciecola sp.
CTGATTAATTCCATGCGCTTTGGCCGCATCAACAAAGCGCTGAGCTTCGCGCAAGGGGACATCAGCGATCAAAATAGAATCCACACCCGCTTTAGCTGCATCGGCATAAAATGTATCAATACCACGAGCCAGCACGAGGTTGCTGTATAGCAATAAACCGATGGGAATATCAGGGTTGTCTTGACGTACAGCCGTAATAATAGCAAAACAATCACTGGGTGAGATCTTGCTATCTAGGGCACGGATAGACGCGGCTTGGATAGTCGGACCATCAGCAATCGGATCGGAATAGGGAAAACCTAGCTCAAGGGCATCTGCGCCCCCATCAATTAACGCTTGGACGATGCGCAAAGAGGTCGTCTTGTCAGGGTCGCCTAACATTACAAACGGCACAAACGCACCTTGGTTTTTGGCATCTAAGGCCGAAAACATCGTTTCATAACGGCTCATCAGATATCATCTCCTAAAATAGAGGTTACATACGCAAGGTCTTTGTCACCTCGCCCAGATAAATTTACGACGATGATGGTATCGTCCTCTGCTTCATCGGCCATATTGAGTGCATGAGCTAAAGCGTGAGAGGATTCTAGTGCTGGAATGATCCCTTCTTTACGAGCGAGTAGTTTAAACGCGTTTAATGCTTCCTCATCGCTGGCCGCAACATATTCTGCACGACCAATTTCGTGAAGATAGGCATGCTGGGGACCGACAGCAGGGTAATCTAGACCAGCTGACACCGAATACGACTCTTCAATTTGCCCATCACTGTCTTGCATGATGTAGCTAAATGCACCATGCAGAATACCTTTGGTTCCCTTGCAAATC
>JBEVCF010000050.1:10978-11446 GCA_040514355.1 Glaciecola sp.
GGCTCTACGCCTACTAGACGCACACTTTCATCATCAATAAAGTCAGCAAACATACCAATGGCATTTGAACCACCGCCAACACAGGCCACTACCGCATCTGGTAGGCGACCTTCTTTTTCTAAAATTTGTGCTTTGGTTTCTTCCCCAATCATGCGATGAAATTCGCGCACAATGGTCGGGAAGGGGTGTGGGCCAGCAGCAGTGCCAAGTAAGTAATGCGCTTTGTCATAGTTAGCAGACCAATCGCGCATTGCTTCGTTAACTGCGTCTTTGAGTGTGCCAGACCCGGCATTCACCGGAATAACTTCTGCGCCCATCAAACGCATACGAAAGACGTTAGGTGACTGACGTTCAACGTCTTTTGCTCCCATATAAATGCGTGCTTTTAGGCCAAGTAGAGCACACGCCAGCGCTGTAGCAACCCCGTGTTGACCGGCGCCCGTTTCAGCGATGACTTCGGTTTTACCC
>JBEVCF010000051.1:0-379 GCA_040514355.1 Glaciecola sp.
GGACTGACATGGCACCGTACCAAACCGCTCTATCGTGGGGGGTATTACTTGCATCTTTCGCCTGGAAATAACTTTTTGGCATGTGGCTTTTGGGACCCCAACCCAGCAGACCTAAAGCGCATTCGCCAAGAAATAGATATTGATGGAGGTGAATACCGTTCTATTCTGCATAACAAAACATTCAAAAGCGTTTGGGGCGAACCGCAAGGCGAGGCGGTCAAAACCGCACCCAAGGGCTATGCCAAAGACCACCCCGATATTGATTTATTGCGACTTAAGCAGCATATTTTTACCATCAAATACGATGACGATATCGTTGGCCAGCCCGATTTTTTGGACCGCGCCGATAAAGCTCTACAAGCCGTGCGCCCCTTTTTGG
>JBEVCF010000052.1:0-2089 GCA_040514355.1 Glaciecola sp.
CGATGGTAGTGTGGGGCTTCCCCATGTGAGAGTAGCACATCGCCAAGCTCCAATTCCTAAAAAGACCTGTCCAAGTGGCAGGTCTTTTTTTTTGTCCGCAGATCGCTCGCTGGCTGTGCTAATTTGGCGTTGTTGTACTGCCATTATTGTTTGAATGCTGGTGATGTCATAATTTGCTTTGTTTATCGACTCTCGTTATGATCGTGTAAAACTAATTACAAGAATACTACCTATGGCCCTAATTACAGGCAATATTCAAAAAATGCACGTTAGTGTAGATGATACAAATGTGGCTCAATATCATTTGCCTCTGAGCGAGCATCGCATCTTCATGAATGAGTTGATAGGACGCGATGTAACGCTGACTTTTTCTGGTCAGATTCAATGTGTAGCGTGTAGTCGAGCGACGAATAAGAGTTTTAACCAAGGGTATTGTTACCCTTGCTTACAACGTCTTGCGCAATGTGACACTTGCATAGTGAAACCTGAGTTGTGTCATTATGCTAAAGGGACATGTCGAGAACCGCAATGGGGAGAAGCACATTGTTTTAATGATCACATTGTTTATATTGCTAACACAGGCAATTTAAAAGTAGGCATAACACGTCAATTACAAAAGGGGGTTTCATCGCGCTGGTTGGATCAAGGTGCAACCCAAGCTATTCCTGTATTTCGTGTTTCCAACCGCTTAGTTAGTGGTTTGGTTGAAACCATTTGTAAACAACATATGAGTGACAAATCGAATTGGCGTGTGATGTTAAAAGGCGATATAGAATCGCAAGATTTACAAGTTGCAAAGGATCAACTATTGGCATTGATTCAACACGATCTTGACCACCTCATTGATCATCAAGGTTTATTAGCCATACAAACATTAGACTTACCATCCTTAGATATCTATTATCCGGTGCTACATTACCCGACGAAGATCACATCTATGAGTTTTGATAAAACACCTACTGTTTCAGGACGTTTGCTCGGGATCAAGGGACAGTATGTTTATTTTGATGACGACCGTGTTATTAATATACGTAAGCACGCAGGTTATGAAGTGACCTTAACTTTTTGATGTCTTGCTACCGATATTGATTACTTGATCCTTATTTTGGTCCTTTTTAACAATTTTAGGGTGGCATTCGATACTTACAACCTGTTATGGAATATGCAGTGTTTGTATCTTTGCCATAAAGTTCTCTTTACCATCCTCAATTTGCTGTAAAGCCACGAGTAAATAATCAAACTCAGGTGCTAACCAAATAAAAGTTGTTCTGTCTTTTTTGTCGGATGTACGGGAGATTTTAATCGTATCCAATGTACCTAATGGTGTATCAATGGTTTCATTGGTGTGTTGTCTAAAATCATATACTTTCCAAGCACCACCTTTTGTAGCGACTGTATAAGAGCCAACTTGCCCCGTATTGCGCAAATCCAGTCTCATTTGTAATTGATAAGTCATCAGATCTTGGATGATTGCGTCTTGCGGGAAAGGTTGAAAACCGTTCTTACCAATAATACCTTCTCGTTCATAATCCACTTCTACATTGTAGTTTTTATCAGAGCCTGTGCCAGTGCGCGTAAAGTGGTATTGTAGTGGTGATAATACCCAATCCTCTTGTAACATAGAATAAGTGTACTTTGACGTTTCTGTGCGAATATCACTCAAGAAAAAATAGCGGGCTTTGGTTTGATAACTAAAGGTGTAAGTATCATCTTCATTACGTGTTATGGTACGCGTGCCTTCACCGTATTTTTTGCCCCGTCGACTCAATTCATATGTAGCTTTAAAAGGTGCTAGAGGGGGCAATACTCGCTTTTCATTCGCAATCGAAGATACGGGTGTGGTTGTCATAACTTCGGATTGCAAGCGCGCTACAGAGTAGGCTCGCTGCGGGCTATCCTTCGCGTCTGATGCCATGCTTGAGTTTTGGATCGCTATGTCTGCATCTACTGTGTAAGAGCAAAAAGATAAGGTAATAAAAACGACAAAAATGACGGATTTTACCCATTTTTGACAAAACTCTGACATAATACTCAAACTCATTAATACGTTAATCGTAATGTAGCATAATAAGCGTGAGTTTTAATGCTG
>JBEVCF010000052.1:2099-11173 GCA_040514355.1 Glaciecola sp.
ACTTTACACTTTTACGCTGTTTTTTTATCTTACAGTTAAGGAAGTTGTAGTATGTCTGATAATACAGATTTTAAAGACCCGTTTAATGTTTGGTACTTTTTAGCTGCGCTAGGCGTGTTGTTAGCGATGCCTTTACTAAACGCAATTGTTGGTTGGTTCGTATTTTACATTCTTAAATAATAATAGAGGTGTGCTTTGCCTGGCGAATATATTAAATCAGTTGTTAAAACCATTCCTGACTACCCCAAACCTGGGATCATGTTTCGTGATGTCACGAGTGTGTTAGAAGACCATCAAGCTTTCTCACAATGTATTGAGTTGTTGGTTGAGAAATACAAAGACTATGGATTTGATAAAATTGCCGGCACCGAAGCGCGCGGTTTTTTATTTGGTGCACCTCTTGCGCTTGCCCTTGGTGTTGGGTTCATCCCCGTCCGCAAGCCTGGCAAATTACCTCGTCCGACTATTTCTGAAGAATACGAATTGGAATATGGCACGGACACTCTTGAAATACACGATGATGCTGTAAAACCAGGTGAAAAGGTATTGCTGATTGATGATTTGTTGGCCACAGGTGGCACGATGATCGCAACTGCTAACCTTATCAAGCGTCTTGGCGGGATTGTCGAACATGCAGGTTTTGTCATCTCATTGCCTGATATTGGAGGAGAAGACAAATTACAGGAAGCTGGAATCACACCTTACGCAATCTGTGAATTCGAAGGCGATTAGTAGCGATGAGCTATCAAGTCTTAGCACGTAAATGGCGCCCCAAAAAGTTTTCCGAATTAGTGGGTCAAAGTCATGTGGTGACCGCCATTACCAATGGTTTGGATAACGACCGTCTGCATCACGCATATTTATTTACTGGGACTCGCGGAGTGGGTAAAACTACTATTGCGCGTATTTTTGCTAAAAGCCTTAACTGTGAATCTGGTCAAAGTGCGAATCCATGTGGTAAATGTGGTACTTGTCTGGAAGTCGATAAAGGCAGCTTTGTTGATCTGATTGAGATCGATGCGGCCTCCAAAACCAAAGTTGAAGATACCCGAGAGTTACTCGACAACGTGCAATATCGTCCGACTCATGGGCAGTATAAAGTCTACTTGATAGACGAAGTACACATGTTATCTAAGCACAGTTTTAATGCATTGCTCAAAACCCTAGAAGAGCCACCGCCACACGTTAAATTTTTGCTGGCGACGACGGATCCACAAAAACTGCCCATTACGATCTTATCTCGGTGTTTGCAATTTAATCTCAAAGCGTTGTCTCGAGAGGAAATCCAAAGCCAGTTGACGCATGTGTTAACGCAAGAACAGATTAGCTTTGAGCCAGCGGCGTTAGCGCAGCTAGCACGCGCGGCCAATGGCAGTATGCGCGATGCCTTAAGTCTGACTGATCAGGCCATCGCTCAGGGTAATAACCAAGTGGTTGCTAGCGTTGTAACCGATATGCTGGGGTTGATGGATAAAAATCAAATCCTGCGTTTGTTGCATGCTTTGTTAACCAAAGATCAAGCATTGCTGATGGAACAAGTGGATGCTTTAGCGGGTCAAGGTGTAGATTTTGGGACTGTGTTAGACGAGCTGTTAGCCTTGATCCACCAAGTGGCTTTGACACAAGTTGTACCCGATGTCTGCAAATTGGATGCACTCAGCGCGAAGGGCATTTACTCCTTAGCTAAATCGGTTTCTCCTGAACATATTCAGTTACTTTATAGTATCGCGGTAAAGGGTAAAAAAGATATGCCGTATCTAGCTGATGGGCGTATGGGGCTTGAAATGACTTTATTGCGGATGCTGTCATTCACGCCCGTGACAGATATGGGAGACTTTGCAGCCGTGATTGAAGAGCAAATGCAATCTCACCTTGTGGCAGTAGATGAGAAAGTCGTGTTTGATGCTCAGGTTAATATGATAACGCCTGCACAATCAACTGTCTGTGTTGCCACTGAGTCAGTTGCAGAAGACTCGCTTGATGTAGATAGCGGTATGAATGACATGTTTGCGCAACAAGATGAAATAATAGAACGAGCCACAGCGCAACACCCTGAGCAATTTTCGTCCCATTCTAGCAACGAACCGATTGCTACAGAAACCAGCACTGTCGTACCACCGCAACAAGTATCTACTGATACACACGTGCCAAGTAATGACTCAGATGTCCCCGCTCACATGCAAGAGCATCCGCCAATTGATGCTGCCTATTTTCCGACTCATGCAGATGATCATGATGAGCAACACATGGCAGAGCGACGTACACAGAGCATGGGTGAAATAGATGATACAAATTATGAGTCTACGGTAGCAAACACCGAGACAACGCCAGCAATCACAGCTTCTTTAGACGATTTATTTACTGCGCAAGACAAAATTAAGGCGCGGATTGATGCAGAGAAACACACATCTGCCAATACCATATCGCAAGCCACCACAGAACCACAAAACGATGTCTTAGCAACACCTGATAATGGTGAAAATGGTGCAAAGGATGTGACGTTTATCCCAAGTGCTGAGGGGCAACTGTCTACGTCTAACCCTTCCGTAGAAATAGTCAATGCAGAGGATACTCAGACGCAACAACCGTTAGTGCAACCCGAGACAGACCCTAGTAAAATGGGTTTAGATCACGGTCCTGCTCAGAGCAAACACGTAACGTTACACGATGTAGATGTGACAAACCTTTCTGCCAATCTGCCCAATGGCGAAAAATTGGAGAGCGCAGCACAAGTCGATTATTGGTCGAATGTTATTTCACAGCTCAATATCAGCGGTTTAGTTAAGCAACTGGCGATACAAGCAATGTTTTCGCAAAATGGGAGTGCAGTGACTTTAACCATTGGTCCAGACTCATTGCATCTAGTGAATGATTCAACCATTCAATCCTTGCAGGATAGCTTAGCGCAACACTTTGCTATGACCATTGAAGTTACGGTTGAGCAAGGCTTGCCAGAACAGACACCATTATTAATTCAACGTCGTATCAATGCGATACGAACTGCACATGCGCAAACATTATTTGCCAATGACCCCAATATGCAGGCGTTGACAGCAACCTTTGGTGCAAACGTAAAACCCAATAGCTTACAACTCAAAAAATAGGAAAAAATATGTTTAAAGGTGGTATGGGCAACATCATGAAGCAAGCGCAACAAATGCAAGAGCGCATGCAAAAAGCCCAAGAAGAACTCGCGACGATTGAAGTGACTGGTGAAGCCGGTGCAGGCATGGTCAAAGTCACGATGACCTGCAACCACAATGTTCGTCGAGTGGAAATTGATCCATCGTTAATGGATGATGATAAGGATATGGTTGAAGATTTGGTCGCTGCGGCTATCAATGATGCAGTCCGACGAGTGGGTGAAACCAGTAAAGAGCGCATGGCAGATATAACCGGTGGTATGCCTTTACCGCCAGGTTTTAAGATGCCGTTCTAATCCTTATTCAGGCTGATAAAAACAATGAAATATAGCCCCTTAATTAATGAACTGATTGACAGTTTTAAGTGTCTGCCCGGTGTAGGTGCAAAATCTGCTCAACGCATGGCTTTTCATTTATTAGAGCGCAATCGCCAAGGGGCGCTTCGTTTATCTGCAGCCTTACATGACGCGATGGAACACGTTTCTCATTGCGCATCATGTCGCACCTTTACCGAATCAGAATTATGTGAACTCTGTGCCAGTCCAATGCGCCAACAAGTCGGTGTATTGTGTATTGTCGAATCGCCTCAAGATATCATCGCGATTGAACAAACAGCTGAATTTGGTGGTCAGTATTTTGTATTAATGGGACATTTATCGCCTATAGATGGGATTGGTCCTAGCGAAATTGGTCTGGATATACTCTCTGAACGGTTGTCTCAGTCTACTGTTAATGAAGTTATTTTGGCCACTAACCCGACAGTTGAAGGGGAAGCTACCGCGCATTATATTGCGCAAATGTGTGCCAAATATGACATCAAAGCTAGTCGGATTGCTCATGGTGTACCAGTTGGTGGCGAATTAGAATATATTGATGGTAATACCCTCGCACATGCCTTTTCTGGACGTCGAAGTATTTAGCTCTCTCCTTGTATGATGTCTGCTTGCAATTCTCTATTCTGCGGTTAACTAAAATTTTTGCTCAAAGAGGTTGAAAATACGCTTGTCATCCTTACATATCAATCTATAACAGCCCTAATTGATTTGTACATGTAGGAGATAATAATGAGCGAAACCGTTCAACAAGAAACACATGGGTTTCAAACCGAAGTTAAACAACTACTCCAATTGATGATCCACTCTTTGTATTCAAACAAAGAGATATTCTTACGCGAACTTGTTTCAAATGCTGCTGACGCAGCGGACAAATTACGCTTCAAAGCGTTGTCAGATGATACGCTGTATGAAAATGATGGCGATTTGCACGTTAAGGTATCTGTTGATAAAGAGGCTGGTACGATTACGATTGCCGACAACGGTATTGGCATGAATCGCGATGAAGTCATTCAAAATCTAGGTACAATTGCAAAATCTGGCACCAAAGAGTTTTTCTCAAATTTATCTGGTGACCAAGCCAAAGACTCACAACTTATTGGTCAATTTGGTGTGGGCTTCTACTCGGCGTTCATCGTTGCTGATGAAGTCACAGTCAATACGCGCGCTGCCGGTGCAGATGCATCCGAAGGCGTCCAATGGGTTTCTCAAGGCGAAGGTGAATTTACACTAGCCAATATTGAAAAGGCAACGCGTGGTACAGAAATTATCTTACACTTACGTGAAGAAGAAAAAGAATACTTAGATGACTGGCGCCTACGCTCAATTATCACTAAGTACTCTGATCACATTTCTATCCCCGTCAAAATGTACAAAGAGGAAGTACCTGAGCGAGACGGTCCGGATGGCGAAAAAATTCCAGCTGTACCCGCGCAGTGGGAAGCCATTAACAAAGCAACGGCTTTGTGGACACGAGATAAGTCTGATGTAAGCGATGAAGAATACACCGAATTCTACAAGCATGTGTCACATGATTTTGCCGATCCGTTGACATGGTCGCATAACAAAGTAGAAGGTAAAACCGAATACACCAGCTTGTTATACATCCCTTCAAAAGCGCCATTTGATTTATACAATCGCGAAACGAAGCACGGGTTGAAACTCTACGTTCAACGTGTATTTATCATGGATGACGCCGAGCATTTCATGCCGACTTATTTGCGTTTTGTGAAAGGTCTATTAGATTCTAATGACTTGCCTCTCAACGTATCGCGTGAGATTTTGCAGGACAACAAAGTATCGCAAGCCATGCGTCAAGCGTGTACCAAGAAAGTGCTTCAGATGCTGAGCAAGATGGCGAAAAACGATGCTGAAAAATACCAAGGTTTTTGGTCTGAATTTGGTAATGTTTTGAAAGAAGGCCCTGCAGAAGATTTTTCTAACAAAGAAAAAATCGCTGAATTACTGCGCTTTGCATCAACGCATAATGACTCTGAAGTGCAAAATGTGTCGTTAGATGAGTACATTGAGCGCATGCAAGAAGGTCAGGATAAGATTTATTATGTCACTGCAGATTCTTATCAAGCTGCGAAGACCAGTCCACATTTAGAGATTTTCCGCAAGAAAGGCATCGAAGTATTATTGATGTCCGAGCGTATTGATGAGTGGTTGATGTCTCATTTGCATGAGTATAAAGAAAAATCATTCCAGTCCATCGCACAAGGTTCGTTAGATGAGTTAGACAGTGCAGAAGACAAAGCGGCAAAAGAAGAAGCTGAAAAAGCGGTTGAAGGCGTGCTTGAGCGTGTTAAGACTGCACTTGGTGAAAAAGTTCAGGATGTGAAATTTACGCATCGTTTGACTGAATCTCCGGCGTGTATCGTGGCAGATGAGAATGGCATGACAACACAAATGGTGAAACTCATGCAAGCTGCGGGTCAACCAGTACCTGAAGTGAAATATCATTTCGAACTCAATCCAGAGCATAACTTGGTGAAGACATTAGCTGATGTCCAAGACGAAGAAATGTTTAAAAAATGGGCAGAAGTGTTGTTTGACCAGGCTGCGTTATCTGAACAAGGTAGCCTAAAAGATCCAGCCTCATTTGTGCAAAATTTAAATAGTTTGTTAATGACCTTAGCAAAATAATTTGCATTTACGTGAAGACGGGTGGTGTAACGATACATCACCCGTTTTGTTTTGTGCGCTATTAGTCGTAATCAAATATGGCAAGGATTAAATAGGCTTGAAAGACTCCTGATAAATAGGTAACTTAGCGTCATTCATTTTATAATTTACATATTGGAGGATGCCAGATGCGCATCATTTTATTAGGCGCACCAGGTGCCGGAAAAGGAACTCAAGCTCAGTTTTTAATGGGTAAATATGGGATCCCACAAATTTCTACAGGCGATATGCTTCGCGCCGCGATCAAAGCGGGCACAGAAATGGGTTTAGCCGCCAAAAAGGTGATGGATGCGGGTCAACTGGTGTCTGATGAAATTATTATTGGTTTAGTAAAAGAACGCATTGCTCAAGAAGACTGTGCCCAAGGTTTTCTATTGGATGGTTTTCCGCGCACTATTCCTCAAGCTGATGCGATGAAAGAAGCCGGTGTGGCGGTTGATTTTTGTCTAGAGTTTGACGTACCGGATGATGTGATTGTTGAGCGTATGGGCGGCCGTCGTGTTCACGCAGCGTCGGGTCGTGTATATCACGTTGTGTACAACCCACCTAAAGTGGAAGGCAAAGACGACGAGACTGGCGAAGACCTATCTATTCGTGATGATGACAAAGAAGCCACAGTACGTGATCGCCTTGGTATTTACCACACGCAAACTAAGCCATTAGTTGAGTATTATACGGCTGAAGCTGATGCGGGTAACTGTCAATACTTCAAACTTGACGGTACACAACCTGTCGAAACGGTCAGTGCCCAACTGGCTGAATTGTTAGGCTAAATCAACATGGTGGGGTGATTTATTATTGCCTCACTTACTTCGCTGTGTATGTGGTGGTGTTTGTACCTAGCTTTTATTGATATAGACACCACTGGCATTGAGTCATATTCGTGGTTTAAACTCGAGTACGGTTGCATTGATACAATAACGCGGTTTGCCACTTGGGCCATCATCAAAGACATGGCCTAAATGTATCCCCGACTTGGCCGCACGAATTTCAGTGCGCACCATGCCATACGATAAATCTTCATGATACGTTACACTGTCTTTGACGGCTTGGGTAAACGACAACCACCCTGAACCAGAATTGAATTGGTAGTCCGTATCAAATAAAGGCGCCCCACTTAAGGTATCAATGAATGTGCCTTCCCCCACGTTTTTGAAGGCCTCGTACTGCTTGCAAAACCGTGCATCGGTGCCTTTGTTGAAGGCGACATCGAAGGCTTCACTTTGACCAAGTTTAAACGCGCCGACGAGTTTATAGAAGTCAGTACGGTTCACAAAGCCTTGTACACCATGTACTTCAGTGCCATTTTCAAGAAATAGTAAAGTGGGGGTGGCCCAAGTGGGGGAGCTGATACTCAATCCTGTCAGTTGCTCTGCCAAGCGAAAGTGCATGGGGATACTCCCAGCGTAAGTGGCAGCCACTTCGGCTTTAAATTTGTCACAATACGGGCAATCGGGGGAGTCGATGACAACAATATGCTTTCCTTCTAATAAGGCGGCATTATCAAGCATTTCGATGCGTTTGGCTTCGCCAGAAAAGGTGACGCCGGTGGAGTGATCGGGGCAGTAACCATTCGGGTTTTTGGCAATATAATCTTGATGGTAGTCCTCAGCAGGGTGAAAAGTATCCAACGCTTTGATTATGGTTTGAATCGCACCATAACCCGCGGCGTTGAGTTTATTCTGAAACTCTGCGGTGAGCGCTTGGGCAATGGTTTGCTGTGCATCATTGGTATACAAAATCGTAGAGCGATAATTCGTGCCAATATCGTTGCCCTGGCGATTTTGTTGCGTCGGGTCGTGCATCTCATAAAACGCTTTGATCAGTGTTTGGGTGGAAATTTGTTGAGGGTTATACGTAATTTCAATTACTTCAGCATAGTTATCTGGGTTGAAGCGGTGCTTAGCCTTGATAATATTTTGATAGGTCGGAGCAAAGCCTCTGCCATCGGCATAACCAGATACAACATTCATCACCCCAGGCAGTGCTTCAAAGCGCTTTTCTGCTCCCCAAAAACACCCCAAGCCAAGCACTAATTTTTCTGTAGTGAAGCTCGTTTGCTCGCTGTTGACAGTAACAGCAAGTTCTGTGACAGCTGCAGGTATGGTTTTATGCGCCTGAACGTTTGGTGCCGAGAACATGCTCCAGGTTAATATTGATAGGGCGGTAACGAGAGTGAGAATCGTAAATTTGTAAAACCAAGCTGGCATAGCGGCTCCAAAATAGATAAGTCTTACCATAGTGAATATATTGCCATAAGATCCCACAAAGTGAAAAAAGTGCCATCTTCCATATAAAATCGGCAATGTGCTTCGGATAGTTTGGTGTACAAAGTGATCAAAACGGTATGTGCGATTGCGTATTAATATCCTTTGATGGAGCTGTCTTTAACAAAAAAGGAGACCGAAGTCTCCTTTTGTTAATGGGGAAGGTGCTAAATATTATTTGTTTTCAATTAGACGCGAGCCAATTTCAATTTTGCGCGGTTTTTTCGCTTCAGGGATCACGCGCTCTAAGTCAATATTGAGTAGCCGTGTTCCATATCCGCAGCTAACACTTTGACATGGTCACCTAGTTGGAATTTGCGCTCGAAGTTACGCTCGGAAATTCCTTTGTGTAAAAACTGGCGCTGGGTCTCGTTGTCTTTGTCCTCACTTGCAGGAATTTTACCTGTTACATGCAAGGTGTTTTCTTGGACAAGGATATCAATGTTTTCTTGGGCAAAACCCGCTACAGCCATCGTAATGCGATACTTATCTTCACCGAGTAATTCGATGTTATAAGGGGGATAGCTAGCTTGTTTTTCATTTCGTGCAGCTGCATCAATCATGGCAGCTAAGTGGTCTGAACCAATAAATGAACGGTAAAGTGGAGATAGATCGATAGTTCTCATAGTCATATCCTATTAATT
>JBEVCF010000053.1:0-9051 GCA_040514355.1 Glaciecola sp.
GTATTGAGGCGTAAAACCGCATTTGCTTGCGGTATTCACAATTAATAAAACTTTGTCTTTGTACGCTGCAAAAGCCTGTTCTTCGCCTGTCGCTAAGGGCATACTAAAATCATAAATACTCGTCATATCGTTCTGTCTTCCTTTTTTTATAATGTTATAGTTACTTTTATAAGGCCATTCTAGATTATAAAAAGGTTCACATGACACAAAATATTGCATTTTTGGGCTTGGGCGTAATGGGGTTTCCTATGGCTGGGCATTTAGTTCAACGCGGTTTTTCCGTACACGTGTATAACCGTACTTCCAGTAAAGCGCAGCAGTGGGTAGAACAATATGGAGGGATTGCTCACCCAACGCCTGCGCTTGCGGCCAAAGCAGCCGATATCGTGTGTATGTGCTTAGGTAATGATGATGATGTGCGTTCGGTGGTATACGGTGCAGACGGGATATTAAGTGGCATAGCCAAACATACCTTACTTATTGACCACACCACCGCCTCAGAAACCTTAGCCGTGGAATTGGCTCAAGCGTGTGAGTCACACAGTGTTGCCTTTTTAGATGCCCCGGTGTCTGGTGGGCAAGCGGGTGCTGAAAACGGTCAATTGACGGTCATGTGTGGTGGCGATGAGGATGCATTTAGCCAAGCGCAACCTGTTTTATCCGCCTATGCTAAACAATGTCAATTAATAGGGCCGACAGGCTCAGGTCAACTCGCAAAGATGATGAATCAAATTTGTATTGCTGGCACTTTACAAGGGCTAGCTGAAGCGTTGCATTTTGGAGAAAAAGCAGGACTTGACCGCAGTAAAGTCATTGAGGTGATCAGTGGGGGGGCTGCACAATCATGGCAAATGGATAACCGTGCCAGTACCATGATTGCTGACGAGTACGATTTTGGTTTTGCGGTTGATTGGATGCGCAAAGACTTGGATATTGCACTGCGTGCCGCACGCGCAAAAGGCGCCACCTTGGCAATGACAGCACTAGTGGACCAATTTTATGCCGATGTGCAAAAACTCGGTGGTGGCCGCATGGACACGTCTAGCTTGCTCAAGCGTTTAAACAATTAATCCCTTTTAGTAATCCGACTGACTCGTCTAACATGGGATTAGCTTGGGTGAGTGTTGCTGATCCATACGGTCTGATAGGGTGTGAGCGTTAATGTTGTTTGGTTCTCCTTCAACCATACGCCACTAATCAGATCATGCCAGCGCTGTGTCTGAACTAAATTTATATCTTGGATATGCAAACTTTGCTGGGTATTAGTCACATTGCTGATACAAAAAATACTCTGACTGCGATCCAAACTTTGTCGCCAAAAACCAAAACAACTCGGCCCTAATTGCAACGTGAATTGAATGGCATTGGGATGAAATGCGCGTTGTTTGGCACGCAGTTGAATCAACTTAGTCATGTTGCTAAACACCACAGCATGATGGGTTTGGGGCGTGTGAAGCGCTTTTTGTAAGCTTTGATATGACCATTTATGTCGATTGATACAACGGTTTTGCCCAGAGTGTTTCACGCGTTCCACATCATTTTCAGTACCGACTAGGCTGTGAATATACACCCCAGGGATCCCCTCTAACCCAAGCATAATGGTATGTGCACACAGAAAGCGTTCGGTTTGCCATTGATCGACACCCGCATGAGTGGCACGACAGGCAGAATATAACGCGACATTGATTTCATAGGCGGATTGACTGCCATCGGGTAAGGTACGCCAAGAAATCTTAGCGCCTTGTGACTGACAGGTCTGGATCATGGCCTCGCGCTGGGCATCGTCTAGCAACCCCTCTGTAGGGCGCAACCCGATACCATCATGAGAGGCTATAAAATTGAAATACGTCGTACCATTTTGTGCCGGCGGCATACCCATTTGCCAGCGCGTAATCGCGGTGCTATCACCGGACATGAGGGTATGCAGTAATAGCGGTGGTAGGGCAAAATTATAAATTGCATGTGCTTCATTGGCATTACCAAAATACTGCAGATTTTCATGATTGGGGATGTTGGTTTCGGTGATCACAATCGCATTGGGCTTGAGGTGCTCAATGAGCAAGCGGTAAATCTTGATAATGGTGTGTGTATGCGGGTGATTAATACACGATGTGCCCAATTCCTTCCACAAAAAAGCAACGGCATCTAAACGAAATAATGTTGCACCGTTGCGTATATAGAACCCAATGATCTGAGCAAACTCAAGTAACACTAAAGGATGCGAGAAATCAAAATCGACTTGGTCATGCGAAAAGGTACACCAAACCAGCTTTTTCCCTTCAGCAGTGCGTGTCGGACGAAGCAAAGGAGAAGTTCGAGGACGGGTGACACAAGACACATCTGTATCCGGTTCAGCGGTATAAAACATGTGCTGGCCTTTGCCCGAACTGTCACAAAATTCTAAAAACCACTGCGACCGTGCAGAGCAATGATTGATCACTAGGTCAAACATCAGGTTTTTGTGTTTGGCTAAGGCATGAATGTCACGCCAAGTACCATGAGCCGGATTGACACTACTGTAATCAATGACGGCAAAGCCATCATCAGAGCTGTATGGGTAAAAGGGCAGTAAATGAATGTCTGATAGGCTATCGGCACAAAATTGGGTAACAAATTCATGCAAGGTTTCTAGTGGGGCACACTCTTCGTCAATGACGCTATCAGCATAGGTGATCAGAATACTGCGCCGTTCGTCCCAGTGATTCTGATGTGGAATGGGCGATGCACATGACGTCGCGCTTATACCAACTGCGTTTACCAGTGCTTGTGCCAGCGCCTGCGGTGAATCTAAATCTTGTCTAGCAAGCATATCCGCAGTGTAGACCTCGTTGCAATAATGCGTAAGTTGTTCAATTAATGCATCATAACTCTTCATTTTATCCACTCGTTATAATCGTCTTCAACCGCTTGATACAATTCATCAAGCACCTCTGGCATCGCACTTACCACACGGTTCCACGAGGGTATAAAAGGTGTCTCCATAGGATTTTCTAAGAAGCTTTGGCCTGCTTTCATAATGTTTTTGGCAAACATCTCTACGGCCTTTTCTTCGTTGTGAATATCCAACGACAAACCATTCATGACGGCATCGTTGTGATACGTTTCGATAAAATCCAGGGCAATGCGAAAATAGGTCGCTTTGATCGAGCGAAACATCTCGGTGCTAAAGGTATGGCCTTGGGTAGCGAGTTTGCGGAACAGTGCTTTGGTAATATCAATTGACATCTTCGACAAACCACCTTGCTCGCTTTCTAATGACAAGTCTTGGTGTTTGTGGTCATAGAAACGCGCAATGTCAGCTTGGCACAGTCGGTTGTGTGCGTAATTGCGGTGCATTTCTGATAATACGCCTATTTCGAGCCCCCAATCTGATGGGATCCGAATATCGTTTAGCACATCGCGGCGGAAGGAAAATTCGCCTGCGAGTGGATAGCGAAATGAATCCATAAACTCAATATATTCGTTATCGCCTAGGGTACATTTTAAGGCGCGTAACAATGGTGTGACTAGTAAGCGCGATACTCGACCGTTGATCTTGCCATCAGCAACACGCGCATAAAATCCCTTGCAAAACTCATAGTTGAATTGCGGATTGGCGACCGGATATATCAGTCGTGCTAGTAGTGCGCGATCATAGGTTAAGATGTCACAATCGTGTAGTGCGACTGATTCGGTTTTGCGAGAAGCTAGGGTATATCCCATGCAATACCACACATTTCGGCCTTTGCCCATTTCAGTAGGCGCGAGTTTTAAATTCTGTAATTTTTGGTCCAGTGCACGTAAACGCGGACCGTCATTCCACAAAATACGGTGATGTTGGGGCAAGTTCGCAAAAAACTCTCCAGCGTGTTGAAACTGTGCCAAATCCGCTCGATCTAACCCGATGACAATTTGCGCAAGATAGGGCACCGATCTCAATTCTTTGATGATATGGGGCAGGGCTTCGCCCTCCAATTCACTAAACAGTGAGGGTAAAATTAAGCCTAAGGGACGCGTTTGACTGAATTTTAGTAAGTCTGCTTCCATCGCTTCGATCGGTCGTTCGTCAAGATTGTGCAGTGTTGTAATAATGCCGTTTTGATAAAAATCAGCCATAGTCACCTCGCAAGTATGGTTGTATTGGAGAAAAGAAACTGTAGTGCTTCATGCCAACCCGCAGGGCCGTAGCCTTGGGTTTGGATCACATTATGTTGCCGTTGAAGAGGCGGAAAAGAATAGGCAGGAGATTTGATTTGTACCGCCCAGTCTACGGTTTCTAACATATCTATATCATTTTTACCGTCACCCAAGCCAATGGTGGTAATTGGCAGGGAGGAGTGTTCCGCTAACGCGGTGGTTAGCCACGTAATCGCCATCCCTTTATTCGTCGCACCACACACATGTAAAAACCGACCACCCATAATGGGGCTGGCCCCTAATTCAACTAGCTCAGAGATAAACGTATCTAGTTGTGCCGCAGTACCTCGCCAATGCACAGGCTCGCCAAATTCACGTTGTTTGGCCTGAGTAGCTTGGGTTGTATTAAGTCCTGTTAGTGCTTGTACCTCTGCGACCGATAATGCTGCAAAATGCGAAAAATATTGCCCCCATTTAGGTTTAACTTGTTCTAATAAATTGATCCATTGTTGCCTGGGTTGCCCCAACACTTTAACCCAATAATTATCCACCTCGGGCAAGCCTAAGTGAGCAAATTGAGCTTGTTTGGGGAAGTAAATAGCCGCGCCATTTTCAACGATAAAAGGATCATTTAAACCAAGCTGCGCTTGAATATCGACCACCTCAACAAAAGACTTCGACGTGTTGATAATAATCGGTATATGCTTTTGTTGGCATTGTGCAATACTCGGTAACGCAGCGGTAAATGAATAGGTGTGATGATCCAGTAACGTACCATCCAAATCAGTAAATACGAGTAATGCCATTAATCTATCTTCCCATTTTGGGTCATGCTTTGGATCATGCGGTGTTCGTCCATGGCAAACCACACATCCGCTTGGTGCGGTAAAGTTGCAAGCGCATGGGTAGTGAGGCGCTGATAATGTGCGATAAAATCTCTCACCTGTTCGTCTGACATCACTCCGCTACCCGATGCGCGTTGTGCCAATTTGTGTTCTTGTTCAAGACGCCAGTGATAGACACAAGTGAAAGAGGGCGCCAGTAATGCCCACAATTGGTCACAGCGCGCAAATAAAGATTGATAGCCATGCAGTGCTTGGTTGACATAATGTCGCCATACACCATCGGGATCGTAGTCGGTTTCTAGGGCGTTAATGGGTTGAACTAATGCCGGTTTTGATTCTGGCGTAATCCCCACACACCAACCTTCTAAAATAATGACATCTGGTGCAGTGGTCACTAATGGCCAATCTTGGGTGGGTATGGGGTCGTCATCCGCTTTTGAAAATCGCGGTAGGGCAACGGGTTCACCTTGCATGAGCTTTGTAATCGTCGTATTGGCTAGTTCTATATCGTGGGTACCGGGAACACCTCTGGTCGTCAATAAGGGATGGACCGTTTGCGCTAACGTTGCTCGATGTTGTTGACTGTAATAAAAATCATCTATAGATAACACCACGGCTGATTTTTTATGTACAGCCTGCAGTTGAAAAGCCAACCACGCTGCGAGTGTGGATTTGCCTGAACCTTGTGCACCATTAAGACCAAGCAGCAGTGGCTTTGCATTACTTTGGTGCGACAGAAATGAGTCTAATGGCTTAGCAAACCATTTTAGTGCATGCGTCCAATAATTGCTGGAGAGGCCGTGTTCTGTGAGAAAAGACTGTTTTGTATGCATATAGACGTAGCCAAATCATGTGATATAAATCAGATATATCATTCATTGCTACAAAGTTTATGCCAAAGACAGAATTTTGCGAATTTTGTGAGGGAACAAAATCGGATTAAGTACGCGCAAGCACCACCGCACGAGTGGGAGCTGGATAGCCTTCAATCGTTTTATTGTGATCGACCTGGTCTAAAAATGCATCCAAGGAATGCCCATCAATCCATTCGGTTTTGCGTTGTTCTGACAACGATGTTTGATCAACATCTACGACTCGAATGTCGCTAAATCCAGCGCGTCGCAACCATAGCGTCAATGCTGGCGTACTAGGTAAAAACCAGACGTTACGCATTTGAGCGTAGCGATCTTCTGGCATTAACACGGTTTGTTCATCACCAGGTACAACGAGTGTCTCTAAGATCAGTTGCCCACCCTTAACGAGCTGCTGCTTGAGTTGTTGCAAAAATAACATGGGATCGCGGCGGTGATAAAACACGCCCATTGAAAACACGGTATCAAACCCTTTACTCGCCGGTAAATCCTCTACACCAAGAGGCAGAAAATACATATTTACCTCTGGGGCATAACGGCGGGTGATGAGGTGTTGCATGAAAAATAATGAGGATGGATCGACCCCCACCACTAACTGGGCGTCTTCCTCTAACATTCGCCACATATGGTAACCACTGCCACAGCCCACATCCAAAACGCGCTTATCGGCTAATGGGTCAATATGCGGTAACAAACGTGCCCATTTCATATCCGAACGCCATTCGGTATCAATCTCTGTGCCAGCAATATTATAGGGACCTTTGCGCCATGGTTTAAATTGTTTTAATAGACCTGTTAGTGCAGCCGCAAGTTCGGGCTGTGCGCTATCGAGATGGATACAACCATCTTGCACGTGCCATTGCGGCTGGTGTGCACTAGGGAATTTATCGAGTAAACGTTGCCATTTTTGCCAATCACCGTGGCGTTGTTCGGATTCCCAATGTGCAAGAACACTGGGTATGGTAGCGATCCAATTCTCTAAGGGAGACGCGAGAATAGATTGGTAAAATGAAGCAAAATGAGGGTGCATAGCTTACTCTTTGTGGGCGACCAAGGACATAAAATTAAAACAACTAAACCAGGGCGTAATCCGTTTAAAACCAGCAGTTCGTAGGCGTGTAAAGTGTGTACTCAGTGTGTCGGTAAGCATCACATTTTCCAGCGCCGTGCGTTTTTGGCTTATTTCTAATTCACTGTAACCATTGTGCTTTTTAAATTGATGATGCAAATCTATTAACAAGTCATCACTTTTTGGATCTTCGGCACGAATTTTCTCGGATAAAATCAGGACGCCACCTGGTAACAGTGCATTATAGATGGTTTCTAGCATCTGTTGGCGTTGGTCTGGCGCTAAAAACTGCAGCGTAAAATTCATTACAAACATACTAGCAGGTTGGTAGTGATAAGCTGTAATATCGGCCAACTCAATGTTAATGGGTGCAGCATGCTGATAATTATTAAGGTAAGCCTTGCACTGGTTGACCATGGCAACTGAGCTATCTAACCCGATCACTTGGCAATTAGGGTCAATCTGTTTTGCAATACTCAAAGTAGCAATACCTGTTGCACAACCTAAGTCATATATGGTTGTTTTTGGTTTTGCATATCGAGCAGCAATGGCACCAATATTGTCTATCATCAAGGGGTAGCCAGGAATAGAGCGCGTAATCATATCTGGAAAAACAGAGGCAACATTATCATCAAATGTAAAATCTGAAATATCTCTTATTGGTTGCGAAAATAACTTGTCACTACTAGGCATTTTGGTCTAAGTTTAACGAAAGGTGTATCTATTATACTATAGAACAAAAGCTAATTGCTAAATGATAAAATGACAGGATCCCCAAGATGGTCACATTTTTAATTGCAGATGATCATCCCCTTTTTAGGGAAGCACTGGAAGGAGCACTTGGTCCTTTCTTTGAAAATAGTGAATTTGTACATGCTGACTCAATCCAATCTGCACTTAAAGCCATTAAAACTCACCAAGACATCGATTTGGTGTTATTGGATCTCAATATGCCAGGTGCCGATAATTATAACGGATTAACCTCAGTACTAGAAAAAGCAATGGACACGCCTGTGATTGTTATCTCAGCTAATGAAACCGATCAAGCTGTGAGTGTTGCCATGCACTTTGGCGCAAAAGGATATATTCCCAAGTCTTACAGTTCTCGGAAAATGGCCCATGCCATTATGTCTGTACTCGATGGTGGACGTTTCATTCCTGAGAAATTCCTAGATGTTTTTGACCAACAAGCGCCAGAGATCATCACATCGATCAAACGGGTAAAAGAATTAACGCCCAAGCAAGTTAGAGTTTTACACTGCTTAAAAGAAGGTTTATCAAACAAAGCCATTGCGGATAAATTATTTGTGACTGAGGCTACAGTTAAGGCGCATATCAGTGCAATCTTCAGGAAATTCAACGTAAAATCTCGCACCCAAGTGGTGTTGCTAGTTGAAGAATTAAATTTGGAAGAAGAAGCACTGTAATCGACTTCGGATGAATACAAAAAAGCCCCACTTCAAAATGGGGCTTTTTTATTAGCTAACCAAGGTTAACAACTTGGCTTAAGCAGCTTCATCATCAGGTTTTTTTCTAGTCGCTACCGACTTTTTGGGTGTTGACTTTTTACGAGAGGAGGCTTTGGATTGTGTCCCCGCCACGACCAATTCTTCTGGCGCAAAATCATCCACATTAATCGTGCGCAAACGACCAACCTCTGTGTCTCGCAAAATCTGCGCTTCAGACTCTGAAATAATCTCAGCCTGCAAAGCACGCTCAGCGAGCACATCTAATTGCGTAAACGCGCGTTTTTCTCCTAACGCTTTGCAGATGCGATCAAACAGTGGTTCAGCTTGCTGTACTAATGCTAGCGTACGTTCTAGATCCCCCAATAAATTACCATCCACTTGTCGAGTAAATTGTCCATCACCTAGACGAGTACGGGTAGGGTTGTGCTGTTGTAACATGGTCGCAACCGCGTGCTCGACTTTATCGTTTGCGCCCTTATTGAGCGCACCCATAGGTTGCACGACAACTTTCAACATAAATTTCACGACAGGGTTAGGGAAGTTACGGATAAACTCCGCAATGGCATGGTCAATCTCAGCCAAAGCATGAGACATTGTCCAATGCAACATCGGTAACTCGTCTTTATTACGACCATCATCGTGGTAGCGCTTTAATGTTGCCGAACACAAGTATAAGTGGC
>JBEVCF010000053.1:9061-15113 GCA_040514355.1 Glaciecola sp.
AAGTGGCTCAATATATCACCTAAACGCGCTGACAGGCGTTCACGACGTTTGAGGCTACCACCTAAAACAGACATCGCGATGTCACTCAAAAACGCTAAATTAGTACTGTAGCCTTGTAACTGTTGATAATAACGCCGTGTTTCGTCCATATGTGGACTGTTATGGGTATAGCCACGAGACAAAGTGAACCACAGCGAGCCAACAAAATTACTTAACACAAAGCCCACATGACCAAAGAAAGCTTTATCGAACTGTTCTAGCGACGTTTGTGTATCGGTAATGGCTGCCGCTTGCATTTCTTTTAGGACAAATGGATGACAACGAATTGCACCTTGGCCAAAGATCATCATATTACGTGTCAGGATATTAGCACCTTCCACGGTAATAGAAATCGGCATGCCTTGGTACCCCCGCCCCAGATAATTATTGGGCCCAAGCATAATGCCTTTACCACCGTGCACATCCATCGCATCATTGATAATGGTGCGCATATTTTCAGTTAAGTGATATTTACAAATAGCCGAAATGACCGATGGCTTTTCTCCCATATCAACGCCCATGGTTGACATTCGGGTAACCGCATCCATCATATAAGTGTGGCCACCGATGCGCGCTAGCATTTCTTCAACGCCTTCCATTTGACCAATGGGTAATTTGAATTGACGGCGAATACGTGCATAAGCCCCTGTCGCAAGCGCAATGGATTTGGCACCGCCTGCCGCACATGAAGGTAAGGTAATACAACGACCCACCGACAAACACTCCATGAGCATCCGCCAACCTTTACCTGCCATATCCGCGCCACCGATAATATAGTCTAGCGGGACAAAGATGTCATTGCCACGGATCGGACCGTTTTGGAATGGCATATTGAGTGGAAAATGACGATTGCCGATATCTAGTCCTGGTGTACTTCTAGGTAATAAAGCACAGGTGATCCCGATGTCTTCTTGCTCACCTAATAATTTTTCTGGGTCATATAACTTAAAAGCTAGGCCAATCACGGTAGCAACCGGCGCAAGTGTGATATAGCGTTTATCAAACGTCAGGCGCATACCAAGCACTTCACGACCTTCCCATTCTCCTTTACACACAATCCCGCGATCGGGGATCGAGCCAGCATCTGAACCAGCTTCTGGTCCCGTTAATGCAAAACAAGGGATCTCATCACCAACAGCAAGTCGAGGCAGATAATGGGCTTGCTGTTCAGGCGTACCGTAATGCTGTAATAACTCACCTGGACCTAATGAATTCGGGACGCCGACTGTGGTTGATAAAACCCCAGATACACCAGATAGTTTTTGCAATACGCGTGACTGAGCATAGGCAGAGAAATCGAGGCCGCCATACTCTTTTTTGATGATCATGGCAAAAAACTTATTGTCTTTTAAAAATTGCCAAATCTCAGGAGATAAATCCGCGTCTTTGTGATTGATTTGCCACTCATCCACCATCAGACATACTTCTTCAACCGGACCGTCTAAAAACGCTTGCTCTTCCGCGGTAAGTGAAGGAGTAGGGTACTGGTGTAACTGTTCCCAATTAGGCTTACCAGAGAACAATTCACCGTCCCACCAAACGGTACCCGCATCAATGGCTTCCTGTTCTGTTTCGGACATCTCGGGTGTGATTTTTTTATACAGACGCAGGATTTTTTGTGTGAAAAGTTGTTGGCGTACTGAAGGAATAACAATTGTGCCTGCCAATACACCCCAGATAACCAGAGTGCTCACACTGACTTGCCCCAACAGTGCGCCAAATAATAGCGGGGCCGAAATACCAGCAACCGTTGCGGTTAAACTATAGCGTTGATAAGTCCCAACAAGAAGTACTGCTAGGGCAAGGATGATCCAATTAAACTCAGACATAATTCACCTAAAAACATGGTCAGACCAGTGTAATTTAGGTGGAATTACGTGCAAAATCAAGCATTGTTAAAGGAAAGTTAAAAAAAATTAATCTGCAGCGTAACCATTGCTTGGCAATGGTTGGTCGTCTAAGTAGGCAATGCCTTCGCGCATGTACAAACGATCCTCAACAAACCATTTCACTACCATCGGATAAATATGATGTTCTTGTTGTTGTACTCGGGCCGCAAGTTCATCGACATTATCCTCAGGGAACACTGGCACTTTGGCTTGTAAAATGACTGGACCACCATCGAGTTCAGCTGTCACGAAATGTACGGATACGCCATGCTCGTTATCTTTATTATCCAACGCCCGTTGGTGGGTGTGTAAGCCTTTGTATTTTGGTAACAATGAGGGATGAATATTGATCATCTTGCCTTCGAACTGTTTGACAAATGCAAAGGACAGAATGCGCATAAACCCCGCTAGGACGATCAAATCAGGTTCATATTTAGCCAGCACCTTGGCTAGTTGTGCATCGTATTCTTCCCGACTCAAGCCACTGTGCTTGCTAACCAGGACTTCGGTAGCAATACCTGCTTGTTGGGCGCGTTGCAAACCGAAAGCATCCTCTACATTAGATAAGACAAGACAAATATTGGCAGTGATTTTGCCAGCTGTGACCTGGTCAATAATCGACTGAAGGTTAGAGCCATTCCCCGATATGAGAATGGCAATGTTTTTATGGATTTGAGACATGGGTATCAACTAGTTCATGACAACCGAGGCCGCACCAGCCTTATCGGCAATCTCACCGATCACCCAAGCGTCTTCACCCGCATCCTGTAATATCGCCAATGCTTGGTCAACATCGCTTTGTGGTAGCGCAATCACAAGACCAACACCACAGTTAAACGTCCGATACATTTCATGTTGGGTGACGTTTCCATGTTCTTGTAACCAAGTGAAAATAGCGGGCCATTCCCATGAGGACTGATCAATATTAGCTTGAAGATTATCTGGTAGCACACGGGGAATATTCTCCCAGAAACCACCACCGGTAATGTGTGAAATAGCTGATACTTTTACTGTCTCGAGCAGTTTCAGTACGCTTTTAACATAGATACGCGTTGGTTCAAGCAGTTGCGCCTGAACTGATGTGGCACCTAACTGAGCGCTTATATCTGCTCCAGAGACTTCGATGATTTTGCGGATCAGGGAGAAACCGTTGGAGTGAGGTCCTGATGAAGCGAGTGCAATAAGCGCATCGCCAGCTTGTACTTGACTGCCATCAATCACGTCATCCGCTTCAACAACACCAACACAGAAACCAGCTACATCATAATCACCACCGTGATACATGCCAGGCATTTCAGCCGTTTCGCCACCAATTAACGCACAGCCAGATAGCTCACAGCCTTTACCAATACCCGTAACAACGTCTACAGCAACATCTACGTCTAACTTACCGGTGGCGTAGTAATCGAGAAAAAACAAAGGCTCTGCACCTTGTACAATCAAATCATTAACACACATGGCAACCAAGTCAATACCAATGCCACCGTGCTCATTACAATCCATCGCTAAACGTAATTTAGTACCTACACCATCGGTACCAGAAACAAGTAGGGGATTCTTATATTTAGTAGGTAGAGAACACAGTGCACCAAAACCACCTAAACCGCCTTTTACTTCTGGACGATGGGTCTTTTTAGTCACAGATTTGATACGTTCAACTAATTCGTTACCAGCATCGATGTCAACACCAGCGTCTTTATAGCTAAGGGAAGGGGATTTGCTCACGATTACTCTCTACTTTTTACGATAAAACCCGTGCATTATACGTTGAAATACACCACAATATCACTATAAAAGTGTGAGTATTTAAGAAATAAGGCCTTTCTTTGCGTCGAATAAACATCATCTCATTGTTGATTGGTTTATGTAGCCTTGCTACAGCATTGCTTATTCCTGCAATTGCCAGCCCATACACACCGCTTAATGTTGCTCGCGTTCCTTTAGCTGATCAATCTGATACTGCACAATCTTTAGCCACTCGTACCGCTTTGCAACAGGTTTTGGTGAAATTAGCGGGTAGTTCGTCCGTACTCGTAGATGACAGAACTCAAGCATTGCTACGCGACAGTCACAAATTTGTTGAAGCAACGCGTTTTGTGAGCAATCCTGAACCACGTTTAGAAGTTGAATTTAATCGCGATAAATTAATGTTCTGGTTGAAACGCAATGCCTTGCCGTTAATGGGTGATTTAAGACCGAGCGTGCTGGTCTGGATGATCGTTGAAGATCCGAGTACAGGCGAACGTATTGTACTCAATGAACAATCAACGCATCCGCTACTGGCTCAATTTATCGCTAAATTAGATGAAAGGGGGCTCAAGGCGCAATTCCCTTTGTATGATTTGACGGATTTGAGCGTGGTAAGTGATGTGGATGTTTGGGGGCAATTTGTCGATGTTTTGTATTTAGCCTCTGAACGCTACCAAACAGACTATGTGATGGCCCTAAAGCTCCACGTCAATCCGTTTTTGGAGTGGCAAGTCGATAGCTTCATCAAACAACAAGACAGCCTGAAGTTGCAACGTGAAAGCAATGTCGATCCTACGCATTTAGTTGCATCAGTTGTTAACCAATACGCTGAAACCGTAGCCCAGGATTATGCTTTGGATACCTCATTATTCGCTAATAACGCACAAATTCAAGCACATATTGAGGTATTGGGTATTGATTCTATCGCCGTCTTAGCGGATGTAATGGACAATTTAATGGGACTGAGTATTATCGAGAGTCTAAGCCTTACATCCCAGAAGGGCCAAAAATCTGTATTTTTAGCTTCTTTGTTAGGCCCCGTCGAACAAGTGGTGGCTATGATCCGAAAACGTCCAGAATTAAGCGTTATGGATACATATACGCCACACAAAGACTCGCGTGCAACACCATCAGTCCCTGCAACAGTGACAGCTAGCACAGCGTCTACAGCTGTTGTATTACCCAAAATCACGTTGGCCAGAACGGTAAACTAATGCAATTACCTTTATCGATCACAGCTTCTACTTCACAATTGTTTTCAAATTTTATTGTACCGGATGATGCTCAACCGGTTGAAGCTTTACAAAATTATGACACATCTCCATCCCAGATCTTTTTCATATATGGAGCAGAGCAAACCGGTAAATCACATTTATTAAATGCTTTGTGTATTGACCAGGGAAATGCGGTCGATTACATGTTTATCGATGCGACCACCTTGTATGAAATGTTCTCTCAACTCAGACTAGATGAAGGTGAAACACCCAATATATTAGATGGACTAGAACACAGTGCTTTAATTTGTATTGATAATATTGATGCTTTATTGCAGTTTCCTCAATGGCAATTTGCACTCTTTGATTTGATTAACCGCATATTAGAAACTGGCAATAATATTGTTTTAACCAGTCGTCTGCGATATGACGACCCTGCGTTTACCTTGCCCGACCTAAGCTCTCGCCTGAGCTGGGGCGAGTCAATTTTTCTATCCAGTTTGTCTGATGAAAATTTGTTAGATCTGGTCAAAACGTATATAGAACAAAAACAAATCTCGTATCAACCTGCTGCCATTTCCTATCTTATGCATCACATGGCAAGACAACCTCGTGTCCTCAAAGAAGCGATAGATGCACTCGATTTATTTGGCCTTAGCCAGAAAAGAAGATTAACCGTGCCTTTGATCAAGGAGTGGATGCATATGGGCCGGCCCTAGCAAGGGACGGCCAGTGTGTATTAGTGCTGATGATGTTTGGTATGGCGCATTGTATCTTGACGCAAGCGCGTGGCTTGTTCTTGTGGAGCCAGCCTATGGCGTTTGGCTGCTTTTGAGCCACTACTAATTACCAAGTTATCAAACCAGCTTGCAGTCGTATCCATCATCAATGGAGCAGGCAAGGATTGTTGCGCAGAAGTTGCATCTAACTCCGGTAAAATCCGTTCTACCGCAAATAGCACTCGGTCTTGTACCGCAGGATCGTTAAACCGGTTGCGCTGGCCCCATACGACTCTTAACGATGGGTCAATCGCTCGAGTTGCGAGCACTGCAATGTCAGAGTCTGCATCTAAGCGATATTTCATCATGAATTTTTCAAATAATAAGGCATAATCCTCGCGCGTGGTATAGAACGCATAAAACGACGTGGCGACATCATTGG
>JBEVCF010000053.1:15123-34796 GCA_040514355.1 Glaciecola sp.
GGCGAAATCATCGGCGACGGTAATGGCTGTGGTGGCCACTTGTTCATCACTGGCATCGGCGCCTCCAAAGTTCACTTGAGCAAGTGCTTTTAATTGGTCAGAACGCAAGGGTAATTCGCGAGCTAACTGATCTGAATCAGGATCCTGAGAAGCTCGGTTTATGGCCGCTAAGGGGCTTAAGTTAGTCGGCATCGATGCCCACGTGTTAGGGGGAAAGAAATCATTCGCATGCCCCAACTCATGATACATCAGCCAAGAAATGTCTGCTTCCAAGTCACTAAATGTACGTGTTAAACGATCCGCAACTGGATACGATCCCGCTGGATAATACTCGTTGTTTTTCACATAGCGCCATGGCACGATAAATTGAAGGTCATTGCCGAAGTTGGAACGGTAATCTGGCGCCTCATTGAGCGTATCTCGCTCAAGCGGGGTCAACCAGAAATTATCAGCATCTAAGTAAATCGCACCGGTTGCTGACCAATAAAAAGAAGGTCTCACTTCATAAGATATAACAATACCCGTCACGCCTCTGAGTAAGCGTAACATGTCTGGACCAACGGGTGAGTTGGTTAAGTAATCGCGAAAGCGTTGTGCCATCCAAGGGTGTGACACCAAAGTGCGATCCATAATATCTTCAACACTTGGCGTCATGAATTCCATACCGATGAGCGGCAAGCGACTAAAGCGGCAAGACTCGTTTAACGTATTGCTGTAAATACAATATTTCAAGTCATCCGCATAGGGAGAGTCACTGTTTGCTGGAAACATATTTTCAGTCACAATATTCCCTGAATATCGTGGGAAATACCCTTGGGCTTCATCGATTTCTGCATTGCGGACACCGAGCAATGCAGTTTCTGTAAGAGTAGTACCAGAAGATAGGGTAATATCCGCGTTAATTTCAAACACCGTATCTTGATCTACTCGAGGCGCATCAAAGAACACACGGTTCTCCTGGCTTTCTAAATCAATAGCAAATGTTTGGTAAGCACTGTTATTACCGACTGTCCATGTTACTGATGTGATGTCTGCACTGGTGCTTGGATCAACGCGGAATGATACACGGCCACCTTCCACAGCAGCATGATCGAGTCGTATATTTGCAGCCTTGCTGGCTGCGCTGACATTGATACTGACGTCAGTTGAAGTCAGGTTCGTCACACAAGAATTATTATTGTCTGTTGAACAAACGCGAGCTTCGACTCGAAACTCATACGTAGAAGCAACAGGTGCGATGAAACCAATAACAGGTGTGTGAGGTGAGATTAGATCAACCGCTGGGCCACTGGTTTGTTGCCAACGTACATCCACTAATTTAGCACCACGGTTAGGTAGCACAGCCAAACCAATAGTATCGTTCACCCCAGCTGTCTTATCCCCATAGATATCGAGTTCCACACTTGTGGCAATCGGAGTAAACTGATTAGGTGTTACGGGTGTGCCACCGCTATTATCTGGAGGAGGCTCAGCACTATTACTACCACCACCGCCACCACAGGCTGACAGTAACAATAACGTTGACAGTACACTCAGAATTTTATGCATGTTATTCTCCTTCAAAGTGTTTTTTTTCCGCTGCCATTACATCCTTTAATTTAGGCAGCGCGGTACCTATTTCTCGCCCTCTGAGTCGCGCATAACCACTACAACCAACAAACATGCCAGTGGCCAGCATGAGTTCAATCAATGCATACAGCCATTGAGCGGGTACTGCGTACCAAGCCGTGATACCGTGCATCATGTAATATAACACCACAAAACTTGCCCAGGCATGAGTATACGGTTTACCTTGGATGATGCCTTTGGCTGGAAATAGCAAGGGTAACAAATAAAATAAGAAAATAAATGTCGATGAATACGATTGTTCAGATACAAGGAAAAACTGCCATACTGCCACCCACACGAACAAACCAATGAAACTGTAAAGTGCCAAACGTTTAAAGATAAGTGTGTGGGGCTGAAAGGATGCTTGCATGTTATTGACTCTCACTTAATTTAATAGCTAGTGTAGCTAATCTCTGTCCTTGCGCAATCGCTAGTGCGTTTTCCTCAGGACTGAGTGTAGTGGTTTTGTTTACAGCAACGTGACTCGCGCCATAAGGTGTGCCTCCGCTTTGTGTTGAGTGTAACTCAGGAGCCGAGTAAGGCAAGCCACAAAGTAGCATACCATGATGTAATAATGGAATTTGCATACTGAGTAAGGTTGCTTCTTGCCCGCCGTGCATCGAGCCTGTCGACGTGAATACTGCGGCGGGTTTATCGATTAAATCGCCTGCTAGCCACTGCGCTAGAGTTTGATCGATGAAGTACTTAACCGCCGCAGCCATGTTACCAAATCGCGTTGGGCTCCCTAATGCTAGACCCGAACAATGTGTTAGCTCATCCTGACTGACGAATGGTGGGCCTGCGAGAGGGACAGGTGCCGCGTGTCCTTGCAGATTGGTTGTTACAGGAGGGATTTGACGCACTTTTGCTTCCATACCCGATGCTTCAACTCCTTTGGCAATTGCTTCAGCCAGCGCTTGCGTACTACCGTGCACCGAATAATATGCAATTAAAATATAGGGTGTCATAGTATTGCCAACACCGCTTCTGGAGGCCGGCCAATGGCTGCGGCATCTGGTGTGACTAAAATGGGGCGCTCCAATAGTTTAGGGTGCGCTTGTAACGCTGAGGAAAATGCTGCTTCAGAGCTCGTTTTGGCCAAGCCTGCGGTTTTAAACTCCGCTTCCTTGGGGCGCATCATCTCTAGTAAGGAAGTCGCTTTAAGCTTGTGTTTCAGGGATAAAATTTCAGCTTGAGTCAAACCATCTTGTAAGTACAATTTAGTAGTAAAGGGAATGTTATGCTGTTCTAACAAAGCAAGCGTTTGTCTTGACTTAGAGCAACGGGGGTTGTGATATAAAATGAAATCTGACATGCTTAAAATTAGGATTATAGATAGTGTAAAGTGATTCGAATATACCTTTTTTTGATGTGAACAACAATGCAAAAACAAACACTTATTATTTGGTTCATTGGGCTTTTAGCTCTTGTTTTAGGGCTACTCTTTCATACTTATCAACGCAATGATTTCGAAGATTCTCAAGGCAACGGGTATCAATGGCGTACGTTGCGAGATCAAGTCGTAGTCGTGAATTACTTTGCCGAGTGGTGCGCGCCTTGTTTAAAAGAAATACCAGAATTAAACACACTACATGCGTGGAGCCTCACTCAAGACGATGTGACTGTGATGGCTGTCAGTTATGATCCCTTAAGTGTTGCAGAAGTGAATGCACTGCGAGCAAAATATGACATCAGATTCCCCGTTATAGTAGATACAGGCGTAGATTTCCCTGTCAAAGCACCACAATATCTCCCTGCGACATTTTTTGTAAATGCAGGTGAGACTTCTCCACCATTATTAGGCGAACAAACGTTTGAGACGTTTGTAGAGGCGGTCAATCAAATCCGCTAGATACTTTTAGCAATCTTTTGCATGCGCTCTTGATTCGATCTAAATTGCTCAATACGAGCACGGATACGTTGCTTGGTCAAATGTCCCTCAGCGAAGTTAAATGCATATTGAAGCTCATCAATCGCGCGTGGATACATGGCCATCAGCGCGTATAGCTCAGCTTTGCTCTGATGCATTTGCAAGCGTTGCTGTGAACGGGTGTATGCATCAGATAAAAGTGATTGAGCCAACAAGTGATCTGGTTCAATCATCAAAAAATCCTTTAACATTTCAATCGAACGGTCCCAATGCTTTGCTTCAAGGTAAGCATTGGCTAGATTGAGCGTAACTACTGCATTATTAGGAATTTTTTGATTGATGGGTGTCAGCAATGTGATGGCAGCGGAGGGATTATCCAAGCCGATATACACATCTGTGAGTGCATCCAAATACGCAAAATTTTCAGGTTCAGCTTTGAGTAAGGATTGTAAAATAGCGTTTGCCTCGGCGTATTGCTCAAGACGCATGTGGGCAATAGCTTTGCCATATGCCCATGCATTGACAGGCCATTTTGATTCAATATTGCGGTCAGAAAAATATTCAAGGCTCACCTGTGCTTCGAGCATATACCTTGCGTGAATACGAGCTTTGACTAAATAAAACATACTTGAGCTGGGGCGATTTTGCCTGGGTAAGTTTTCAGCGCGATTTCTTGCCTCTGCCACACGGTCTTGCGAAAGAGGGTGTGAAAGTAAAAACGGAGGTGGGGTAGAACCCCAGCGATTTTGCTCTAATAATTTGCCGAAAAACGCCGCTGCAGAAAACGGATCAAAACCTGTATCAGCCAGAATCTTCATACCAATGCGATCGGCTTCGCGTTCGTGATCACGGGTGTGGTTCAAGGCAGTTTGGAGTGTCCCTGCTTGACCTGCATAAATAGAAGCAATGCCTGCTTGTGGTGACGCTAGCATTAACAGTGCACCACCAATTAGAGAGGCCATTTGTAGAGGAGACGTTTTTTCCATCGCTTCTTTTTTGCGAACTAGATGACGTTGCGTGACGTGCGCAATTTCATGCGCTAACACTGAAGCTAATTCTGCTTCTGTATCTGAGTGATACAACAAACCAGTATGGATCCCAATATGGCCTCCATAAAAAGCAAAAGCATTAATCGCAGGGTTATTTACCATAAAAAATGTGAACGGGAACTTGGTATTTTCTGCATGGATAACCATTTCATTACCAATTGATTGAAGGTACTGATTGACAACGGGGTCTTGTAGTACACCCGCTTGCCCTCGCATTTGACTAAAAAATAAACGCCCAATCGCGACTTCTTCATCCAGTGATAAAGCATTAGCAGCCACCACACCGATTTCTGGTAAGGTATTTTTGTTTTGTAACACTTGAGCAGCAACTTGCCCAGTGCACACAATGAACAACATTACGACGAAAGTGTAATAGCTGCGCTTGATCAAAATTTATCCTTATATATTGGCTTTTAACTCACGTAAGACGTGTATTAAAGAGTATACTCACTCCGGGAAGTTCATTACATCACTGCAACAATTGTTATCTTACATGATGATTTTTGCTAGATGCTTGTTTGCATTTTATTTACTATATAGTGGCATTTATCAAAAAGGAACCCGTAAGCATGTTATCTCTCTTCGAAAAGTGGTATCAGAGAAAATTCTCAGACCCTGATGCGTTAATGCTGCTTATCTTCATCCTGATTGTCAGTATCGTCTTACTGGTTTGGGGTGGTTTCTTAATGCCGGTACTCGTGGCAATAGTGCTGGCCTATTTACTCGATGGAGTGGTGACTAAATTAAGTTCATACCAGCTTTCTAGAGGCCTTAGTACGGTCTTGGTTATGTTACTTTTTATCGGTTTCACGTTTATATTGACTTTGAGTTTGTTACCAACAATATCGCAACAAAGTGTGAATTTCATCGAAGAAGTCCCGGAATTTTGGCAACAAATTCAAGCCTGGCTGTTAACTTTACCAGAGAGTTACCCCGAACTTATTCAAGCTGAACAAATTGAATCATTGATGGGGGATATCAATGGTAAACTGGTCAATGCCACTGAAAATATTATCAGTATCAGCTTTGCATCTCTGATCAGTTTAGGCGCATTGTTGATTTATCTGATTTTGGTGCCGTTAATGATGTTTTTTATGTTAAAAGATAAACAGACACTCATGGCTAACATTGCTAATATTCTCCCCAATGAACGTCGTCTGATCCGCCAAGTTGCCAATGAGATGAATATTCAAATTGCTAATTACATCCGCGGGAAAGTCATTGAAATTATCATTGTGGGAGCTGTTTCGTGTGTCACGTTTGCATTGATGGACTTGCGTTACGGTATTTTACTGGGCGTATTAGTCGGTTTATCGGTGTTAATCCCATATATTGGTGCCGCTGTCGTCACTATCCCTGTGGCACTGGTGGCGTTAGTGCAATTTGGTTGGAGTGCTGAGTTCGGTTATCTGATGCTGGCGTATGCCATTATTCAAGCATTAGATGGGAATTTACTGGTTCCATTATTATTTTCAGAAGCGGTGAGTTTACATCCTCTATACATTATTATCGCAGTACTATTTTTTGGTGGTGTTTGGGGCTTTTGGGGCGTGTTTTTTGCTATTCCATTAGCGACTTTAGTCAAGGCGTTGATTCATGCATGGACGCCAGAGTGGCAATCATGATGGCCGCGGTGATGGATTAAATTAAAATAAAGTCCTATTCTGGTTGAAGCATGGCTGTATACAGTTTACAAGTACAAAAAAGGGATTGCGCCTGCATGTCATTGTTCGACAAAACACACAGGGCAGTGCTTGATTATGCTTGTGCGGATTGATTCAAATAATCTAATACAACGAGATGATGGTCTTTGGTTTTGAACTTATCAAACACTTGTTCAATCACACCATTTTCATCAATTAAAAAAGAAATACGGTGGATACCATCATATACCTTACCCATAAATTTCTTCTCTCCCCACACACCAAAAGCCTCAGCTACTTGATGGTCTTCATCGCTGAGTAGCGAAAAGTTCAACTGCTCTTTTTCAATAAATTTGGGTAAGCGCTTGACCGCATCAGGGCTGACTCCAAACGTGACGACATTTAAGTTGGTTAACGCTTGTTGTACATCGCGTAGCCCTTGAGCTTGAATGGTACAGCCGGGTGTCATGGCTTTGGGGTAAAAGTAAACTAACACTTTTTGTCCCGCAAAATCACTTAATGTAATCGTTTCACCGTGTTCGTTCGGCAATGAAAAATTTGGCGCTGATTGACCAGTTGTTAATGTTTGCATAAAAGCTCCATTTCTTGAGTATTTGGAGTATGTGCTTGCGCATCATCTCATCAGAATAGTATAGGATATGCTTTATTTACGCTGGGTATCAAACAAAAGTTCAGGGTGTGAGTGTCGTCGTTCAGATATTGCTCAATCGGTCTGTGCTAAGGGTGAAAAATCATATTATTTTGTGTCATTTAAGGCCTAATGATACATTTTACCTTCGTAGTATTGCGTCTAAGTGATGAACTGCTAGAATCACGTGCGTAATTAATGAGGAGTCAGTATGTTCAAAGGAAGCTATGTTGCTTTAATCACCCCCATGTTGGAAAACGGTGAGGTTGATTATGCCTCGTTGGCTGAGTTAGTCGATTTTCACATCGCGCAAGGCACACACGGTATTGTCTCGGTGGGTACAACTGGTGAGTCGGCAACACTGTCGTTCGCTCAACATATTGACGTTATCAAAGCAACGGTAAAGGCTATCGACGGCCGTATAAAATGTATTGCTGGTAGTGGCGCAAACTCGACTGAAGAAGCTATCTTCCTACAAGACCAAATCGCTGATTTAGGGGTTGATGGTTATCTCAGCGTGGTACCTTATTACAATAAACCTCAGCAAAAGGGGATTATTGCTCACTATCGCGCTTTGGCTGATGCCTCAAAACTACCGATTATTTTATACAATGTACCTGGGCGTACTGTAGCAGATATGCAAACTGAAACAGTCGCAGCGCTTGCTGAACATCCTATGATAGTTGGCCTCAAAGACGCGACTGGAGATTTGACTCGTCTTGCTGAAGCTCAAAAAATACTGCCTGACGATTTCTTGTTATTCAGTGGTGATGATGCCACTGGTTGTGAATTTATGTGTCGCGGTGGACACGGTGTGATTTCTGTCACGGCAAATATTGTCCCAAAACAAATGAAACTAATGTGTGAAGCCGCATTATCTGGTAATATTAACGAAGCGCAATCTATCGATGCTAGTATTGCCAAATTACATAGTGATTTGTTTATTGAGTCGAACCCAGTGATCCCCAAATGGGCGCTGTATAAAATGGGCTTAATCAAAACACCTAATGTGCGGTTGCCATTGGTGTTACCGGAACTTTCTAGCCAAGAACAAATCGAAGCAACAATTACAGAATATCAATTATAATAAAAGGTTTTCGATGAGACAGACGTTGTGGTTATCCAGCCTGGCAGTTTTAGCGCTATCAGGTTGTACATCTATAGAAGAACGAAGAATTGCCTCAGGTAGTTACCAGTACACCCAAGTCCAACAACAAACACCTATCTCCGTTCCTGTAGGTTTAGATGCGCCATTAACTTCGGCGCAATATGACCTTCCACACATTGTTGATAATGGTCAAGGCCTGGGTAAACAACTACCCGTTGTATCGCCAGCTTTGATTTTGACGACCGCACGTGGCACTTATTTAGAAGATGGTAGCGAAACGACATCTGTGGTCATTGACAAGTTAGACAACGAAGCACCTGTTGATACGTTTGTGCTACAACAAATTACTGGGTACTTAGATGCACAAGGTATCACATTTAATATTACCCAAAACGCGCCACTGACGATCAGAACAAATTGGATCACCGAAGCTTTGCCTTCTGATTCACCTTGGTATTCACTCGAAAAAAATACAAAAGAATTGGGTAAACGCTTTGCATTCACGATAGTACCTGCGCAACATGGAAGAACAGCAGAAGTTGAAGCCGTGTTAACCGATTTTGTTATTGCTGCAGGTGATGATTTAGTCGAATCTATGGATGCTTTTGTGAAGCGCGAATTAGAAGCTGACATCCTCAATGGCATACTGCAACGCTATGCGCAATCACAACAACTGCAAGCGTTTGAGAGAATGGCTCAAATTCGTAGCGGTATTGAAAGTAAAGTGGGCTTTGACAAACATGGCAATGCTGCGATTATTGCCAAAACGCAATACGATATTGCTTGGCCAAAATTTCAATTAGTCTTGCGCAAACTTGGTTTTAACGTAAAAGATTTAGATAAATCCAATGGTTTAGTGTTCGTGAATTATCAAGGCGAGGAAGACAGTGCTTGGTTTTCGTTTTTTGGCAAAAATGAAGGTTTGAGTTTAGCCAAAAAAGACTACCGGATCATGCTCAAACCACTTGGTGCAGACCAAACAACAATAACGTTTATGGATGAACAAAGTACCCCATTTACACCAGCAAAAATGACAGAGATATATCCCAATTTTGCTGCTATCCTTCAACAAGATGATTTAGATCTTTAATTTAGGTTTTATCCATGCAAAAACGCGATGAATTATACCGAGGCAAAGCCAAAACAGTGTTCCATACAGATAGTCCAGAGCACTTAATTTTAGAATTCAGAAATGATACCTCTGCTTTCGATGGCGAAAAGATTGAACAACTCGACCGCAAAGGCGAGGTGAACAACAAGTTCAATCACTTTATTATGCAACACTTAGAGCAAGCGGGTGTTAAAACACAAGTTGAAGCATTGGTTTCTGACACAGAATCGGTGGTCAAAAAACTCGACATGATCCCCGTTGAATGCGTTGTACGTAATGTGGCAGCTGGTTCGCTGTGTCGTCGACTTGGTGTGCAAGAAGGCATGGATTTAAATCCACCCACCTTTGAATTTTTCCTTAAAAATGATGCTTTGCATGATCCCATGGTCAATGATTATCACATCATTTCATTTGGTTGGGCATCAGCTGAACAAATCAGCGAAATGAAAGCACTGACATTCAAAGTGAATACCGTATTATCTGAACTCTTTGCAGCTGGTGGCATGATCCTAGTTGACTACAAACTAGAGTTTGGTGTCGATAGCCAGGGTAACATCATTTTAGGTGATGAGTTTACACCAGACGGTTGCCGCTTATGGGACAAAGAAACCCGTAACAAAATGGATAAAGACCGTTTCCGCCAAGGCTTGGGCTCAGTCGTTGAGACTTATATTGAAGTGGCTAAACGCCTAGGTTTAGACTTGTAATATTAGCCAGCCGGACATAACCTCAAAGCACTGTATTCACCTTACATGCTTTGAGGTTTTTCACGTTTTTATTTGCGGATTAAAAGTAGCGCGGTACTTTACTGATATAGCGCTGATATTCTTCGTTGTACATATCATTGAGAAACGTTTCCTCAAGGGCAATTTGTATACGTAACGCGACCAAACCAACGATGAGGCATACCAAAGAGAAAATATTTGGCCAAGCCATGAAAAATCCAAACTGCGAGCATGCAACTCCAATATAAGATGGATTGCGGCTTCTTGCATACAACAAGCGCGTTACCAAACCAGGTTTACTTTCCTCATCGACACCACTGCGCCAAGCTTCGTCTAGGATAAAGTTACAATAGATAGTTAAAGAAAAGCCCAACAGCATCAAGATAGCACCGACAAATTGTACGACAGGATGTAACAGGTCGGTGAACACGAAAAGATATTTCGCCACACTTGGCTCAAAGGCGTACCACATACACATCAGCCAAATAGCAACCCGAAATACTCGAAAAATGACATGGTTCCACCAGTGTAAGGAATGTTTCTTACCCATATTGACGAGTGATGCATCACATTGCTGTGAACCTCGGAGTTTGATAATGATGGTATAAAACACAGCGACAATGGAGTAAAATGTTGCTAAGAAATATGCGATGAATTGTTGAAATGCGTCTTGCTGTAGTGGTTCCATGATGTATCCCTCATGCATCTGCACGTGTTGTGTATTGTAAAAGTACATCCCACATCCCCATTTAAACATATAAACAGCAATATTGATAAATACAAATGGCAAAAGAATGGCAACTACGACTAAAAGGTTAAATAAATATATTAGTGATACCGGCTTCTGCTCTAGACGCGAAGCGGATAAGTTGATCGGCACGGGTGAGGTATTGGTCAATGGCCAAACGCCAGAATTAGGCACCAAAATTGGACCCAATGATACGGTAACTGTGCGAGGTAAAATCATACAAGCTGTGGCAGAAGACAAATCCGATCGCGTCTACATCGCTTATCACAAACCCGTCGGCATCACCTGCACAACGGAAAAACACGTCAAAGGGAATATTGTAGATGCAGTCGGTTTTGAACAACGTATTTTCCCCATCGGCAGACTCGATAAACCCTCAGAAGGTCTGATCTTATTGACCAGTGATGGTGATATTGTAAACAAGATATTACGTGCCGAAAATGCCCATGACAAGCTTTATCGGGTCACTGTCAACAAACCGATTAACGCGAAATTCATCAAAACTATGAGTAGCGGGGTACCGATCTTAAATACCGTTACCAAACCTTGTAAAGTAGAACAAAAAGGAAAATTTGCGTTTGACATTACGCTTACACAAGGTTTAAACCGTCAAATTAGACGCATGTGTGAGTATTGTGGTTATGATGTAAAACGTTTGGTACGTACCAGGATCATGCATCTGACTCTACAAGGGCTTAAAGTTGGACAGTGGCGTCACCTCACTGAATCCGAACTCGCCGAACTTAACCGCGCTGTTGCTACATCGAGTAAGACTGCAATCTAGTTCGGTGTAAGTAATGAATACGTCCGTAAAAACATACCGCTCCTGTGGTTAAACCAACAATAATCCCAATCCAAAATCCATGTACCCCCATGGCAGGTCTGAGTGTATCGGTTAAGGCTAATAAATAGCCAAGTGGTAGCCCGACAACCCAATAACTAAATAAAGATAAACCAAATAACCACTGGGTATCAGCATAACCCCTTAAGGCATTAGCCAAAACCACACCGATCGCATCTGATATTTGAAATAATGCACCCAGAAATAAAACAGAGACGGCGAGGACAATAACCTCGCTTTCAGTGCTATACAATTGAGCAATGGGTTTAGCGGTTAAAATAGTAAAACTCGCAGTCACGACAGCGACAGCAGTCGTCATCATCATAGCCACTTGGATCGTGAGACGGCATGACGCATATTCTTTGCGCCCATATTCGTAGCCAATACGGATAGCTGCTGCCATGCCAATGCTCAAAGGAAACATGAATACCAAAGAAGAAAAGTTGAGCGCGATTTGATGAGCCGCAACTTGGGTGGCACCCATCGGTGCCAGTAATAAAGCAATAATAGCGAATAATGTCACTTCTGTGAGTAATGTAAACGCAACGGGTAGGCCTATCTTGAGGATGGACATAAAACTAGCTAAGTTGATGTTGTGTTTGTGGCGAAACAATTCATATTTGTGCATCGTTGTACTGAACATGCTGTACCACAAGGTCGCGATGGCCATTGCGCACCATACCAGCATGGTCGCTAAACCACATCCAGCTCCCCCCATTTCAGGTATGGGGCCCCAACCGTAAATAAAGATTGCATTAGCTGGAATATTGACGACTAAACCGATACCGACAATGATCATAGATGGGCGGGTCAACGAGAGTCCTTCACATGTTTGACGTAACGCTTGATACAAGGCCAGGGCAGGCATAGCAAAAAGCAAATACACCAAATAATCGTACACAATAGGATAAATATCTTCTGTTACCCCAAACAAATCTAAAATGTTAGGTAAAACAACAATAAAGCCCACTGCGCTTATGCCAAGACTGACCAATATGATCACGCCGTGTAATACCGTGGTTTGAATTTGAGTCATTTCACGGCGACTTTGGTAACCCGATATGAGTGGTATCAAGGCCATCGCCACACCTTGCAAAAAAAACATAATGGGATTTGCAACACTGGTCCCGATGGCGACGGCGGCCATATCCCGTGTGCCATAACGACCTGCCATCACTGTATCCGCCACGCCCATCAACATGCCGGTTAACAATGCGATATACAACGGCCATGCTAAATGTAACAAACGTTTGAATTGGTCTAAACGCACAGAGCACCTATCAAAAAATTAGGATAAAACACATAAATTGCCGTCGCAGAATGAAATAAATGTCCTAAGGATTGTTAAAGATTTTTATAAATTTGGAATACGTTCATTAGCAAATTTATATAGACTTATTAACATATTTATAACGTTATTTGGGACTACGTTATGGCTGACGTTAATGAGCGTAATCATATTGCTCACATCAACACGACGCAAGCAGTAAATATTATTACGCAAGGCTTGTTAGATATACCCATGCTACAACTACTCGATGCCGACGGCAAGATTATGGCACAGCAATCCGAACAATGGGATAGCGCAACTGCAGTGCGTATTTTTCATGCAATGCAATACACGCGTTTGCTCGACGAACGCATGGTCAATGCGCAGCGCCAAGGCCGGATCAGTTTTTACTTGGCTTGTACCGGAGAAGAGGCTGCAGTAGTAGGGGCAACGGCAGGCTGTGAAGCACAAGATATGATCATGTCACAATACCGTGAGCAAGGTGCACTGGTATATCGAGGCTACAAAACATCACAGTTCATGGACCAATTATTTAGTAATGTACTCGACCCCAATAAAGGTCGTCAAATGCCCATTCACTACGGCGACAAAACACTGAACTTTATGACTGTGTCTTCTCCCTTAGGAACACAGATCCCGCAAGCCGCTGGCTATGCTTATGGTCAACGTATGGCTGGGCAAGATGCAATTACACTGTGTTTCTTTGGTGAAGGCGCAGCATCGGAAGGGGACTTTCATGCGGGTTTAAATATGGCCGCGGTGTTGCATTGTCCCACTATCTTTTTTTGTCGCAATAACGGTTATGCCATTTCTACTCCTACACGTGAACAGTTTGCAGGTGATGGTATTGCCTCTCGTGGCATTGGTTATGGTGTGCCAACTATCAGAGTTGATGGTAACGATGCATTAGCGGTCTATACGGCGACTCGCACCGCTCGTGCGCTCGCCCTAAAAGAATCTTGTCCGGTGTTAATTGAAGCCATGACCTATCGCTTGGCCGCACATTCCACCTCTGATGATCCTGCTAGTTATCGCAGTGCAGAAGAAGAAGCCAAATGGCAAGCCAAAGATCCACTGGCACGCTTACAAAAATACCTACTGCTTAATGACTTGATTGAGCAAACAGACATTGATGCATATCTAGAGGCAACACGCGCAGAGATCTTGCGCGAGGTCAAACGGGCAGAAAAAGCACCCAAAGCCCCAATAGACGATTTATTTAATGATGTTTATGCAACTCCACCTATGCATTTGCAACAGCAATTAGCGTCATTAAAGTCACACATTGCCGCGCATCCTGCTGTCTATCCGACGGCTAAAGGAGATGCATAAATGCCCCAGATGAATTTATTACAAGCCATCAATCATGCATTGATCACCGCCATGCAAGCAGATGACAAGGTATTTGTATTAGGTGAAGATGTTGGTCATTTTGGTGGTGTGTTCCGAGCAACCAGTCATCTCCAAGAACAATTTGGTGCCAAGAGGTGCTTTAACACTCCTTTGGTTGAGCAGGGGATCATAGGCTTTGCTAACGGCATGGCCGCACAAGGGTGTAAACCGGTAGCTGAGATTCAATTTGGTGATTATATTTATCCGGCATTTGATCAAATCGTCAATGAAACAGCCAAGTTCCGCTATCGCTCTGGTGGCCAGTTCAATTGTGGTGGCTTAACTATTCGCACGCCATACGGCGGTGGAATTGCGGGTGGGCATTACCATTCTCAATCACCAGAGGGTTTCTTTGCCCATGTACCTGGGCTAAAAGTCGTGATACCACGCAATCCTTACAACGCTAAAGGCTTGTTGTTAAGTGCGATCAGAGAGCCAGATCCTGTAATATTTTTTGAACCCAAACGCCTTTACCGCGCAGCTGTTGGCGAGGTACCTGAAGATGATTATATGTTACCCCTTGGCCGTGCTGAGGTTGTCCAAACGGGGAGCGATGTCACATTACTCGCATGGGGTGCACAAGTTGAGATTATTGAACACGCTGCACAAAGTGCAGCTGATGAAGGCATCTTATGTGAAGTCATCGATTTGCAATCCATCATGCCTTGGGACGTCGAAACCGTTGCAAACTCGGTACGTAAAACGGGGCGCTTACTGATCAATCATGAAGCACCACTCACCGCTGGCTTTGCTGCAGAAATTGCGGCGACGATTCAGGCGGAATGTTTCTTATCACTTGAGGCACCTATTGCCAGAGTGTGTGGTTATGACACGCCTTATCCTTTAGTGCATGAAAAAGAATACATGCCTGATGCACTCAAAACACATGCGGCTATTATGGCCACGATCAACTATTAGGAAACAACGATGCAAGAATTTATTTTACCTGATATTGGAGAAGGTATTGTTGAGTGTGAATTACTTGAATGGTTAGTTGAAGAAGGTCAGAGTATAACCGAGGATGAACCCGTGGCTGAGGTTATGACAGACAAAGCAACCGTCCAGATTCCCGCTATGTATAGTGGTGTAGTAAAAAAACTGCACTATAAAATAGGCGATATTGCCAAGGTACATGCGCCACTCTTCGCGATGGAAGTGGCTCATGATGATCTTGGCGACGTCAGTGCAAACGCTGCAATGAACACCACGCCAATGGCATCTAAAAAACTCCCGCAAACACAGTCAAATAAGATCACTGAGACGATATCCGTCGCAGCACAGTCGAATTCAGATATTCATCATGCTTCACCCAATGGACGTGCGCTAGCCAGTCCCGCGGTACGACGTTTTGCTAAAGAACAGGGCATTGATATCCAAACTGTAAGCGGTAGCGGTAAAAAGGGGCGGGTATTGCGCGAGGATATCATTGCATTGCAACATAAGGCGCATTCCAGCCAAGCACAATTATCATCAACCACAACGGATATAACAGTAGAGCCTCTGCGTGGAATGAAACTGGCCATGGCCAAGCAAATGAAGACATCCGTGCAAACTATCCCGCATTTTACAGTGAGTGATGAGTGTGAAATGGATGCATTGTTGGCGCTAAAGGATGCACTCAAACCAGAGTTTGCCATAGCGGATATTAAGTTGACTACGTTGCCATTTATGGTCAAAGCGCTATCGCTCGCACTGCAACAACATCCAATTATCAACAGTCAAGTCTCTGCTGATGAAACCGAAATTCACTATCATCATCAGCATAACATTGGGTTTGCTGTCGACACGCCACAGGGTCTATTAGTACCGAATATCAAAGATGTTGCCAATAAATCAATCCATGACATTGCCACTACCATCCAAGACTTAATTCAGCGTGCGCAACAGGGGCAATTACAAAAATCTGAGCTAGAGGGCGGTACGATTACCATTTCTAACATTGGTCCAATCGGTGGGTTGATTGCCACACCGGTCATCAATCATCCTGAAGTAGCGATAGTCGCCTTAGGTAAAATGCAAACATTGCCACGGTTCGACGAGGACGGTGCGGTCGTTGCCAAAACAATCATGCCCATTTGTTGGTCAGGTGATCATCGTATCATTGACGGTGCGACCATGGTGCGCTTTGCTAATACGTGGATAGAGTATCTGCAAACGCCAATAAAAATGTTATCGCAATTGCGATAACTTTGAGCTCTATCATACATCGGGGTATGATAGAGCCTTGTTTACTCATACGTTCTTTTATGCTTAGTTATCAACACGCGTATCACATCGGCAACCACGCCGATATCATCAAACACCTTATCTTACAAAGTGTCCTGCAGAAGCTGCAACAAAAAGCCAAACCTTTCACCTGCATTGATACCCATGCTGGCGAGGGAGTCTACGCAGTCAATACAGACCCGTCACCACAACATAACGAATACCAAACGGGGATTGCTCCACTGTTGCAGGGGGACTTTGACAGTGAATTGTTAAATACTTGGCAGGCACAGCTGCACGCTCACTTTGCTAAGGGCCAGCTACCGGGTAGTCCTTGGTATATAGCGATGGCTATGCGCGAGACTGATCAGGCGCATTTAGTTGAACTGCATCCTCAAGCCTATGAAGCACTGACCCATAATATTGACTTACCTAATTTACATACTTACTGCGAAGATAGTTTTAAAGCCTTACGTCGTTTGGTCCCTCCGCTGCACCGTCGCGGTATGGTGCTGATCGATCCACCTTATGAAGACAGGTTTGAATATCAGTTAGTGTCCGAGGCTGTTACGCAGGCTTTGCAAAAATGGGCGACCGCGAGTTTCTTGGTTTGGTATCCGCTGTTGAGTCAACGCAGTAAACAAAAGTCGGGGTTAAGTGAGCAAATGGTGAGTGAATTAAGTACAAGTGAGTGTAAATCAGTCGCAGATTTTAGGCTCACTATTGCGACTAAAGATACCGCTGACATTGGCATGTATGGTTCGGGTATGTTGTGTATCAATCTGCCTTATGGGTGTTTTGAAGCGATCCGTGATGCGCTACAAGAGTTGGTGTCCACGTTGGGTCAAAACGTGAATATTTCAGCCACATGGCTTAGAGAACCAGACTAAACCATGCCCAACCAAATTCAACATTTTTATATCCCTGAAGATCAGTCAATTTATTTGCTGTCATCCAAAGATGCACAAAAGCTCAAAGACTGGTTAGCGCTGTGTGCAAAAGAATTATCGCGCTTGGGGTATCGAAATATTAAGTTGATAGGCAAAGGCGCCTTCGGTTTTGCCTTTGCTGGTATCGGCGAGGGCGAAGTCGAATATGTGTTCAAATTTTCCCGCATTGATTTGCCGACACCCGTGCAAGACCGCTTAAGTGAAGAAGCGGAAATGCTCAGTATGGTTGAACATCCAGCGGTCCCCAAATTTATTGCTTTTGAAAAGCTACACGGTCAATCTATATTAGTCATGGAACGCGCACCAGGCATCGATTTGGAAGCGTACAGCTTGCGCTATGGACGCATTTCGGCACAGATGGCAGTATCTATTATCCTGCAATTATTAGATATTTTTGCCTATTTGCACGATGTTGGAGCTCACAAACGCCTTCAAATCCATGGCGATATCAAACCCTCTAACATTATGTGGGATGAGGACACAAAACAGATCGCTTTGATCGATTGGGGCTCAAGTGTCTATGCGCAGTGTGATCTCTATGGTCACTCCCAATCAAGCAATGTCATGGATCTTCTTAGTCAAGATCAGCAACAAACCAATGCCCGGTTAGGCGATGTTTACTTCATTGGTCAGGAACAACTCCAAGGTGACTTATCCTCCCCGATTTTTGATTATCAGGGGCTAGCCAGTACTATTTATGCGCTCTGTTCAGCACAAAGCGCACGGTTCGGGCATCAGGTTATCACGCCCAAGTCGCTAGGTTTACCCAAGGTTTGGGCCGATGTACTTGAAGCATTGTTTGATAGCTCACCGAGTCGGCGTTCACAAGGTATTGAATATTTAAATAAGCATCGATTTTATTTAGCTAATACTGTGTTTCATCCTGATTATACAATTCCATGTTCACGCGTGCTTGATCTGTGGTTTAGTGATGAAGACATTGATATCGAGACTGTGGTGTACAGTTCTAGAAAATCCTTTCTCAAGGAAGAAAGTGCTCTCACAGAAGCCCAGCTCAACCATGTCAGTGATGCGCAATTTGAACGTTACTACAAACAATATTTACAAGGCATGGGGGATACCGAAAAGGCTTTTATCACTGCGGTTAGTCGTTTGGGGAAATATCCACTAGTCGGCGGACTAGTGCTGCGTTGGGAGCAGCAGGGTATTGCACTAGAAGCTAACCTGACCTTGATGGATAAAACACTGTCGGTTGCCGTCGAACAAGCGTTGGAAAATGTGATCACCTTAGCCCGTGCCATCCGACGTCAAGGTGTATTTAAAGCGTGTTTATTCGATGCCAAAGCTACCTTACACTTTGAGCGTCAGACCCCTCAAGATATATTTACAAACGCACCAGCCCACACCATCCCCTTTACCATTAAAGCCCTTGCAGCCAGAGATCTCACTTTGAGTCAGCACTCTTATTTTGAGGATGGCGAAGATCCCGATGAATACTTATCCTTACCGCTAGGTATTGAGGCCAAAATCACCGAATTAAATCAAATTCATCATTGCGGCTGCATCATATTTGAAGTGTTACCATTGCATATGAAGATCCACAGTAGTTTAATTTTATTAGAACCCAAACAAGCCGCTCGTTTTAGCCTTCTGTTAGACGATATAATCAATATGATTTCTGATATTACCGACATGGGTATTGCGGGTTTTATGAAATTACCGTACAAGGATACCCGTCACTTTAGTTATCAATCAGAAGCACCAACTTATTATCATCCACGCAACGCAAAAGCAGCATTATGAATAAAGAAGTAAACTTAGCACAATTATTTGATCTTGAAACCATAGAGCAGGGGTTATACCGAGGGATTTCATGGGATTTAGGCTTTCCCGCAGTATTTGGCGGACAAGTGCTTGGTCAAGCGCTTGTCGCCGCGTATCACACCGTGTCCAAAGATCAGTTTGCCCATTCGTTTCACAGTTACTTTTTACTCCCAGGTGATGCGGCCAAACCCATTGTTTATGACGTTGAAATCGTGCGCGATGGAAGGAGTTTTAGTACTAGGCGGGTGAAAGCCTTACAACACGGCAAAGTGATATTTTATATGACTGCATCGTTTCAATTAGCGCAAACCGGCCTAGCACATCAACATGCAGTCCTACCTGAGTTGCCACACGCCGATACTTTAGACAACGATATAGACTTATTTGCTAGCAAACATGCACCGTTATCTGATGCTCAGCAGCGCACGTTGGAATATCATCGTCCGATTGATATTCGCACCGTTAACATACATGCCAGTTTTGGCGCGGATGTGATTGCTCCTGAACGTCACATTTGGATGCGAGCTCGCGACCCACTACCCGAGAATATTATCTTTCATCAAGCTGCGATTGCTTATGCTTCGGATTACCACTTCTTGAGTACGGCATTACAAGCTCATGCTATTGACTATATGGATAAACAGTTGCGCATGGCTACAATAGATCACGCAATGTGGTTTCACCAACCACACAATTTT
>JBEVCF010000054.1:0-2745 GCA_040514355.1 Glaciecola sp.
GTATAGTACTTGATAATTAATTTACCTAGTTAAATTATCAAATGCAACTGGAATAAGGGTAATTTAAATTTTTCACGGCTACCGCAAGGAAGGTCGATTGAAGCGACTTCCTTGTAGATATAATGTAGCTTCGAACGGATTTCAATGTAAAGCTTGAAATCACTTACTTGTTCATGTTTCGAACAATATCAAACACGTTGATTTACCGCAAATATTTTGGTCTAAGCATTTTTCTTAGTGCTGTTTGAGTATTTTATCGCATACTCGTTAAATTAATTTTATGAATACGTTTTCACACATTCATCGCACTAGATTATGACGCCTCGATGATAGCAAAATCACTGTTCTCTAACTCCAACAACACCGGCTTATTCAATAACTGGATCAATAATATCGCGCGGCTTTCGCCTTTAGGCTCTTGATAGATCGCTTGAATGTTGTTGTAGGCTTCTGTTTGGATCAGGACTTTTGCCCCTTTAACCGGTGCTTTTTGATCCAGATGCTCTACTGCATCTACATCTTTAAAGGTGTCGATTAATGCGGTGGGCACTATTTGATACGCTTGGCCACGTTTGACAAACCCGATTACGCCGCGTGTAGAACGCACCGAAGTAAAGTTGTGGATACCGTGGTCAAGTTGCGCAAAGACATAATTGGGAAACAATGCCTCTTCAACAGTCTGGCGTTTGCCACGTATCACTTTGGTTACTTTTGCTCGGGGGTAAAAGGCCTCGATGTTTTGATTGGCGAGATGCAGACACGCACGCTCTTCTTCTTTAGCTTTGCAGTACAACAGGTACCAAATTTTGCCTTGTGGCTCATCTAAGGTTGAAGCACTTGCTTGCTTAGCAGTAGAGGGTGTACTCATCAAATTATCCTTGATTCGTGCGTCTGTGTAAAAGTTTATGCATCCTGCTCACTTTTTTGTACTGCGCTGATTGTATCAACTTTGAAAGATTGGCAGGGGCGGAGGGATTCGAACCCCCAACCATCGGTTTTGGAGACCGCTGTTCTACCAATTGGAACTACGCCCCTGCAATACCGATGCATTATACAAGCCAAGACCTAAACGTAAAGGAAAAAATAAACGCGATCGACTAAATCACTCGCACTTGGCTTGGGCTAAGGTGTGCCATCGTTGATTTTGCTTGTCTACCCAGTCAATGTAATATGGTAGACCTGTCGTAATAACGTCTGTTTCGAATCCAGTGATTGCGCAATATTCAGCCAAACATTGCACCGTCTCTTCCGCATGCATTTGATTCATCACGATGGCATTGGCCAAGTCATAGCCACGCTGTGTGATCCCAGCATATTCCCAATCTACCCATACCTGCTGACCTAACCCATGCGCGTATTGGGCGTCCATGTGACCGAATATGTGATCGTTGAGTGGATGAGCCGGCTCTAGATGATGGGTCGGTACATCCTCATCCACTAAGTGCATGCGCGATTGTTGGGTCACCACATCGACTTTGCGAAGCGTCTGGAGTGGGAAACAGTGCAGATGTGCTAATCGCTGCCCGAGTAGTTTGGGGCAACGCGGCATTGGCGCGTCATCGACCCAATGCTCTAACCACATCCCTGCCTGTGGATCGACTGCCACAATCTGGGGGGCGAGTCCAAACTGCGCCAAATGTCGTTGCAACGTTGCGGTAGATTGCATAGTAAAGCATTCACCGGCATGCCCACGCCAGATTTTGGCGAGATAATGCGAGGTTTGTGCTTGCCCTGGGTGTTTGGGCTTTGTCAGGCTTGGCGCTTGGTAAGACACTTTAAAGTTGTGATGGGTACCAGCAAGAGCCGTCAGTGACACCGCCTCGGTCTCCCACCCTAACGTGTCGCCCAACCAAGCGATGAGCTTCGCTTCGTTCAACACCCTAGCCTTCATGCTGTCATCTCGCTCATCGCGCAGCCTGCACTTCGACATACCATTGGCGCCATCCGTACAACGAAAACAGCACATACAACACAAACAATCCGGCACTTAAGTACAAGCCCGACAAAGCATATAAGCATGCAGCAGCGGCGTTAATGACTACCCAAAATGGCCAGTTTTGATAGATCTTATGCGCCACCATCCACGTGGCTACCACCGAAAACGCTGTGACAAAAGCATCTAGCCCGCCCACTAGGCTCAACTGCGCCAACCATGCAGTATTTGCAACCTCAGACGTATACAGAGCTTGGACCCACCACAACCCAACGCCGGCAAACGTTGTCAGTCCAATGACGCGGATTTGAGTGTTAAGCGGCCATGTCGTAATGGGTAGCGCAGTGGTGCGTTCCGTCTGACCGCCTTGACGCCATTGATAGTACCCATAACCTGCCATGCCCATGTAATACACATTGAGTAGCATGCTAAAGACTAAGGTGGCATCCCAAAACACATAGGTAAAACATGCAGTGGATAAAAACCCACACGCCCAACACGCCATGTGCTGACGCCCCACCAGGTAAATATACGCTAACGCAAACAGCACCGCCGCTAGCTCAAAGCCAGACATTGCTTGAAATTGCTCGACCCATGTTTGCATGTTGTACCTAATATGTGCTGATGACCAAACCAAAGAGGATGCACCACGCATCCTCTATCTTATTGCTACCGATTAAAAACGGTAACGGGCATTGACCCCAAAGCGACGTCCTTCGCCCCACTGATAATACGGCTCTGGTGTCTCGTAATAGTCGCGCGGATCATTGCTAAATCCACCAAACCCGCGTACATAATACGCTTTATCTAAC
>JBEVCF010000055.1:0-2710 GCA_040514355.1 Glaciecola sp.
AAGAAAATGAGTCTGCGCGTGCTAACCACTCAGAGGGAATAGGTTGTCGGGATGAGAGTTGTCGGTCTGCGGCAATAAACTCGGCAGAACGCTCCGTTAATGCTCCTTGTAAGCGTTCCGAAAACAACGAAAGCGATAACACCGACGCGACTGAGAGCACAATCGCAAACAAAATAATAGAAAGTTCACCGCGCTTGGCTTCGTGTTTGAACAAGCGCCACGCTAATTGCCGACTCATACTCATGCCTGACGAGCCTCATCTTCAGCTGCTCTTGGTCGTTGGCTTTGAGCATCAGTGATTTCTGTTAACACGCCACCGTTCATCAATAATTGACGTTGACACTGTTGGGCTAGGGCTTCATCGTGAGTGACCAATACAAGTGTCGTGCCTTGTTCGGCATTCAAGCGAAACAGCAAATGCTCGACATTTTCTGAGTTAACTGCATCAAGGTTACCTGTAGGCTCATCGGCGAACAGGATTTTCGGTTCCGTAATGAAGGCACGGGCAATGGCCACACGTTGTTGTTCACCACCAGACAATTGATTGGGATAATGCCCTGCGCGATGTCCCAAACCGACTTTATCCAATGCGTCTTTGGCGCGTTGTACAGGATTATCCAAACCTGAAATCTCCGCTGGGAGCATGATATTCTCTAGTGCAGTTAAAGAAGGAACCAGCATAAACGCTTGAAAAATGAAGCCAACTTTCTCACCGCGTAGCTGTGCACGCGCTTCTTCATCCATATTGTGCAAGGGCGCATTATCCAAAAATATTGCTCCACCGCTCACGGTATCCAACCCTGCTAGTAAACCTAACAAGGTAGATTTACCCGAACCAGAAGCACCGATAATGGCAACCGACTCCCCTGCTTCTATAGAAAAACTCATTGGTTGTAGAATCTGTAATTCGCCTTCTGTCGTAGAAACTGTTTTAATGATGTTTGTCGTTTTGATCATGGAGTCTTTTTTTACCGTGTTAAATGTTTTGAAGCTTGCAATACTCACTTCGTTTATTAGTCAAAAATACCGTATTAAACAACGCATAAAACGTTTGTTTTCAAGCGCTTTACTATGCGGTGTGATGCTATTTTTTACGCCTGTACACGCCGTTTTAGATCAGTCAAAACAGGTAGATGGCAGTCGTGCAACGGACGCTCAGACGATACTAGTCTTAGGGGATAGCTTAAGTGCAGCCTATGGTTTGACACAAGATGAAGGTTGGGTAAATCTGTTACAAAATATGTTCGATGAAAATAACCAGCAATATCGACTGATCAATGCCGCTATAAGTGGCGAGACGACAGATGGCGGGCTTGCTCGATTGCCTCGTTTACTAGCCCAGCATGAACCCGATATTTTGTATATTGAGTTAGGGGGTAATGATGGTTTACAAGGTCATCCGATCAACAAAATACGCGATAATTTGAGTCAAATGATCCGCCTAGCCCAAGCCCAAAAAATTCACGTTTTAGTCCAAGAAATGCAGATCCCAACCAACTATGGACGGCGTTACAATCAAATGTTTATTGATAGCTTCACTGCTGTAGCCAATCGCTATGCCGTGCCAACGATCCCATTTTTCCTAGAGGAGATTGCCCTCAATCCTGAACTCATGCAACGCGATGGGATCCACCCTACAGGTGAGGCGCAACCTCTGATCGCTACCTTTATGTACGATGCGTTATTGAAAGTGTTACATCAATAACACATGTGCATACTAAACGTGTAACTATTGGGTCTTCCTCATGGACGGTGATGTGGCATCGGCTTTGTATCTTGTAAACCCAAATAACGGTCTCGCAGTTCGGTTTGGCGAGAACGCATCTCAACGGGCTTACCAGCGATAAAGACATGCTCAGCGGCTTCTGTTACTTCTAAGGGATCACCTGACCATATTACCACATCGGCGCGCATCCCTGGCGCAATCTGACCAATTTGGTCATCTACACCAAAAATGGCAGCAACGTTTTTGGTTAACGCCGCCAAACCATCAGCATACGCTAAGCCATTCGCCACGGCATTGCCCGCATGTTGGGTAGCAAGGCGAATATTGTGGGTTTCCATGCCAATCGCAATAGTTACACCAGCATTTGCCAAGCGACCTGCATTGGCCAAGGTTGCGCCGATCCGTTCAAAATTCCCGGGTAGATTGTATTCAGGATTGAGAATAACGGGAATATTAGCTTGGGCCAGTTGTTCTGCAACACGCCAGGCTTCGGCACCATTGACCAACACAACATTGAGCCCTTTATATTGGTTTTTCAAGCGAATGATCTGCAAGATATCCGCTTTGCGATCAGCCATGATCAACAATGGCTTTTGCTCTGTGAATAACAACGACAGAGCTTCCATATCTGCTTTTGAGGCAAACCCATCGTATTCTTCTGAGTCATAATTTTGGGCCTCGGCAAGGACATGCAGTAGTTTGGGCCATAAAATCGCTCGAGAACCTCCGTTATCATCGGCTGCATCACCACTCATATCCAACGTAATGAACGCACGAGGCGCTAGCACAGGGTCATCATCAGCGAGTTGCATAATTGTGCCTTGGCCTTTAAACATGTATTCACTGCGTTCAATGTTGGTTGCCGCAGCCGTAATACCTTCCATACGATTGATCGCAATCAGGGTAGAGTCAGGATTGACTGCAAAACTGACATCAAACGCCGCCCCAACGGTCGTAAAATCGGATTCATCCGCTGACGAGTCA
>JBEVCF010000056.1:0-10576 GCA_040514355.1 Glaciecola sp.
ATATCAAAAGTCCCAAATTGCACAATGCACTACCAGATAGTTTATCCGAAGCCCAAGTGGAGGCTTTGCTAGCTGCGCCCAACCTTGAAGAACCACTGGGCTTGCGTGACAAAGCGATGCTCGAAGTGTTATACGCTACAGGTCTGCGAGTCACGGAGTTAGTCTCTTTAACCACCGAGCAAATTTCGTTAGTACAAGGTGTGATCCGCGTGACGGGCAAGGGAAATAAAGAACGCTTGGTGCCCTTAGGTGAAGCGGCGGTGGATGCCATGTATACCTATTTAAAAGAAGGGCGCCCAGCATTACTTAAACACAACAATGATATTGTCTTTCCCAGTACTCGAGGGCTCCAAATGACGCGACAAACCTTTTGGCATCGTATCAAATACTACGCTAAGGTTGCGGATATTCGAGTGCATCTATCGCCACATACTTTGCGTCATGCGTTTGCGACCCATTTGCTCAATCACGGCGCTGATTTGCGCGTCGTGCAAATGTTATTGGGCCACAGTGACCTGTCGACTACACAGATTTACACCCATGTGGCAACGGAGCGTTTGACGCACATTATCCAAGCCCATCATCCACGAGGGTAATGATTTACACTCTCGGCATAGCTTTTTACAAGCCGAGTGAATACAATAAACACAATCTCCGGTCTAGTGACCAACAATCATCATTGGGAAGGTTTATGCGTCAGTTTTTACACATTACAGGGCTGCTTTTAGCATTTTACTCAGGTATCGCCACAGCTCAGGTTTTAGATCAACAAGATGCGATGTTAGCCGAGTTTGAAGCCAAAACAGGCTTACAAGTGTTGGCAGCAGCTGATGCACCACTGCCCAATCTACTGACCCTAAAAACGACCCGCGGCGTGTTTTATATCAGTCGTGATGGGGCATTTGTCTTTCAAGGTGCGATTTTGAACGTGGCGGAGGGATTTCGCAATGAGACGGAAATTGTACAAAATGAATACCGAGCGGAACGTGTCGCGAGCATCGCTCCTACCGGGATCTTGTACAAAGCCAAAAATGAAAAATATCGCATCGACATATTTACGGATATTTCTTGTGGTTATTGCCGTAAACTGCATCGTGAACTAGAGGACTATTTGGACGCCGGTATTTCTGTGAACTACCTTGCATTTCCACGCATGGGCTTAAATTCAGACGTCTACAAAGATATGGTCTCGGTCTGGTGTGCTTCCAATCCGCAAGATGCGATGACCAATGCCAAATTAAATAGCGACGTGACTGCGCGTTCTTGTAGTACACAGGTCGCCGAGCATTACCGCGTCGGAGCTTCCATTGGGGTATCTGGCACACCCAATATTATCCTTAGCAATGGCACCGTGATCCCTGGTTATCAGCCAGCAGCGCAGTTGTTGGCAAGACTTGAAAGCATGGCGCAATAAAGCATGCCTTTAGCGATAGTCAAACACGAACGTGTACCCGTTGATGCTTTGCAAAGCGAATGTCAAAAAGCGTTTGGTCTGCATGGACAAAAAGTAGCTGAAATACTCGCGCAACGTGAGATTACGGCTCTGTCAGAAATGGAAAACTCGGCCAAGTTTTTGTTGCATTATGATGGTTTGACGGGGATTGATGCAGCACTTGCCGTATTGGTTCCGGCGGTGACTGAACAAAAACGCGTGGTGATCATCGGCGATTTTGATGCTGATGGCGCAACCTCCACAGCCTTGTGTATGCTGGCATTGCGCGCCATGGGGTTAGCCCATGTGCAGTATCTGGTGCCTAACCGCTTTGATTTTGGCTATGGCCTTTCAGAGCAAATTGTCGATGTGGCTCAGCGTGAATTCCAAGCTGAGGTGATTGTGACAGTCGACAATGGCATTGCCTGTCATGCCGGTGTGGCACATGCTAAAGCACTGGGGATGCAAGTCGTCATCACTGACCACCATCTACCTGGTCAGCACTTGCCGCCTGCTGATGCGATCGTCAATCCCAATCAGCATACTTGTGACTTTGCTTCAAAAAATGCGGCCGGCGTAGGTGTTGCGTTTTACGTATTAAGTGCGTTGCGCGCCGCTTTAGCCAAAGCAGGTTGGTTTAGCGAGTCACGTCCTATGCCCAACCTTGCCGAGTTTTTAGATATTGTGGCGGTAGGTACCGTCGCCGATGTCGTCAAACTTGACCACAATAATCGTATTTTTGTGCATCAAGGCTTACAGCGTATTCGCAAAGGGGTGGCTCGTCCTGGTATCCTCGCTTTGTTTGAAGTAGCAGGGAAAAAACACGCCAATGTGACGGCGACAGATTTGGGTTTTGTAATTGGACCGCGCTTAAATGCAGCAGGGCGTTTGGATGACATGAGTTTGGGCATCGAATGTTTGTTGAGTGATGATCCTCAACGTGCTCGAGATATAGCTTTTGCTTTGGACAAAAAAAATGTCGAGCGTCGCAATATTGAATCGGATATGCGTGAACAAGCAGAATCTACGCTGGCGCAAATTACATTGGATGACAGCATACTGCCTTTGGGTTTAGTGTTATATGACCCACATTTCCATCAAGGGGTTATTGGTATTTTGGCGGGTCGCATTAAAGAGCAACACTATCGGCCGACTATTGCGTTCGCCCAAGCTGACGACTCCGAACTCAAAGGGTCTGCACGCTCGATCCCCGGGGTGCATATTCGCGATGTGTTGGACGAAGTCAACACCCAGTTCCCCGGACTGATTATTAAGTTTGGTGGGCATGCTATGGCTGCGGGTTTGTCTCTGCAACCAACCGCCTTGGATGTATTTACCCAAGCGTTTAATCAAGTTTTAGAGCGTCACATGCAAGGTTTGCCTCAAGAGGCGCAAATTATCAGTGATGGCGCACTACCAGAGAGCTGTCTAACCTTGGAGTTTGCCTACTTGTTGCAAACTTTAGGGCCTTGGGGGCAGGGATTTACTGAGCCTGTCTTTGACAATGTCATGCGCATTGTGCAACAACGCATCGTTGGTGAAAAACACCTAAAACTCGTCTTGCAGCACGGAAGCACTACCATTGATGCGATCGCTTTTGGAGTGGATTTAGCACTGTGGCCTAATCCCAATGTTGAGTATGTCCATGTGGCTTATTCACTTAATATTAATGAGTTTCGCGGGCAGCAAAGTGTACAATGTATGATCAAGGGCCTGTCAGCTGATTTGCCCAGAGTATAGTGTGATGACGACGAGGACGATGTAGTGAACGTACAAACCCTACATGGCTATGTGTTGCATCGCCGTCCTTATCGAGAAACCAGTTTTTTGGTGGACATGCTATCACTGGAGTATGGCAAATGTCGGGTGGTCGCCAAAGGTGTCCGCTCCGCAAAATCCGATCGCAAAAGTACGTTACAAGCATTTCAATTTATTACCTGTACGGTGTCCGGGCGCGGCGAACTCAAAAACCTCACGTCCGCAGAAGTGACTGAAAAACCCCATCAACTAAAAGGGGAAGCCTTGTTCTGTGGCATGTATATCAATGAATTGATCAATCGTTGCTTGCCTGCTCACATTATCTGTCCCGAGGTGATGACCCAATACGTGCGTTGCCTTGAAGCGTTGCAAGCGGTAACTATGGCTGGTGATGGGAGTGCGCAAAAACACTTGCAAGCGGCGGCGTTAAGAGAATTTGAGTTGGTATTGTTGGATGAACTCGGCGTATTACCTGATTTGGGGGTCGATGCGCTGGATCAGACGCCGGTGGACAACGACACCCAATACGTGTTTCAACCCGAGCAAGGTCTCGTCCAAGCATGGCATCATCCACATTTGCGTGCCTTTTCAGGCGCATTGTTGGCCAAAGTCTTAGCGCGGGAGTGGAGCAGTGATAGTTTGGCCCTCGCTAAGTATCTAACTCGCTATGCCTTTGCCCCATTTATCGGCGACAAACCGCTGAAAAGCCGTGAATTATTTGTATCCCAATCTTGAATAAGGGATAATCCCACAAACTCTAATACGTTTGAGATATAGCCATGAAAGAAGTGTTATTAGGTGTCAACATTGACCATGTTGCGACATTGCGCAACGCGCGAGGTACTACTTATCCCGATCCTGTCCATGCAGCCGATATTGCTGAGCGGGCTGGAGCCGATGGGATCACCGTGCATCTGCGTGAAGATCGTCGGCATATCCACGATCGCGATGTGGAAATATTAGCGCGAACAATTAATACACGCCTCAATCTTGAAATGGCAGTCACCGATGAGATGCTCAGCATTGCACTTAAGACGCAACCGGCTTTTTGTTGCTTGGTGCCAGAAAAACGCGAAGAATTGACCACTGAAGGCGGTTTGGATGTTGCGGGTAACTTATCTCGGATGCAAGATGCCTGTGGGCAGTTAGCTGAGGCAGGTATTTTGGTGTCGTTATTTATCGATGCCGATGAACAGCAAATTGATGCAGCCGTCGCGTGTCAGGCGCCATATATTGAAATACACACAGGACAATATGCAGAAGCAAAAACCATAGCCGCTGCCGAACATGAGCTCGCTATTTTGAAAAGCGGCATCGAATATGCGCATCAGCGCGGTCTACATGTCAATGCCGGACATGGCCTGCACTATCACAATGTCAAACCGATCGCGGCACTTCCCGAGATCATCGAGTTGAATATTGGCCATGCTATTATGGGTCGAGCGATGTTTGATGGTTTGGATAAAGCAGTACGCGATATGCGGGCATTGATGCAAGAGGCCCGTATGCAGGCTTTAATCGAGTTGGGTTAAGCGTGGCCATTGTTGGTTTAGGCACCGATATTGTTGAAATTGCGCGCTTTGCCAACAGCTCTGTCGCACAACCCGGTATTGCCAAAAAAATACTGACGCCCAGTGAATTTGAACAATTTACCACACTGGCGCATCCGCATCGTTTTTTGGCCAAGCGTTTTGCCGCCAAAGAAGCGGCAGTAAAAGCCTTAGGCACCGGCATTGGACATGGCGTCAGTTGGCAAGACATGACGATTACGCATACCGAAAAAGGCCAGCCTCAACTTCATTTTACAGGGGGATTTGCACAGCAGGCCAAGGCGCTGGGAGTGACCCACGCCCACCTATCTATCAGTGATGAGCAAGCCTACGCCACTGCCACAGTGATCCTAGAGTCGTGCTAGATTATGGTGCAAGTGTTCAAACCTGGTCGAAAGCCCAGAAACAACCCACGACCTCAGTCAATACAAACGGTCACGTTAACTTTTGATGGTTTTACCTTAGATGGTCAGGCCTTATGTCGTCAGCATCAGCCTGTGGTGATGGCAACGGGCGGTCTGCCAGGGGAAACCTGCGAAGTAGCCATTACACACAAGAAAAAACACGTGTGGCTCGGGCATGTCGTTCGTGTTGAAACACCAGCAAATAGCAGGATCCAGCCAATATGCCCGCATATGTTCAATGTTACAAAGCCGCAAAAACCAGCTTGTGGGGGATGTCAACTGGGGTATATTCATCCCACAGATGCACTGGCACTAAAACAGCAAACGCTGGCACAAGCAGTGGCTAGGCGTTATCCGCAGGCAACCGTCAGTTGGACTGTCCCCATTGATTCTGACCATGCATATCGACGCAAATTGAAATTAGCGGTAGATGCACGAGGTGCAGGTCCTGCTAAAATCGGCTTTCGACAGGCCAAATCGAATAAAGTATTGGCGGTGCAAAATTGCTATGTAGCCGTACCAGAGCTACAAGTATTACTCCAAGCCTTGCAGAGTGCGCAGTTTGGTTGGTGGAAAGCGATTGGACACATCGAATTACTCAGCGTGCGAGAAGGTACGGTAGTTTATTTACATGCCCGAGCCATGTTGCCACAGCAGGCATGGGCTGAATTAGCGCAATTTGCTCAGGCCCAAGACACCCAAATTGTCTGTAACCAAATGGCCGTGCTCGGCATAATGGACTCCACACATGTCCAGCAACATACTGCCAATGCTGGCGTGTGGCCAGAACACGCACGAGTAGCCACACTGACCCTGACTGATGGGCACGTACAATGGCATAAAACGCAGTTGACGCTGGAGTTAGCAACCACAGGTTACATCCCTGTTCATGTCCATGATTTTATGCAGGTCAACGAGCGCGTGAACGAACACATGGTCAAAGCGGCTATCCAAGCTTTATCTTTAGATCCGCAGGACCGAGTGCTCGATTTGTTTTGTGGCAGTGGAAACTTTACCCTACCCATTGCTCAGTCAGGCTGTGCCGTATTGGGCGTGGAGGGCATTGCAAGTATGGTCGAGCAAGCCTCGGTGGCCGCACGTGAACAGCACCTGGACCATGCGTGTTTTGTACATGCTGATTTGACTGATTTGGGCGTTTTGGCTGAACTAAAACGCTTCGCACCCAATAAGCTAGTGTTGGATCCAGCGCGCGATGGGGCACGTGCGATTTTAGCGCAATTACCGCTCACCAAGTTTGAAAAAATAGTTTATATTTCCTGTAATCCACAGTCTTGGCTGGATGACATTGCACTGTTATTCGATGCGGGATTCAAAATCGAAACCGTATATTGTATGGACATGTTCCAACAAACCCCTCATACTGAGGTCTTTAGCGTGTTTGTCCCTACTACGTAATTTTTCCCAGTGAGATAAAAGGATCGGCCATGGTCACAGTGAGAAGTGTACACCAACCCAAGCGACCAGATTTTGATACATGGTTACATGGACTGGTAGTCTCAGACGACACCAAAGCTAAATTAGCCACTACATCACCTACACCAGAAAAACTCTTGATCGGCCAAGAAATGGTGGAGATCTTAGCTGAGTTGAATATGGATGATGCAACGCTCCAGGCCGCGTTGGTGTTTCCTTATTGCGAACAACACGTACTCAGTCTTGATGACATTAGTGAAGAGTTTGGTGCTGAAATTGCGGGTTTGATTGATGGTGTCAGACGCATGGATGCTATTCGCGCCCTGCACGCCAAGCATCGACAAGATGAACAACAAGTCGACAATATTCGCAAAATGCTGATTGCGATGGTCGCCGATGTGCGGGCCGTGGTAATCAAAATGGCAGAACGGATCTGTACCCTGCAGCAAGTCAAAAAAGCCGATGAAGAAACGCGCGTATTGGTGGCCAGAGAATGTGCGACCATCTACGCTCCGCTGGCCAACCGCTTGGGGATTGGTCAGCTAAAATGGGAGCTAGAAGATCTTGCATTTCGGTATTTGCACCCCAAACGCTACATGGAAATCGCCAGCTGGCTTGATGAAAAGCGCTCCGAGCGGCAAGCTTACATCGATCATTTCGTTGCTGAACTCTCTGGCGCGTTACAGGCACAAAATATCAAAGCGCAAGTGTTTGGCAGACCCAAACACATTTATAGCATTTACAAAAAAATGCAGAAAAAGCACCTGGATTTTGCGCAGTTGTTTGATATCAGAGCGATGCGCATTATTGCTGCCACCTTGCAAGACTGTTATGCGGTACTCGGTTTAGTACACGCCACGTGGCGTCATCTCCCCAGTGAGTTCGATGATTATATTGCTACACCCAAACCCAATGGTTATCAATCTATCCACACAGTGATAAAGGGGCCAGAAGGGCGCACTATCGAAATTCAAATTCGCACACAACAAATGCACGATGATGCGGAATTAGGGGTAGCGGCACATTGGAAGTATAAAGAAGAGCACAAGGCGAAAGTCTCTGCGGCAGAAGAGCGGATTAATTGGCTGCGCAAGATCCTCGCATGGCAAGAAGAAGTGGCCGAGTCAGGCGATATTGTCGAGGAATTTCGCTCACAGGTCTTTGATGACCGAGTCTATGTGTTCACCCCCAGTGGTGATGTTATTGACTTGCCGGTGGGCTCCACTCCCTTAGACTTTGCATATTATATCCACTCTAACGTTGGCCATCGCTGTATTGGGGCGAAGGTAGATGGACGCATTGTGCCCTTTACTTATCAACTACAAAGTGGCGACCAAGTTGAGATCTTGACCGGTAAGCAGATGAATCCATCGCGAGACTGGATGCACCCAGGTCTGGGGTATGTGTTTTCCTCTCGCGCACGGGCAAAGATCCATACTTATTTCAAAAAGCTCGACAAAGACCAGCATTTGGCAGCGGGTAAAGAATTACTCGAGCGCGAATTAAATAAAGTGAGCTTGCAACTCAAAGACGTCAGCGTGGCCCTGGATAAGTTTAATATGAAATCCAGTGATGACTTGATTGCTGCAGTGGGTGCGGGTGATGTGCGTGTGATGTCTTTAGTGCATCATTTACAACAGCATTTCGCGCCCGAACCAGAACCCGAGACCCTTGTCCCCGTGCGCAAACCGCGTAAGGCTCCCAAAGGCAATACTATTGAAGTTGAGGGGGTGGGTCACTTGATGAGTCAACTGGCGACGTGTTGCCAACCGATCCCTGGCGAGCCTATTTTAGGCTACATTACTCAAGGTCGAGGAGTGAGCGTGCATCGCACGGGATGTAAGCAGTTAACGCATTTGTTGAACATGCATCCAGAACGTGAAATTGAAGTGAATTGGGCGGGCGAATTAGATGCGGGCTTTGCAGCAGAGTTGATGATCAAAGCGCATGATCGCACCGGTATTCTCAAAGAGATCACGACGGTGTTAGGCAATGATAAAGTGCCTGTTTTGGGCATGAACACCCAAAGTGATGTCACGCACAACACGTGTGAAATACAACTAAAAATAGAAGTGAAAGACGTCAATCGCATGAGTCAGTTATTGACGAAATTACGCAAAATACGATCCATTACTGAGGTGTACAAAATTGACCGCTAAGGCAGGATCCCTAAAAGATAAAGCGACATGGTTAGCACACGTCGAGGATGCACCTATCGACGGGTTGATTGAGATCATGCGACAACTGCGCGATCCAGATTCTGGTTGTCCATGGGATTTGCAGCAGACCATGGCGAGTATTATTCCGCATACCATTGAAGAAACCTATGAGGTCGCGCATGCCATCATGCACGAAACCCCTGGCGAGCTGTGCGATGAATTAGGCGATTTATTATTTCAAGTCATTTTCTATGCGCAACTGGGCGCCGAGCAAGGCTGGTTTCAATTTGCTGACATCGCAAAAGCAGTGAGTCACAAGTTGATCCGTCGCCATCCACACATTTTTGATGAGACTTGTACCTTGACACCCGACGAGGTTGAAGTTCAGTGGCGCAAAATCAAGCAAGCGGAAAAAGCACAGCAAACACCGCGTGGGTTGTTAGACGATATCCCCACCGGAATGCCCCCTTTGTTACGCGCACAAAAGATCCAAAAAGCCTGTGCCAAAGTCGGTTTTGACTGGGGCGAGATAGCCCCCGTCATAGATAAAGTACGAGAGGAATTAGTAGAAGTTGAGCAGGCATTAGCCTCGCAATCACCTGCTGCGATTGAGGATGAAATTGGCGATCTATTATTTGCGGTGGTGAATGTGGCACGACATGCTGGCGTCAACAGTGAAGCAGCGTTGATGGCTGCGAATCAAAAATTTGCAACGCGCTTTGCCATCGTTGAAGCACTCGCACATGCTCAGGAAGTTGAATTATCTGGTTTGTCTGAAGACGAGCTTGATGTGTTGTGGGAGCGCGCCAAAGCGCAGCTCAAAAAACGCGATTAGCACAAATTGTCGATTAATTCCTCAACATCGACACAAAACACTTTATTTCTGAACAAATTTCCGTATAATTCTGCGCCTGCCCAGTTACACCCATCTGTGGGAAGATGGAAGGATCAATGAACTCGAAGGGGTTTGCATATTGATTTAGCGTGTTTTTACATGGTGTAAAAACATCAGTAACGAATATTTATTTCGGGTGAAATTAACATGAAAACTTTTGTTGCAAAGCCAGAAAGCGTTCAACGCGACTGGTATGTAGTTGACGCTGCAGACAAAACACTTGGTCGCTTAGCGGCTGAAATTGCATTGCGCTTACGTGGTAAGCACAAGCCAGAATACACGCCTCACGTTGATACTGGCGATTACATTGTTGTTGTGAACGCTGAGAAGATCGCAGTAACAGGTAACAAATTCAAAGATAAAGTGTACTACGCTCACTCTGGTTACCCAGGTGGTCTAAAAGACATCACTTTTGAAAAGTTAATCGCTAAAAAACCAGAAATGGTTCTAGAAGTAGCGGTTAAAGGCATGTTGCCAAAAGGTCCATTAGGTCGTGCAATGTTCCGTAAACTTAAAGTTTACGCAGGTGCAGAACACAACCACGCGGCTCAACAGCCTCAAGTACTAGACATTTAAGGAGCGAGAAAATGGCAGATACTCAATACTACGGCACAGGTCGTCGCAAAAGCTCTACCGCTCGTGTTTTCTTACGTCCAGGTACTGGTAACATCGTGATCAACAAGCGTCCAATCGACGTTTTCTTTGGTCGTGAGACTGCGCGTATGATCGTGCGTCAGCCGTTAGAGTTAGTTGAATTAACTGAAAAGTTTGACCTATACGTCACCGTTTCTGGTGGTGGTATCAGTGGTCAAGCAGGTGCAATTCGTCACGGCATTACACGTGCATTAATGGAGTATGACGAGACACTTCGTCCAGCACTTCGTCAAGCCGGTTTTGTTACACGTGATGCACGTCGCGTTGAACGTAAGAAAGTGGGTCTACAC
>JBEVCF010000057.1:0-10616 GCA_040514355.1 Glaciecola sp.
GAAGCTATCGGTGCATATTATCGCAATGGCTTTGCCCTGTCTTTGCCGGGGATACAATTATCAAATATAAAAAAACTGACCCTTGAAAAACGAGACAACCAGGGTAAAAGAGTCGCGAAATACACCTATGACAACGGCGAGTTTAAGGATAATGACATCGCGGTAAATGGTTTTGATAACTATCAATATCCGCTTGCGCTAGATACAGATGAAGGTCGATTAATCATTACTTTATCAGAGAATTTATTTGAAGAATTATCGAATTTTTCAGCAGCGGATCCTGTGACAGAATCTATGCGTTGTATGTATCGTACTAGTAAGGATACGGATATTGCATGTCCAAATGACGTGACTGCCAATCAATTAGCACTGGATATTCAGTTTTATAATAAAAGTTCAGATAGCGAATATTGGGTAAATGCGGATAATACATTGCAATCCTCCACATATGACCACTTTTTGTTTGCTAGTGAAAAGGGTAATCCAGCGGACGATGTCAGCATTTTCCGTTTTGGACGTCATTCATCTAACTTTGATTGGTTTGCGGCATGGCGTCAACATAACAATTTACATTCAGAATTAACCGGCCCGGGAAGAAGCTTAGAAATTCATTTAAGTCAATTTGGTGGCACGGACTTTTTTGAACAATATGGTTCATTTCGCGACCCGGCACAATTTACGTCGCAACCGGTTGAGTATGTGGTAGACGCCAGTCTAATCCGTCCCTACAACGTCAAGGATACTGAGCTTCCATGGGTATTGGAATTACCCATTACTTGGCAGCACCCTACGGAAACAACCGATATCGCCAACGCTTATCCGGATTTTATTGGCTGGCTAACCAATCCTGCTGCTTACCCCAACTGGTATAACCGAAATACTCGTCAAACCTATATTTACCAACCATAGGAAACCACTCATGAAACCCATACTTGTTCTTGTCCCTCTACTCTTACTTGTCTCTGCATGTGGTGGTGGCTCAGATAGTAGCGTCTCAAACATCAGCAATCAAATCGGTGACACTACGCCGGCTCCTCCTCCGGCGTCAACCGCAGAGACCACCGCCCTGTCGACACATACGTTTGAGATGTTTACGTCAAGCGAGATGACCATTTACAACGCGACAGATCAAATCGTCACGTTAACGTTGTTTGATGAAGACCAATCGAGGTTATTTCAAACCGCCATTGCTGGTCAAGAAGAGCAACTCATCAATTTTGATATGGCGGTGGGTATTGACCGACTGACCATCCAATGGACGGGATATTCTCCAACGAGCGACAATTATGAAACGAAGATTGTGGCGCTAGACACGGATTCAATGAGAGTACAATTTGATGGATTTAACTAAGATAATCACAACGTTTAATCAACAAAAGAAAAAAGTGAATGTGATGTCCGTCAGTTATTGCTCTGACTCAATGACCTCTATTTACGAGGCTTTGGCAGACTTCAACTACCACATTCAAACATATTCATCATGCCCAGCAGCCATCGCGGCTCTGCGTGCACAACCTGATTTTTTTGATTTGATTATCCTCGACGTCAATCAAGAGGCGCAAAAACAATTTGAAATGATCAGGATGGTCAGAATGATGGAAGATCTACTCGAAGAAATTTGGCGCCCAGTGTTACTGATTGGTGAGGGCGTCGACAATGACATATTAGTCAAAGGGCTGACGTCAGGCGCGGATGATTTTATTTTAATGCCGATTGATCATCAAGTCATCGAAGCCAAGATCACCGCAACACAACGTTTGTATGCATTGCGTAAAAAACAATTGCAGCGTTATTTATCTTTACAACAAGAGTCGCTTCAAGATGAATTAACCGGTATCGCTAATCGCCGCTATTTCAATGAACAATTAACGGTTGCCATGAAAGTTGCACAACGACATGGCAGAGATTTAAGCGTCGCTTATTTCGACCTCGATCACTTTAAATCAATTAATGATACTTATGGGCATCATGTGGGTGATTATGTATTAAAACAAGTCAGTAAAAGTATTAGCAACACGTTGCGTGGTGATGACACGATTGGGCGTTTAGGCGGTGAAGAATTCTGTATCATCATGCCCAATACCTCACTATTGGAAGCAAAAGTGCCGTGTGAGCGATATCGGCAAACGATAGAGTCTATCCGCATGGAACATGGCAGTATTACATTTAATGTCACAGCGAGCTTTGGGGTAACGCAGTTCGAACCGTACTTACATACGCAATCGACATTACTCGCGCATGCGGATCACGCTTTATATGTGTCAAAAGAACAGGGCCGTAATCAAATTACCTGTCTTGATTATCGCTATTTTGAGGTCATGACATGCGTCAAGGGTTAGTCGTTTTTGGGGAAGACTGGGGGAAACTACCGTCTAGTACCCAACATCTAATGAAGCATATCGCCAAACACAAAACCATTGTTTGGGTTAATTCTATTGGTCTGCGCAAACCCAAGTTCACTCGACATGACTTGTTGCGGATGGGGCAAAAGCTATTTAGCAAGGCCAGTGAGAGCAAGCAAAATGAAACCGTCTCTCTCCCAAAAAACTTTTATGTGGTCTCACCGTTGACCATTCCTGTACCGGTTTGGCCCTTAACTCGACTGTTGGCGCGATGGTTACTGTTGTGGCAGATACGCCCCCTACTGAACAAACTCGACCTAGACCAGTTTGATTTATGGCTGTCGTTGCCAACCGCTGTTGATATCGTAGGCTATTTAGGCGAACAACGCGTGATTTATTATTGCGGAGATGATTTTTCGGGCCTTGCAGGTGTAGATCACAAGACCGTCAGCTTGCGTGAAAGAGAATTAGTTGAACGTGCTGACCTCGTCTTTGTTTCCAGTGAAACTTTACAACACAAATTATCTAGTCCCAACACGTATTATTTGCCTCATGGCGTTGATTTTCAATTATTCGCAAACCCTGTACTAGCATCATCACTGTTACCCAAAGGCAAACCGACAGCCGGTTTCTATGGCAGTATTTCACAGTGGTTGGATCAAACCTTGTTAACCTCAGTCATAGCGAAAATGCCAGACTGGGACTTTGTTTTCATAGGAAAAGCCAGTGTAGATGTAAGTGCTCTAAAGGCATTTCCCAATGTATTTTTCATCAATGAAGTACCGCACTCTACCCTACCTCAGTTTTCACAACACTGGGATGTGGCGTTACTCCCTTTCGTGATGAATTCGCAAATACAAGCGTGTAACCCACTCAAGTTACGAGAATATCTGGCCACGGGGCGGCCGATTATCAGTACCCGCTTCCCAGCTGTCGAAGCATATCAGGAATGGGTCCACATTGTGGATGATGCAGACGCATTTTGTGATGCGTTACGCGTTTCCATGCACGTAAAAACGAGTCAAGAACAGCAATCTTTGGCCGCTAAAGAAGATTGGTCCTGTCGTGCAGACGAAATATTGTGTGTGTTAAAACATTATGAACGTTAGTTATCAGTTGTATAAATGGTTAGATGCCGCCTGGCGACGTCGCTTTTTAATTATAGTGCCCTTGGTGATTTTTCCAATCTTAGGGCTCGGCATGGGTGTATTTGCCGCAAAGAGCTACACAGGGCATACCAGTATGCTGATCCAAGAAACATCAAAACTGAATCCATTTTTAGAAGATTTTGCTGTGTCGTCAAAGCTTAAAGAAAGATTATCTGCACTGCAAACATTGTTGCATTCAAGACATATCTTAAAGCAAGTTGCCTATGACCAAAATCTGATCAATGACAAATCGACTGAAGTCGAGCAGGAACGCGTTATTAATCATCTTTCATCTTCTTTGCGAATGGAAATGACGGGGAAAGATTTGATCCGCATTCAATACTCGAGTACCAACCTCACGACTATCCAACCCATCCTGACCACTGTTTCGAATTATTTCATCGAACAACTACTAGCACCAGAACGCTCATCCATGCGTGATTCGTCTGTGTTTTTAGGAGACTTGTTGGCCACACGCAAGATGGAACTGGAAACATCAGAACAGGCTTTGGCTGAATTTAAAAACCAACATGCTGAACAATTACCTGAGTTACACCTTGGCAATGTCAGCCGACTTGCGCAACTAAAACAACGCTTATTTGAACGCGAAGCGGAACTAGCTGGCGCCAAAAAAAGTTTAGGGACGATCAATCAACAACTGTCAAAAACGAACCCCGTCATCGCGAAACTCGAAGAACAGATCATCAGTCTACAGAGTAAATTGGCCTTACTGCGCTCTCGCTACACGGATGAATACAGTGAAATACAGGGCACACTGCGGATCCTTTCGCGTTTAAAAGAAGAGCGCAATCGCACGTTGGAAAAGTCAGAAAATCAGTTGGACCCAGATAAGTTATGGCTTTTGGCAAGTAATTCAGATACGGAAGTGGATGCCAGTCAACCTTTACTATTGATTAGTCAGCTCACGCATATGCAGGAAGTGCGTAGTCGGGTGGATGCGCTCACAGTGGAAACAGAAAACTTGAAAAAAATGATTTCAGAACAAGCAGAGCGGACGTCTCAGCTGGGTGCATTGGAAAAAGAACTGACGCAATTAGAGCGAGATTTGTCGGTAAAACGAGATTTGTATGAAAACTTATTAAAACGCAATGAGCTTGCCCGGGTAACGGGCTCTTTGGGTGTGTTTGAAAAAGAAAAACGCATCAAAATCATTGATAAACCTTACACCCCAAGCGTGCCCGATACTCCTTCTGCCATGGTGTTCACAGTGGCGGGTTTGTTTGCAGGTCTGTGTTTTGGGATAGGATGCACAATGCTTGCGGAAGTCAACGATAATTCGTTGCGTTTTAAAAAACGCATTGAAGAAAAACTCAAAGTTGAAGTCCTGACAAGGATCCCACAAGTACAAGGTTTTAACGTACATGGAGAATTAATTGAATAGGCTGTGCTATATATTTGTTTTGCTATTAGGGCTAGCAGTATGGCTTGGCAAGACAGATTACGCCTTCGGTAAAACAACGTGGTATCCAAACCAAGCGTTACAAACGAAACAACAATTACTCATTTCTGGTAATAATAAAAGTGATATGCCAACGATCATCGTAGTGAGGATTGACGATAGCCAGCGACCGAACTACCAAAATCGGGTCAATTATGAGCGCACCGTCCTGCCAGGTGCGTTTGCATTTTCAATCAGCCTTGATGAGTTGTATACCAGTAACAAACGCAAAGTCATACCTGCAGACATTGTTCGGGTGATCGTTTTTGCTGGGTTGAGCGACGCTGATATTGTTTTCAATCCCGTGCAATTACAGGTGGCAGAAACGTTTTCTAAGGATGTTTTGGCATGGGATTTTGGAGCAACAGATAGCAAAGTATGGCCCGGTTTCACCCGAATTTCCCCTAATGATGACGTGTTAAAGGGGCAAACTTTACAAGCACTTCAGCGAGATCAACATCATGGCGTGAATGAGGGATTGATCACAGATGGCATTAAAGGTGTCCAACAAATCCACCTTCCGCTAGCTCCCGGACGTTATCATGTCGCCCTATGGTTACACGATATGGGGGATTGGGAATATGTGCCACATTATCTTACCCGCCGCGTCGTATTTAATCACACGATCTTATTCAAAGAAGCATACACGCCGGCACGATGGTTGAGTCAAAAGTACCTCAAAATGCCTCTCACCTCTGAAGCAAACACCTCCGTGTTTGATGCTCTCATCAAGCCCTTTTATGGTGCCGTCACAGCTACCATTGAAGTCACTGATGCACAGCCTATCCTGCATTTTCATGGCGATGACCCAGATGCTCAATACATTGCGGGTTTGTTGATCACGCCTTTGCATAACCAGCATACGTTTGCCGAGATTCAAAACCAGCGTGCACAGTGGTGGCAGCGTAACTGGCCCATCATGCAGAACTATGCACCGCCACAAGCGGTCATGCACGACGTCAGTGAACAGCAAGGCCTGCATATTACTACCGTTGCCGATGCTAATCAGCATATCCCTTTGACGATACATAACGCAGAGCAAGCCTCCTTTGCACAGCTGCAACTGGTACCACATAACCATGCTTTTGAGGTGACATTACGCAAAGTACAATGGGCACTACGACGTCAAAGTTTGCAAGGTAATGTACTGCAGTGGCAAGCGCAACGCTTGACTGAATCTCTTCACGCCCAACATGTACCTGGATTACCTCAGTACTACTATCTAAGTGTGCAGACCACAACCCATACAAAACCCGGCACATACACACTCTATTTAAATCTGGTGCTAGATGGGGTCCAACAGCGAGTACCTATCACAGTGGAAATACTCGATGTGGCGCTACCTAGACCGGCCCAAAGTATTGGGGTGTACCTTGAGCAGCCACCCCATCACCTTTGGTTTAATGAACGCAGAGCCCTGCAAACCATGCAATGCGATATGGACGTTTTAGCCAAGTTGGGACTCACTGCCGTGGCACCAGGTTTTACGACGCCAAACTCAGCATATAATCAGCAGCGCTTTATCATGGAATATCGCTCAGCTGTCACGGCGGGTTTGGGCAATACCGTGCTGGCGTATGCGCCATATAAACGGATGCTTGCCCAAATGGGGCCGGAGCAAACGGTAGCAACGATGTCGGCAATTAACCGCGCCTTGAGTAACGAGCGCCAACACAGTCCATTACTGTGGTCGATCGCCGATGAACCGAGTAACGCGGCCAGCCAAGGGTTGTTGATTCATAATATGGACGTTGAAGGGATCACCGGGCACTTTAACCATAGCTCAGACAAGCAGTGGTTTGCGCATATGGATAGCATTTTTGTCAATGAAGGCTTGCCTTTAAGCACTGCTTTTTTCTCACAACTTGAGACGGATGTGTATCTTTATAATTTTCCCAAATCTCGCCTCGCAGCGGGCGTATTAACTTGGTTCTGGGAAACTAAAGGCTATTTTCAGTGGCATGCTAGAATGCCTACCGCTTACCCCTTTTCGCCAATAGATGGTCGAGAAGATGATGTCCAGATGTTTTATCCACAAGCTGGTGACTGCCAAAAACATGATATAGACGAGCAACTCCTATTAATCAGTGAGGGCATTATGGATCTGCGGTGGTTAGTGTGGCTGAGCCAACAAGCCTCCAAATCTCCCGAGGCCGCCATGTTAATTAAACGGATTCGAGCAACCTTAAAACGACAACCCACTGAGCTAGATATCCAACAGCTCAATAGCTGGCGCGCGGACATACAGCACTTTGCGCGTTCACTCACACACAAGGAATAGTGTATGCATATTATGGAAGCGCCTGTGCACCGCTCACATAGCCATCCCCCCAAGCTAAACATCGCTCAGGTCGTACAACATCTGCAGCCTGGTGGTATCGAAACCATGGTGATCGACATGGCACAGGGAATGAACCATGTAAATACCCAAGTCATTAGTATTGAGGGTGAGCAGACGCAACTACTGACCAATTGGCCCAGAATAGCTAAATTGCACCAACAATGGCAGGCATTAGGCAAAGCGCCCGGTATTCAAATTTCTATTATTCAACAATTAAAGCGTTTGTTCGTGCAACAGCAAATTGATGTCGTGCATACACATCACATTGGGCCATTGCTATACGCGGGTATCGCCGCAAAACTCTGTGGTTGTAAGATCGTCCATACAGAACATGACGCTTGGCATTTGAGCAGTTTCAAACGCCGGCAGTTACAAAAATGTCTGATCCGCATCCTCAACCCAATTGTGATTGCTGATGCCCAAGTAGTGGCCGAGCAATATCAGCGCTACATCGGTAAAAAAGTAGACGGTGTGATTGAAAACGGAGTGGATTTAGCTCAGTTTCGCGCAGGCAACAAGCAGTTTGCAAAAGTGACATTGGGGTTACCGACTCAACATTTTATTGTCGGCAGTGCGGGACGACTTGAGAAGGTCAAAGGACATCGCTACTTACTTGACGCGTTGTCTCAACTACCACAGTCCATTCATTTGGCAATAGCTGGCAGTGGCAGCCAGGCACACGTGCTAAAGCAACAAGCACAACAATTAGGTATCACCGACCGCGTCACCTTTTTAGGGCATCTAGAGAACATGAGGACATTCTACCAAGCCATTGATGTGTTTTGTTTACCATCGCTGCAAGAAGGTTATCCGTTATCAACACTGGAAGCCCAAGCGTGCAATACACCTTGTATTGCAACAGACGTAGGAGGCAGTAAAGAAACCTTATGCCCATTGACGAGCCGCTTGATTCCGCCTAAAGATGCCGCGGCCCTAGTAAGTGCGATTGCACACTATCAGACAACCACAGCAGAAATGGCACCACGACAGCACGTTTTCGAACACAACAATTTTAGTATCACCAAACAACGTTACCTTAGCTATTACATGAACTGATGGGGACAAAATAATGACAACATTCACCCTAACCATGCTTATCATTCATGCATTGGCTATCTTCTTGATTATTTATCACCACGTGTTATTCCCCATCATTTTGTCCTTTTTAACCAGAGGGAAATCTGAGACGACAGATAGCACACCAATAAAAGAAACAGATCTGCCAAGTGTTTCAGTACTTATCCCAGCCTACAATGAGGAGCGTTGGATCGCAGAAAAAATTTTAAACCTGAGCATGATGGATTATCCTGCACACAAGCTGTTCATCTATGTATTATGTGATGGTTGTACCGATAATACGGTGCAGGCCGCAGAGGCATGCCGCACATTCCCAGAGTGTCGTGATGTCAACTTAACAATTATTAATCACCCCGAAAACCGTGGTAAGGTAGCCATCATTAACGATGGGATGAAACACGTCCATACTGACTTAGTAGCACTGACAGATGTCTCAGCACTCATTTCTATTGATGCCTTAACATTATCTGCACAAGCATTACAAGATCCGCAGGTCGGCGGTGTCAATTCACATTATGTACTTTATGAAGATGATCAAGCCGACAATACTTACTGGCAATACCAGTCTAAAATAAAGCAACAGGAGTCATTACTCGGTTCAACGCTTGGAGCACATGGGGCTTTTTATATCTTTCGGTCATGTTTATTTTCAGAGTTAGAGCCCGATACGATTAATGACGATTTTGTCCTCCCCATGCGGATCATCAAGCAAGGATACCGTATCAAGCAAGAACCGAATATCGTCGCTTTAGAACTCGAAAAATCTGACAGCAGTATGGACGATGCGAGACGTAAACGGATATCTGCAGGTAATGCACAACAAATCTTTCGTTTAAAATCGTTATTACTCCCCAAGTATAAACACGTGGCTTTTTTATTTGCATCTGGAAAAGTATTGCGTGTCGCCATACCCTTTCTCATGCTCACAACCTACATTACCAATATATTTTTGCTTCACTTACATCCGATATTGTTGGCTGAGTTTATCTTACAAACGCTATTTTACCTGTTCATGCTCGCTGAATTACGCTTTGGATTTTGTCAAACATACTCGATTATCAATGTCCTCTCCTACATTTTCAGAGGGCATGTAAACGGCTTAGTGGGCTCATTACATTATTTGCTGTATAAAGCTCGAGAACCTTGGAAAAAAGTATAAAACACTGGATGGGAGCAGTGAACGAGGTTAATTAATGGACGAGGTTATTCAATCAAACAGAGGATCACATCGTCCTTCGCTTGTTCTTGAGTCATGGTATCAAACAACTTCATCGTTACATCTAATGCAGTCTGAATGTCATCGTTGAGGGTCGAATGAAGTGATTGTGTAATGGCGTGTTTGAGTGCTTCTCTGGCGTCTGCGTCATGCCCAGAATCGAATAAACCATCGGTATAGATCGCAAGTCGCGATTGACCGGTGAGTGTCAATTCGGTTTCTATGTACTGAATACCTTCGAGGATCCCAGGCATGATCCCTGATGCAGCGATGGGTTTTACCTCCTCTGGTGTAATTAATAAACAGGGAGGATGACCCGCATTGACATAACGAATTTTTCGTTCATGACCTAAATTCAACAAACAACACGTCAAATTAGTAGATGAAAAAAGTTTGTCATTTAAGGCCATTTCCGAAATGGTATTTAACAGCTCTGCGGGATATTCAGCAAAGTGATTATTGTACAACAAGCCTCTAATATACCCAGCGTAGGCAAATGAGAAAAACTTAGCGCTTTCGTTATGCCCCATGATATCGACCAGTACCAAAGAATCGCTTTGGTCGTAGGACTGGTTGAGTAAAAAGTCACCGCCACCCTTGCCGGTATTTCTAAACCCGACTGCGATATTCCACATTCTGAGCTTTTCGGGAACCACTGGAAACAGTGACTCGCTGATTTTTGCATCGATGCGATCTTGTAAGCGACGATGGACAAATCGGGTTTGATTTAAGACGCGTAAAATAGCTTGTTTGACCTGCGTCATAGTACAGGGTTTGAATAATACGTCATCCACACCTAGCGCATAGATCGCTTCGACGTTCTCAGGTTCTGTATTACTCGTAATAAAAATAAACGGAATCACCTTTTTGGATGTTTTTTGTAAATATTGATAAAGTTCTATCCCACTCACTCTTGGCATCAAGACATCACACACGATCAAATCGAAATCATTTGCTTCTATCTCTTGGATGGCCTCCATCGGATCATGGGACAAAAAGATGGAATATTCATCTAAAAGATGCTCTCTCAACA
>JBEVCF010000058.1:0-2640 GCA_040514355.1 Glaciecola sp.
ATCGGCAACAGGCTCGCATCGTGCGCATTGTGGCAAAGGGATTACCCCGAGACGCTTATTTGTGATATTGCGCGGAATATTTGTGTACCGCTTCGACAAACACGCCAGCGTTTTCAGGGGGTACATCTAAGTGGATCCCATGCCCTAGATTAAAGACATGGCCAGAGCCATTACCAAATCCGGCTAAGATTTGTTGTACTTCTTCTTCGATACGCTCAGCAGGCGCATAAAGCATTGACGGGTCCATGTTGCCTTGTAAGGCAACGCGATCGCCAATGCGCGCTTTGGCATCGGCAATATCAATAGTCCAATCCAAACCGACGGCATCACAACCTGTATCAGCAATTTCTTCTAACCACATACCACCATTTTTAGTAAATAGAGTCACGGGTACCTTGCGACCTTCATTCTCACGGATCAAACCATCGACGATTTTGTGCATGTATTGCAATGAAAATAATGCGTAATCACGCGGACACAACACCCCACCCCACGTATCAAAAATCATCACTGATTGCGCGCCAGCTTTAATTTGAGCATTCAAATAAGAAATGACAGAATCCGCTACTTTATCTAACAAAAGGTGCAGTGTTTGGGGTTCGGCGTACATCATTTTTTTGATTTTGGTAAAGGCTTTACTGGAGCCTCCTTCTACCATGTAGGTGGCTAATGTCCAAGGGCTACCTGAGAAACCAATCAACGGTACCGCCCCATCTAGGCCTTTGCGGATTGTGCGCACAGCGTTCATCACATACTGTAATTCACCTTCTGGGTCAGGATGAGGCAGTTGTTTGACATCTTCAACACGCGTAATTGGATTGCTAAAGCGCGGGCCTTCACCGGCTTCAAAATACAAACCCAAACCCATTGCATCGGGGATGGTTAAGATATCTGAGAAGAGAATAGCCGCATCTAAATCAAAACGACGCAAAGGCTGTAATGTCACTTCGCACGCCAACTCTGCGTTTTTGCACAAAGACATAAAATCGCCGGCTTCTGCACGCGTTGCCTTGTATTCAGGCAAATAGCGACCTGCTTGACGCATCATCCATACAGGCGTGATATCAACAGGTTCTTTGGCGAGTGCTCGTAAGTAGCGGTCGTTTTTTAATTCAGTCATACAGGGGTTCCTTGTTACAGGCGCGCATAGTAGCAAAAAACCCGCCCTGATGCACCCACCAAAGCGCAATAAAAATAAGACCTTAGCCCGATTATGAGATAAGCACGCGCAATATTATAAGACGTTAAAAACCGTTGCAGATCACAGATCTAAATCTGTAGAAAATACTCTAATGACCCGCTTCTACCAATGTTTTAGTATAAGCTATCAACCGTCCAGCAATCGAATACTGGGGCGGAATATTAGGTAAGGCATCAAACGTAAACCATTGCGCATCGAGGATTTCTTTGCCATCCACCACAATATCACCACCGGCATACTCAGCGACAAATCCCATCATCAGTGAATGCGGAAAAGGCCAGGGTTGCGAGTCAAAATAGGTCACGTTTTTGAGTTTTACGCCCACTTCTTCCATCACTTCGCGGTGTACGGCTTGCTCTAACGACTCCCCACTTTCGACAAATCCTGCCAGCGTAGAATACAAATTAGTCGAGGTATGCCGATTACCTTGAGCGAGTAAAATCTTATTTTCATGTCTGATCGCAACAATAATACAGGGCGATACACGCGGATATACTCGATGTTGACAACGGTCACAGTGTCTTGCCATTTCCCATTGGACTTGTCTTAGCTCTGCACCACACTGCCCACAAAACTGATGGGTGCGAAGAAAAACGGCATATTGCCACGCTTTGGCCAAGATTTGAAAATCCACATCCGCAGAGCCCATTAAAATATCGCGCAGACCTGCTGCTACAAAGTCGTCTTCATCATAGCGTTGCTGACGCATATCAATCAAACTGACTGTCAGTTCTGCCGTTTGATGTATAACATGGGTATCATCCGCGTAATCAAGACAAATAGCGTGTGAAGAAAAATATTCGGCATCGGGCAACACAAAGCCTTGTTTAGGACAAGTTTGGACCAGTAATTTATTTTCACTTAAAACAACAAATTTATGAGTATTCATAGCGCATTTCTGATGTATTTACTTTAAATTATGCACGGTTTGTCGATATACTAGAAGCGTTATGAATACTTTAATTGAAAAAGCAAAAGCGCACTGCGAAAACAATGGCGCACGCTTCACCCCACTAAGGGAAGAAGTGTATCGTATTTTGGTATCGCAAGAGTCCCCGGTAGGTGCATATGACTTACTGGATATGCTCAGAAAAACCAATGACTCAGCCAAGCCCGCTACGGTATATCGGTCTTTGGATTTTTTATTGGATTTTGGTTTGATTCACAAATTAGAATCGACCAACATGTATGTCGCTTGTCACCACTTTGGTTGCGCCCATCCAGTGCAATTTCTGATTTGTGACAGTTGCGGCGAAGTTGCAGAGATTCAATCAACCGCTATACATGACGCTTTGACCGCCCAAGCCAAAACCATGGGTTTTGTCGTGCAACAACAAACCATTGAGGCCCACGGCACCTGTACCAAGTGTCATTGAGCAAGCACTTATAAAAAATTACATAAAAAAATAAAAATTCACTTCTAGTGAAAACAATTTATC
>JBEVCF010000059.1:0-10334 GCA_040514355.1 Glaciecola sp.
CCCATACACCTTGGCCAAGGAATTGCCAAAGGCGATCGTATGGATTTTGTCTTACAAAAAGCGACCGAGCTGGGTGTTAACGAGATCACGCCAATTATTACCGAACGTTGTAACGTCAAACTATCGCATGAACGCTGGGACAAAAAGTACCAACAATGGTACAAAATTGTCATTGCCGCTTGTGAACAATGCGGGCGTAATAGTATTCCGACGCTCCATCCTGCGATGTCCTTGGAGCAATGGTTAAGTCAACCGACACAAGCCTTGCGTTTGACCCTAGACCCACGTGCAGAACGTTCATGTGCCAACCTACCCGTCACACAACAACACGGTGTGCGTTTGTTAATTGGTCCCGAAGGTGGATTGTCGGTTCATGAAGTCTACCGTGCTAATGAATTAGGCTGTCAAGCCGTTACATTTGGGCCACGTATTTTACGAACAGAAACGGCTGCTTTAGCGACCATTGCGGTGTTACAAGCACAATATGGAGATTTGTTAGTATGAGTATAAACGTCATTGTGGTTATGGATCCAATCGCTACCACCAAGCCACATAAAGATACGTCCTTTGCAATGTGCCTCGAAGCACAATCCCGTGGCCACAACATTTACTATGCTGAATTAAAAGACTTGTACATCAATAACGGTCAACCACGTGTCACTGTGCAAAGCTTGGTTGTTCGCGATCAAGCCAGTGATTTTTATACCCTTGGAGAGAAACAAGACAGGGATCTAGCTGATTTTGATGTATTACTTATGCGCAAAGATCCACCAGTTGATGACCAATTTATTTATGCTACGCATATTTTTGAATTAGCCGAACAACGTGGCTTGTTAGTTGTGAATAAAGCCCAAGCACTGCGTGATTTTAATGAAAAACTATTCACCTCTTACTTCCCTGACTTGATCCCACCAACGCTAGTCACACGTTGCAAAAACCAGATCAAAGCATTTCACGCTGAACACAAAGACATCATTTGTAAGCCTCTAGATGGGATGGGAGGCACCTCAATTTTCCGCGTCAAAGAAGATGCGAATAATCTCGGTGTCGTCAGCGAAGTATTAACCCACAATGGCGCCAAACTAGCCATGTTCCAAGCCTACCTGCCAGCTATCAAAGACGGAGATAAACGCGTCTTGATCGTCAATGGCGAAGTCATGCCATACTGTTTAGCTCGCCTACCTCAAGGGACGGAAACCCGAGGTAATTTGGCTGCTGGAGGCGTGGGTCGTGCACAAGCGATTAGCGATTCAGATCGCGCCTTAGCGCAAAGTATTGCACCAAAATTATTAGAACATGGTATCTTATTCGTAGGTCTTGATGTGATTGGTGACCGGGTTACCGAGATAAACATCACCTCCCCGACCTGTGTCCGCGAAATTGAGGCAGCATTTGATATCAATATCTGTGCAAAATTGTTTGATGCTATCGAAGCAAAGGTGAACGTGTAGTTTATGTACTTTAATAACCACTTACTCGTGGCTATGCCAGATTTACAAGATCCACATTTTAAGCGTGCAGTTATTTATTTGTGTGAGCACAACGAAGAGGGTGCGATGGGCTTAGTTCTCAATATCCCCGTATCAATGACATTGGGTGAAATGCTAGAACAAGCTGTGCCAGACGCAGTGATCGAACCAGCCAAAGGTACTCAGCCACTGCTTAAGGGCGGTCCGGTTAATCCTGACAGAGGATTCATTTTGCATACTCCTCAACCCGGCTGGGAGGGCAGTTTACAACTCAACGATGACTTCATGGTAACCACATCTAAAGACATTCTTAATGCTTTGGGTAACGAGCAAGGTCCTACCCAACAAGTCGTTGCATTAGGTTATGCTGGCTGGTCACCTGGTCAATTAGAACAAGAGCTAGCTGATAACTGCTGGTTAACCATCCCCGCAACAAAAGCTTTGGTTTTTGATACACCACTGCATATGCGCTGGGAAGCATCAGTCAAAGCGTTGGGTATTGAGCCGTGGCAACTCACCGCAGATGCCGGTCATGCTTAGGAAGCGTCAATGAGTACCTACCTCGCTTTTGATTTTGGTACGAAGAGTATTGGCGTCGCCGTTGGGCAAACTATCACTGGTACTGCCAATCCTTTGCCCGCGATCAAAGCAGTAGATGGCAAGGCCGATTGGCAGCTGTTCATCCACCTGTGCCGAGAGTGGGAACCGACCAAGCTCCTAGTGGGGATCCCTTACAATATAGACGGTTCGGAACAAGAAATGACGTTGCGAGCGCGCAAATTTGGACGCCGCCTGTCCGCACAGTGCCACAAAGAAGTATTGGAAGTTGATGAACGACTCACTACTACCGACGCCAAGTCCCGTTTATTTGAATTGGGCGGCTATAAGAAGTTAACCAAAGAGAAAATTGACTCCGTTTCGGCATGTGTCATTTTTGAGAGTTGGCTAGAAAACCAGTACGACTAAGTGAGCTATAAGTGTGGGGTTTGACACTGCCAGCAAACGCCAAATTGACCTTCATTGACTTCACCACACTCCCTGCAGTGCCAATCTATATCGTTATTGTCTGCTGGCTCAGTCAATATTAGTTCAGTTAAACATTTTTGCGCATAGGATCGCCAGGACTCGTCCGTTAGCCACACTTCAGGTTGGTTATCCACTGCGGATAGCTCACCAATTGCACCTTGAGCAAATTCATTTTTAATGAAATTGGGGATACCTGCCTCGTCCAAACATTGTTTTACTGCATGGACTTTGTAAAGTTGATGATCACTATAAAATTTTGCCATTGCAAGCCGCTGTTATAGACCGATAGTTTGACACATACCGTATAATGTAACGTTAATATTACTTCGTATCAATGAAGACCTTCGATTGGCATATTGGTATCGATTTGGTTGATACTCCCCTGAGCGATCAGCTGTTGCAGAGATTGTCCCATCGTTTGCATGCCATACTTTTGTCCCGTTTGTATCACCGAATACATTTGTGCCACTTTACCTTCTCGGATCAGATTGCGAATGGCTGGCACTCCGACCATGATCTCATGAGCTGCCACGCGTCCCCCCCCGACTCGTTTTAATAAGCTTTGCGATATGACCGCACGTAAACTTTCAGACAACATCGAACGCACCATCGATTTCTCTTCTGCAGGGAACACATCAATGATCCTATCAATGGTTTTGGGCGCGGAATTGGTATGCAAAGTACCGAACACCAAATGTCCGGTTTCTGCTGCGGAAATAGCCAAACGCATGGTTTCTAAGTCTCGTAATTCACCCACCAAAATTACATCGGGATCTTCACGCAAAGCAGAACGCAGAGCAGCAGAACAACTCTTAGTGTCCCGGTGTACTTCGCGCTGGTTGATCAAACACTGTTTGTTTTGATGAACAAATTCGATGGGATCTTCGATAGTGAGGATGTGTTCACGCTTGTGCGTGTTGATGTGATCAAGCATCGCAGCAAGCGTGGTTGATTTACCAGAGCCCGTCGCTCCAGTGACCAGTACAATACCGCTTGGTTGGTTAATAATGTCTTTAAATATCGCCGGAGCGCCCAGTTCATCGAGTGTCAGTACAGCACTAGGAATGGTTCGCAATACGGCAGCTGGGCCACGGTTTTGGCAAAACACATTAACCCTAAAGCGCGCTAGCTCTTTTATTTCGAAGGAAAAATCGACTTCTAAATTCTCTTCATACTCTTGACGCTGTCTATCGGTCATGATGTCATCAATCAGCGTTTGCACTTCTTTTACATCCATGTTGGGAACATTCAAGCGCTGCATTTCGCCATCAACGCGGATCATGGGAGGCAAACCAGAAGATAAGTGTAAATCTGACGCGTTATTCGTTACACTAATCATCAATAATTCGGTAATATCCATTGCGTGACCTTTTTAGGAATTAATGTAAACCATGCCTTCAACTATAGCAGAGCGTCTACAAGCCACATTATTATCCATTACACATGCCGCAGAACGAGCACAAAGACCAGCCGATGATATTCAATTATTAGCCGTATCGAAAACCAAACCGGTATCAGATATCATGCTTGCATATGCCGCGGGACAACGTCATTTTGGTGAAAACTATGTCCAAGAGGGCGTCAACAAAGTTGCTGAATTAACCCATTTATCTGATCTTGTATGGCATTTCATCGGCCCCTTGCAGTCAAATAAGAGTGCTTTGGTAGCAAAAAATTTTTCCTGGTGTCACACCGTCGAACGCAACAAAATTGCACAGCGTTTAAATGACCAACGGCCAACGGATCTGCCGCCACTGAATGTGTGTATCCAAATTAACATCAATGAAGAAGCATCCAAGTCGGGGATTCTCCCTGCTGAATTGCCTGAGTTGGCTGAATTTGTTGATAGTCTTCCACATTTGACCTTACGTGGCTTGATGGCGATCCCCAAAGCCGATCAAAGTGAGGCAGAGTTACAGCAAACCTTTTTACATCTCAATACACTGTTCACACAACTACAAAGCCGCTATGCCAGCGTAGATACATTATCGATGGGGATGAGTGGTGACTGTGAGCTCGCCATCGCCTGTGGTTCCACCATGGTACGGGTTGGCACCGGTATCTTTGGAGCACGACAGTGAGATTGACTCGACAACCTTTTTATAATTTGGAACAGCTATGACCAGTGTTTCTCCCCAAGCCATTGCCTTTATCGGTGCTGGCAATATGACCACCGCCATCGTACAAGGGATGGTCAAAGCAGGGTATCCTGCAGACTTAATCATGACGACCAATCGCTCGGCTGAAAAACTCGCTGCGTTTGCGGCGCTTGGTGTGCAAACCAGTACCGATAACAATGCAGCACTCGCGTTTGCTGAGCATATCGTGCTCGCAGTCAAACCGCAGATGCTTGCTGAAGTATGCGGAGCACTAGGTGACTCAAAGCGGGATAAAGCCTATATCTCAATTGCAGCTGGCGTATCCGTTGAGCGTATTCAAGCCATGCTCGGCGCGTCCGTATCCGTGGTGCGCACGATGCCCAACACGCCCAGTGCCGTTGGCTTGGGTATGACAGGCATGTATGCGCCTGCCGAGGCATTACCTGAGAGTAAAGCGTTAGCGCAATACTGCCTGGCACAGGTAGGTAAAACGCTGTGGGTGACACGTGAAGATGACATCAATACAGTCATTGCAGCAGCGGGCTCTGCCCCCGCCTATATCTTTTTATTTGCAGAATACATGCAAGCCAAAACCCAAGCGTTGGGACTGGATGAGGCCGCAGCTAAATTACTCGTTAGCCAAGCCATTGCAGGCGCAGGTGCTATGCTTTGTGAAGCTGGAGATACCGATTTTGCAACGCTGCGTGCGAATGTGACATCGAAAGGTGGGACTACGGCCAAAGCCATTGACAGTTTTGTTGCTGACAATTTGGCCGATACGATAGACAAAGCGATGCAGGCTGCGGTGGATCGCGCGGTAGAAATGCAATCTCAGATTTAATCAAGAAACTAGGACCATTATGAACGCTACTTACTTTTTAATTGATACGCTGTTTAATTTGTACTTGATGGTTGTGATCTTACGCTTGTGGTTACAATTTGTGCGAGCGGACTTTTATAACCCCTTCTCCCAATTCGTTGTCAAAGCCACGCAACCGGTGATTGGTCCTTTGCGACGTGTTATCCCCTCTTTAGGTAAATTTGATACGGCGACCTTCGCGTTTGCCTTGCTGATTGCAGTAAGTAAAGTAGCATTGATTTCAGCCCTCTTCTCAAGCTCTGCGTTTAATCCGATTGGCGTATTCATTGTCGGCAGTATTGCGTTGCTTAAACAAGCGTTATCACTGATGTTTTGGATGTTAATTTTGCGCGCGATTTTGAGCTGGATTTCACAAGGTGGCAACCCTATCGAAATGGTGATTGCACAGTTGACCGAACCATTTTTAGCGCCCATCCGTAGAATAATTCCACCACTAGGTGGTTTGGATCTGTCGGTGTTGATCGCAATTATTGCACTGCAATTCATTCAAATTTTGCTGCAAGATGTGATTGGCCCGTTCTAAGTATTTAGCAACGAAGGTGAGCGAGGAAAGACGATGATGAAATGGTTGGTAGTGTTAAGTGTGTTATTGTTCAGCGCTGTGAGTCAAGCCGAGCAAAAAAAAGAGCTTGGTGACTGGGAAGTCCACTATATCGTTTTTCCCACCACGTTTTTAACCCCTGAAATTGCCAAAGCAAATGGCCTGATCCGCAGCAAGTTCAATGCGCTTGTGAATATATCGGTCTTAGATAAAAACACCAAAGTAGCGCAGCGCATTGATATCTCTGGCACAGCGCGCAACCTTATCGGCACGACCAAACCATTAAATTTCAAGCGCGTAATCGACGGCGATGCCATTTATTACCTCGCGCCTTTGTCTTTCCGTCATCAAGAAAAATATCGCTTCACCATCGATATACGCCGCGGAAATGAAAGCCAAACACTTACCTTCAATCAAGAGATGTTTGTCGACGATTAAACGCGGTCTTGTTCTAAACGCACAAACACCAATTCTGTTTCTGAACTTTGCTCTGGCGCAAAGCGGTAGCCAGCCACATCAAAACGGCTAAGTTCTGCTGGGGTATCGATGCGCTGTTCAATGATATAACGCGCCATTAACCCACGGGCTTTTTTGGCGTAAAAACTGATGATTTTGACTTTGCCATTCTTCTCGTCTTTAAAAACAGGGGTGATCACTTTGGCGTTGAGTTGTTTTGGTTTGACGGCTGAAAAATACTCATTAGAAGCGAGGTTAACCAAGACGGGTTGTGCGTGGTCTGCTAATTCGGCGTTAAGTTTGTCAGTTAAAGCACTCCCCCAATACTCATACAAATTCGCGCCTTTACCGGTAGCGAGTTTTGTGCCCATTTCTAAGCGATATGGCTGCATCAAATCCAAGGGTTTTAACACACCATACAAGCCAGATAAGATCCGTAAGTGCTGTTGTGCGTATGCCACATCATCTTCACTTAAGCTGTGAGCATCTAAGCCTGTGTAGACATCACCATTGAAGGCATACATTGCTTGGCGCGCATTATCTGGTGTAAAGGGCGTGGTAAATGAAGCAAAACGCTCTGCGTTTAATACCGCTAGTTTGTCGCTGATCCCCATGAGGTTGGATAAATCTGCTGGCGCTAACTGTTTGCAGGTGTCGACCAAGTCTTGCGTCTGCGGCATGAACTCAGGTTGGGAGTGTTGAGTCACCGCTACAGGCGTTTTGTAATCAAGATTTTTAGCAGGTGATACGACAACAAGCATAGGTCTATCCTTCGTAAATATGAGCAATAAAATGTTGCTTCAAAGTATATAAAAAAATCATCTAGAAAGCACCCCAGTGACACTGTTTACTTACGTGTCCTAGGGTTACTTGGATTTGTTCATTCGTTATTTCGTTCGGTTAGCGTCGTCAGATTTGGCCTTGCGCGTCACACACACTTGATCCCCGTAATAATTGTTCAAATAGTTACAGACTTGCTCAGTGTTTGATGGTTTTTTTGTAAAAAAATTGATAAGCTTTTGCATCATAAATTCCTCTAGGTTAGGCCTGCGATTGCCGGCTTGTATGTAGTATGGAACATGCTATTGTTCATGCAAAATGAATAAAACCTATCAAATCAATCAGGAAACAGGATTACAATGAGCGACTTACTTTCCGCCTTAAAAAACGTCACAACCGTCGTTGCCGACACAGGTGATATTGCTGCTATCAAGAAGTATGCACCGGTCGATGCGACCACCAATCCCTCTTTGCTACTAAAAGCAGCTGATATTCCAGAATATGCCGACATGCTAACGGCAGCCGTGACATGGGCCAAAACCCAATCAGCCGATCCTGCGCAGCAAGTGGTTGATGCAGCCGACAAGCTAGCCGTATTGATTGGTAAAGAAATTGTAGGCGTGATCCCAGGTCGTATTTCTACCGAAGTGGATGCGCGCTTGTCGTTTGATACCGCAGCCACCGTTGCGAAAGCGCAAAAACTCATTGCCATGTATGCCGAAGAAGGTATCAGTAAAGACCGTATTTTGATCAAAATCGCATCGACTTGGGAAGGGATCCAAGCGGCCGAGCAACTTGAGCAACAAGGGATCCAATGTAACTTGACCTTATTGTTCTCCTTTGCCCAAGCGCGTGCCTGTGCCGAGGCGGGCGTCTATTTAATTTCACCCTTCGTTGGCCGTATTTTGGACTGGTACAAAAAAGCAACGGGTAAAGACGCCTTTCCTGGCGCAGACGATCCAGGTGTACAATCTGTATCGAAAATCTACCGCTATTACAAAGACCATGGCTACAAGACAGTGGTCATGGGTGCCAGCTTCCGCAACACCGATGAAATCATTGAATTAGCAGGATGCGACCGCTTGACGATTGCACCAGCGTTGTTAGAAGAATTAGCTAACACAACGGGTGAACTGAGCGTTAAATTAACCGACCAAGGTGCCACGGCAACCCCACCGGCGCGTCTAAGTGAAAGTGAATTTCGTTGGGATATGAACGAAGATGCGATGGCCACTGAAAAGTTAGCTGAAGGGATCCGCAACTTCACCGTCGACCAAGTTAAATTAGAAGCATTATTACAAGCAAAATTGTAAGACCGTACTTGTTATACAAACCCGCGCACCCATAACAAAATCAATACGCGCGTACCCTACACCTCATGCATGCCCTAACATTTGGGCATGCTTTAACGGATTAACACAGGCCAAGACTGATGAGTATTACCCAAAGCCCTATCTGGCAACGTTTGCAACAACATGCAAAGCAACAAGCTTCCACGCACATGCGCGATGTATTCGCCGCTGATCCACACCGTGCCCATACGTTTAGTCGCAATGCGTGTGGGATCCATCTGGATTTTTCAAAAAACACCATTGATGCCGCTAGTTTTGCTGATCTTTTAGCTTTGGCAGATGAAGCTGGTGTGGCCACCAAGCGAAGTGCGATGTTCGCCGGTGAAGCAATCAACCATACCGAAGGACGTGCTGTGTTACACAGTGCATTACGTCATTTTGGCGACAGTCCTATCTATGTTGATGGCCAAGATGTGATGCCAGAAGTCAGAGCGGTACGCGGCAAAATCAAAGCGTTTACCGAAGCATTGCACTCAGGTAGTCATAAAGGTTATACCGGTAAACCGATTACCGACGTGGTGAGCATTGGCATAGGGGGCTCATTCTTAGGCCCTAAAATTATGACCGAGGCCTTATTGCCTTACCATCAGCACAAACTGAATGTTCACTTTGTGGCAAACGTTGATGGTTGCCACATCCAAGATGTATTGGCACAACGCGATCCAGAAACCACCTTGGTATTGATGTCATCCAAGTCTTTTGGCACCCAAGAGACCAAACAAAATACATTGACCGCTAAAGCCTGGTTTCTTGCCTCTGGCGCGCCACAAAGTGCGATTGCCGACCACTTTGCAGCCATTTCCTCTAATGTGCCCGCGGCGGTCGAATTTGGTATGAGTCCAGACCGCGTCATTGGCATGGAAGATTGGGTTGGCGGTCGTTATTCCTTGTGGTCAGCAATTGGGTTGCCGATCGCGCTGGCTATCGGGTACGAACACTTTGAGGCCTTACTAAAAGGCGCCGAAGCCATGGATCAGCATTTCCAAACCGCGCCATTAGAGAATAATTTACCGGTTATTTTGGCTATGTTAGGCGTGTGGTATCGCAATTTCCAAGATGCGCAAGCCCATGTGCTACTACCTTATTATCACTACTTACGTGGCTTCCCCGCCTATGTCCAACAATTAGACATGGAATCTAATGGCAAGCGCAATCGCTCCGATGGCAGTGCCGTCGATTATGCGACAGGACCGATCATTTTTGGCTCAGAAGGCACCAATGGCCAGCATTCCTTCCATCAATTGATCCACCAAGGTGATACGATTATCCCGGCTGACTTTATTTTGCCATTGACCGTCCCGAACCAAGACGCTACGCATCATGCGATGTTGGCGTCAAATTGCTTTGGCCAAACACAGGCCTTAATGCAAGGAAAAACCTTCGAAGAATGTCGTGCAGAATTACCCGATACATTATCGGATGCCGAAAAAGACACCCTTGCCGCTCACAAGGTCATGCCAGGAAACAAACCATCTAACACGTTGACCATGCAAACCTTAGATCCTTTTACTCTCGGTGCCTTAGTCGCCTTATACGAGCACAAAGTCTTTGTGCAAGGCGTGGTGTGGGATGTGAATAGCTTTGACCAATGGGGCGTGGAGCTAGGTAAGGTTCTGGGCAACCAAGTATTGGACGCAATAGAAAGTGGTAACATGCACGAGGCGATGGATGCTTCGACGCGTGCGCTAGTGGAGCAATTTCGTAGCGCTCAGAGTTAGTTGAGATATATAG
>JBEVCF010000060.1:0-618 GCA_040514355.1 Glaciecola sp.
ATTTAGCGTTGTTGTATATTCATAGATAAAAACATAAACGCCATTTAACATATTGATTTTAATGCTTAATTTTTGTGGCTAGTGCAGGTGATTAAATTTGGCTAGGCATGTCTTACGCAAAAATATCGGGTATGTTTAACTGTGGTAAAACGCAAAAAAAAAGGTAATTTTTGGGAGTTTGGTCTAGATATACTTCGAAAGTCTGATTAATACTAATAGCGTATCCTGCTTTATGATGATTTTAGCAAATTTTCGATGTATTGACGTTTTGGAGTGGGAAATGGGCTAAGGATATCTGAGCTAGTTAAGATGTGTTCAACGGTGTTGAGTATGGTGTGTTGTGCAGTGAGTGAAAAGTGAATGGCTGACTCGTGTTGGCTAACACAGTTGAGGATATCACTGGCTGTTATGACGCCATTAGGCAAACTCGTCGATATGGCTTTGCGGATATAGACCCGCCATTCGTGTTGATAACTTTCGACTAATCTTTCAGGAAATTCGTAGAGCTCATGGATATCACAAGCTAGATCGACAATGTCATTGGGCTTGTCAAAAATCATGCGGTACCAAGTCAGAACTAAAAGGTCACAGGTATCGAGTTCTAACACTGTATTAATC
>JBEVCF010000060.1:628-2601 GCA_040514355.1 Glaciecola sp.
TTGTTTTTTAAACTTTTTTGCAAACCCTGCGTAACTATTATGCACTGTTAAAGTGTGTACGCGTTCTTGCTGTTTAGCCCACCTTTTTGGTGGGCTTTTTTCTTTTCGGCCTGCGGTTATGCCAAAGGTTTAACATTACATCATTTATAGTATTGTAATGATAGCGTTGAAATGAATGCATGATACTCTAAAAAAAAATCCCCGAGGTGCAGGACACGTCGGGGATGGTGTTTGGTACCGCTTACTGCATACCGAGCTTCTTCTCGAGATAGTGGATATTGGTACCACCTGCGAAGAAGTTTTCATCAGCCATAATCGATTGCTGTAATGATACGTTGGTTTTGATCCCGTCAATGACGAGTTCGCTTAGCGCATGGCGCATCCGCGCAATTGCTTCGTCACGACTTTCACCATAGGTGATCAATTTACCAATCATTGAATCATAAAATGGCGGGACGGAATAACCCGAATAGATATGAGACTCCCAACGAATTCCCAAACCGCCAGGGGCATGAAACATGTCAATTTTGCCAGGGCTGGGTAAGAACGTTTCTGGATCTTCTGCGTTTATACGACACTCGATCGCATGACCTTTGATCTTGATTTGCGATTGGTCGATAGACAGTGGCTGACCAGCCGCGACACGCAATTGTTCTTTGATCAAATCCACACCGGTGATCATTTCTGATACAGGGTGCTCAACTTGGATACGCGTATTCATTTCGATGAAATAAAACTCGCCGTTCTCATATAGAAATTCAAAGGTACCTGCGCCGCGATAACCAATCTCGATACAGGCTTTGCGACAACGTTCACCGATTTTTTCACGCATCTGATCAGAGACACCTGGTGCAGGTGCTTCTTCCACGACTTTTTGGTGACGACGTTGCATGGAGCAATCACGCTCGCCCAAGTGAATTGCGTTACCTTGTCCGTCCGCTAAGACTTGGATTTCAACGTGACGTGGATTTTCTAGGAATTTCTCCATATAGACCACATCGTTGTTGAAGGCGGCGCCTGCTTCGGCTTTGGTCGTCGCAATCGCTTCTACCAATTCTTCTTCGCTACGCACCACGCGCATACCACGACCACCGCCGCCGCCTGCTGCTTTAACTATGATGGGATAACCGATGCGCTTGGCGATGTTTTTATTGCGTTCCATATCGGCAGTCAATGGACCGTCAGAACCAGGCACACACGGTACACCGGCACTCTTCATCGCGTTGATGGCAGAGACTTTGTCACCCATTAAATCAATCGTTTCAGCTTTGGGGCCAATGAATATGAATCCACTACGCTCGACGGCTTCGGCAAATTCAGAACTTTCTGCTAAGAAGCCATAACCTGGATGGATGGCGACTGAGTTAGTCACTTCTGCTGCGGCGATGATACGAGGAATGTTTAAATAACTCTCTTGAGCTGACGCACTACCAATACAAATAGACTCATCGGCCAATAATACATGTTTGAGATTGCGATCCGCGGTAGAGTGAATGGCAACGGTCTTGATCCCCAACTCTTTACAGGCGCGCAATATACGCAGAGCAATTTCCCCGCGATTGGCAATTAATACTTTATCTAACATAAAGACAGACTCGCTTATTCAATGACAATAAGCGGTTGGTCAAACTCGACCGCGTCTTGGTTGTCGACCAGGATAGCTTTGACGGTACCCGCTTTGTCAGCTTCGATCTGGTTCATCATTTTCATCGCTTCGATAATACAAAGCGTATCACCCACGTTCACCTTGCTACCGACTTCTACGAACGCTTTTGCTTCAGGCGAAGACGCGCGGTAGAACGTACCCACCATCGGTGATTTTATGGTGTGGCCAGTAACTGCCTCAGGTGCAGCAGGCGCTTCGGCAGCGGGTGCTGCTGCGACTGGAGCGGGTGCTGCGACCGGTGCTGGGGCTGCAAAAACTTGTTGAGATGCGGCACTGGCACCACGATGAATGCGTACAGATTCTTCAC
>JBEVCF010000061.1:0-1185 GCA_040514355.1 Glaciecola sp.
AATCCAGGAAGTGAAGGCTCAGTCGTAACATTTAAAGCAAGATACGAAAACTTTATCGGTGGCGAGTGGGTTGCACCTGTAAAAGGTGAATATTTTGACAATCACTCAACTGTCGATGGCAGCGTTGTCTGTCAAGTTCCGCGCTCAACAGCAGAAGATATTGAATTAGCACTTGATGCTGCACACGCAGCTAAAGCCGCATGGGGTACAACGTCAGTTGCAGCTCGTTCAAACATCTTATTGCAAATTGCCGATCGCATGGAGCAAAATCTTGAAATGTTAGCCGTTGCCGAAACTTGGGACAATGGTAAAGCCGTTCGCGAAACATTGAATGCTGACATTCCACTATGTGTCGATCACTTCCGTTACTACGCGGGTTGTATCCGTGCACAAGAAGGCACATTGTCAGAAATTGATGAAAATACGGTTGCGTATCACTTCCATGAACCTTACGGTGTAGTAGGTCAAATCATTCCTTGGAACTTCCCATTGTTGATGGCGGCGTGGAAACTCGCACCAGCATTAGCGGCAGGCAACGTTGTTGTTTTAAAGCCTGCAGAACAAACACCTGCATCTATTTTAGTGTTAATGGAGTTGATTCAAGACATCGTCCCAGCTGGTGTCATTAACGTTGTGAATGGTTATGGTAAAGAAGCCGGTGAAGCATTAGCGACCTCTACGCGTATTGCTAAAGTGGCATTTACTGGTTCTACACCAGTGGGTGAGCACATTCTTAAGTGTGCGGCGGAAAACTTAATCCCTTCTACAGTAGAGCTTGGCGGTAAGTCACCTAATATCTACTTCTCTGATATCATGGATCAAGAAGATGCATTCATCGATAAGTGTGCTGAAGGTTTTGTATTAGGTTACTTCAACCAAGGTGAAGTATGTACTTGTCCTTCACGTGCATTGATTCAAGAAGACATCTATGATGCCTTCATGGAACGCGTTATTGCAAAAACCAAAGCGATTGTGCGTGGTAATCCGCTTGATACAGATTGTATGGTGGGTGCGCAAGCGTCTAATCAACAATTTGATAAGATCTTGTCTTACATTGATATCGGTAAGCAAGAAGGTGCTGAAGTCGTTATCGGTGGTGAGAAAGAAACACAAGGTAACGGCCTAGAAGCTGGTGCGTATATTCAGCCTACAATTTTAAAAGGCGACAACTCAATGCGTACGTTC
>JBEVCF010000061.1:1195-2597 GCA_040514355.1 Glaciecola sp.
TTTTTGGTCCGGTTATCGCAGTAACGACATTCAAAACCGAAGAAGAAGCACTGGCGATTGCCAATGACACTGTATTTGGTCTTGGCGCAGGTCTATGGACACGTGATGCAAACCGTGCATACCGCGTAGGTCGTAAGATCGAAGCAGGTCGTGTATGGACTAACTGCTACCACTTATATCCAGCTCACGCTGCATTTGGTGGATATAAGAAGTCTGGTATTGGTCGTGAAACGCATAAGATGATGCTTGATCACTATCAACAAACCAAAAACCTATTAGTCAGCTATGACATCAACCCATTAGGTTTCTTCTAAGTCACGCAGTATGATCGGTTGAATAGGCGACTTCGGTCGCCTATTTTATTTCTAACCCTACTATCAAGAGGAATATACAGATGAACTTACGTCTTTTACGTTTATGTCTATATTGCTTTTGTGTCTTTGTACTCAGCACGATTTATTCGCCTACCTGCGCCAAAGAAGGGGATGTAACGGATATTCCAACCGCGATTGATAAAATTTTTCCGACTGCCACAAGAGTAGGAGAGTCAGCTACAGATATCCCTGTGGTGCCAGTGTATCAACTCAATCAATTACTTGGTTATGTGTTTGAGTCTAAAGACTTCGCTCCGTTTATGGGCTTTGCCGGTGAACCGATCAATATTTTAATAGGGTTAGATCCACAAGGAACATTATTAGGCTTAGAGATCATTCAGCACAACGAACCCATCTTTGTACATGGCCTTGGGCCTCAGCCTTTTATTGATTTTGTAGATCAATATACCAACCACTCAATTCGCGAACGCTTTATCATTGGCAGTAAAGACCGTTCCTCTTCAGATAACACCTATTTTGATGGCGTGACGAAGGCGACCGTCTCCGTGTTAGTAGCCAATGACACTATTATTACTGCCGCGATGAAAGTCGCTATGGCCAAATTAGATGGCTTTTTACCGCCATCCACGATGATGCTAGACCCTGAAATATACCGACCCATGAGCTTTGCGGAACTGGTTGAGCACAATTATATCCAACACTGGCAAATCTCAAGAGACGAGTTGACTAATCTGCCTCGCGAAGTCCAGCGTGCTATTGATGATGTGCCAGAAGAAACACATGCTTTGGTGGATATATATATTGCGTTTTTAGATATTCCTATCGTGGTACAAAATTTATTTACACCTGCAGAGCAACTGCGTTTACAAGAAAACCTTAAAGATGGGGAACGCCCAGTCTTAGTTATGAGTCAGGGAGATTATTCGTTTATCAGCGAAGATTTTATTCCGCAAACCGTCCCAGAACGCCTAAATCTAAGTCAAAATGATTTCCCAGTGGCATTAAAAGATATTGATTTTTATAGCTTTTACGACCCTTCATTTAATATTGCATTACCGGATTATCAC
>JBEVCF010000062.1:0-2582 GCA_040514355.1 Glaciecola sp.
TGGTCTGGTAAACAAGGGACGTTATAACTCTAAGAAAAAGTCTTATTTACAACAACGATTAATAATCTACACTCTAACTCTATAATGGATTAAAAGTTAGTTATGATGATACTAGATTTAGTGTTTGTCTTTTGCTTTTCTTTTGCTGCTTTGTTTACGTTACACAAACTAGCACCAAGCCTTGGACTTATCGATAAACCAAACGTTCGAAAACAGCACCAAGGGGCTATACCGCTGGTCGGGGGTATTGCTATATTCTCAACTGTTGCTTTTTATCTGAATAACCACCCCACCATTTTGCTGCACAGTGATTTATTCCTTGTCTGTACAGCTATTCTTATTGTCCTTGGCGCTCTTGATGATCGTTTTGATCTCAGTGTTAAATTACGTCTTGCGGTTCAGGCCGCTGTGACGATAGGGTTGATGTATTTTACGGGTATGGAATTAAACTACATTGGCAACATTTTAGGTTTAGGTGAATTGAGCTTTGGCCTGTTTGCGCCCGCTGTGACGATATTTGCAGTTATTGGGGCTATCAATGCATTCAATATGGTAGACGGTATTGATGGTTTGCTTGGCGGTTTGACCATAACCACACTCACTGCCATTGCGGTCATTTTAAATATTCACAATTTGCACAACTTAGCGAGTTTCTGCGTGTTATTAATCGTTGCCGTCATCCCCTTTATTTTGATGAATACGGGTTTATTGGGGCACAAAAGAAAAATATTTATGGGTGACGCTGGCTCTATGGTCATAGGTTTTACGGTTATCTGGTTATTGCTTTTGAGTACACAACCGCCTGAAACAGCGGTAATTCGACCTGTAACGGCACTTTGGCTGATTGCGCTGCCACTGATGGACATGACTGCGATCATGTTACGTCGTTACAGAAACGGTAAGTCTCCGTTTATGCCTGATAGAGATCACCTTCACCACATCTGTTTAAATGCAGGTTTCTCGGCATCATCAACCCTTTTTGTTATTTGTGCGGTAGCAGCTTCTTTAGCAACCTTTGGGATCATAGGAGAGTATTTCCTCATACCAGAATGGTTTATGTTCACTAGCTTTTTGGTCACGTTTGCCGTGTACAATTACGGTTTACAAAAGAACTGGCCTAAACAGATTGCAGATATTGTAGAAGAAGCAGTACCAAGCAATCTTGTCTTATTTGAACGTCAATCGCAATCACATTCTCAGCGCGCTCAATCTGATAACGCCACACCAGAGACATCCATACAGGCGATGAAAAGTAAAAAGCAGTAGCGTGACAGAGCAAATGCTAGTCAGCTGCTTATCGGTCAAATATTTGCTTAGTGTATAACGCTGTATCTTGGTTATTTGCGCCATTCGGTAAAACTTGTGTAACCAGCACCTCTTGCATGACATCCATATTTTGTGGTGTCGACGCATTTAATAACCATCGTGTGATCAATTCAAACGTCTCATAGGACAACATGTTGTCCGCTACGGTATGGATATGTGCATATTCACTGCCAGTGACAACCTTTTCGGCATTCGCCTTAGGATTGAGATACTGCTGTGAAAAACCAATAGGCACTTCATAGTTTCTCAGTTTCCGCTCGGAGAAAGTTCTGGGTACCAGGCCTTCAGCTAATACCATGTGCTCAATTAGCATCAGTGTAGACATTGCAGGAGAAGAGGCCAGTTGATACTCCCCTGTGAGCTCTTGGGTGATCACCTGCTGGATAAAATGACATAATCCGTCAATGTGTAGCTGTCCATGTAAATGAAACTCATCATAAGGTGAATTCAAGGTAATCGGCTCATGGGCGGCTAATTTCGTTCTTTGTTGTGATAGATAACACTCCATGTCCTCATCTAAGTCACCTATCCCAATCAGGCACAACTTGATACCTGATAATCTTGCCTTTTGACGAAAGGCTTGTGCCAACCATGCATTAAGGGCTTGTTCTGTTTTTGTCATACGCAAAGTATTTTGCTGTATAAGTACATGCATAGTGCTTGGTGCGAGGTTATTGATGTTTTGCAAATAGACGCTGATTATATTTTGTATGACCTGGGGCGTCTCTTTTTCTAGCCGAATGGACAAATAGTGAAGTTGAGGACAGTTCACATCTGTGACATTAAATCTGTGAGCTAATGCGTCTTGTAAGGCCACTGGCATAGGGTGTCTGTCGACTAGACATATATCAGACTTTTCATTGATAAGGGACAAAGGTGTAACTACAGGCTCTGCGAGTTGCAATAATTCCTTAGCCAAGAGCGGTCTTACACTTTGCGTACTCGGTTGGTAAACTTTTAGAATAAACGGTGAAATTAATAGATCTTGCAAGGTCAATAATGACAATTGTTGTAAAATATCGATATCCACCACCAAACAATCAAAACGATATCGATGACTAAACACTGAGTAATGGGGGCTACGTTTATAGATAGTAAAGGAGAATATCGTAGGCAGCTCACGCACAACTTGCCCAACTAAGTAGCTTTCTCGTAATCTTGAGTGAGATAAAGCATGTTCCACATGTTCTCCCCAATACACGACCTTTTCTCGCTTTGCGAAAACCATGGTGGCAATCATACGCGATACCACGACA
>JBEVCF010000063.1:0-10223 GCA_040514355.1 Glaciecola sp.
TCAGTTAGAGAAGAAGTTACATTGGCTGAACAAGAACTAAAAGTCACACCCGTTACTGGTTTTGCTAGTGCGACAGCTTTGCTTAAAGTAGGGGATACCTTGCTAAACAAACCTGGTGGTTATCTCAGTAATGATAAAATACCTCCTGGTGTATTTATGGATAACATGCCTGCTTGGGAGTTTGGTGTGTTAGAGATGATGCGTGATATGACGCTTGCCTTGCGTAAAGATTTTTCCCGCTCTCAGTCACAATCAGTAGAGAATCCATATTTGGTGATCGCTCAGCCTAACTTGAATATTAATAGCAATGCTTGGGTATTTCCTTCTGCTGAAGCAGAGTACCAAAAAGCGTTAGACCAAATCCGTGCTTATCGCAAAGAGCTCGCCGACCCGAATGTGCAAGGCAGTCAATTTTTTGCTCGCGCAGACAATCTACGTGATTGGCTCAAAGAAATGGAAAAGCGCTTAGGTAGTATGTCACAAAAACTCAGTGCCAGTGTCGGTAGTGAGGTCGTGAATACTGACTTAGCTGGTGATAGTGCAGCATCACAATCAACACCGACACCAGGGGAATTTGAAAACAAGACCAGTTGGTTTGAATTAGATGACAACTTCTACCAAGCCCGGGGTATGTCTTGGGCACTGCTGCATTTCTTAAAAGCAATCGAAATCGATTTTGCCGATGTGCTGCAAAAGAAAAACGCAGTGGTGAGTTTACGACAAATTATTCGTGAGCTTGAGGCGACTCAAGAAACGGTCTACTCTCCAATGATTTTAAATGGCAGTGGGTTTGGCATGTTAGCGAACCACTCATTAGTGATGGCGAACTACATCTCACGTGCCAATGCCGGTATTATCGAATTATCAGAATTATTGAACCAAGGTTAATTTATGAAAACAGTAAAACAAGTTTTGGCGACAGCCTGCGTCGCTGCGACATTGGCAACGCCGGCGGTTAAGGCCGATACATTACTCGGTCTATACGCAGGTGCTCAAATGTGGGCGATGGAAACAGAAGGTTCTGTGGCGACCACTGCCAATGATTTACTCGCTTTTGCTTATGACGATGAGCGACAAGGTTCATATTACATTGCTCTTGAGCACTTTGTACCGTTCGTGCCGAACGCTAAAATTGTCATCACCAGCTTGGAAACTGATGGGGTGGCCAATATCAATAGCACCTTTAATTTTGCAGGTGAAAGTTTCGCTGTGAACTCAGATCTTGCAAATGTATTAGACCTGACTAGTACGGATCACATTCTGTACTACGAAATTCTGGACAACGACCTCGTCAGCTTTGATATTGGATTGAACGCCAAAAAATTGGAAGGTACATTGCGCGTCAGAGATACCGCAACCAATGTCACGGGTATCCAAAATTTTAGTGGTGTTATCCCGATGGCATACTCACGGATCGAAATAGGCATACCAGCAACGGATTTATCGTTATATGCTGAAGGTAGTTATTTATCTATTGATGACAGCTCAGTGACTGATTTCAATGCCGCCATTGAGTATCGTTTTATTGATTCATTAACTGTTAATATGGCTGTACAACTTGGTTATCGGGCCATCCAAGCTGAATTAGATGATATTGATGACACGTATGCCGATATCGATTTTAAAGGTGTATACGCTGGAGTTGAGGTCCATTTCTAATGAGCACTATAGTTCATTAAGTAATAAAAAAGCGCTATTTATTCTTTTATAATATTAAGCTTACCCATTAAACTAGGCACATATTAGATTGGACTAGCGCTTTTTATGTCAAACGATACTCTACAGCCGGGTTTTATTGAACCCACGCAACTCAATGCAATCACTCAAGCTATGGCTGGCTTGAATCAACAACAACTGACCTGGTTAAGTGGTTATACGGCGGGATTGGCTGCCGGACAAGCCAATGGTACGGCACCTGTCTTAGACCATAATAGTCACTCTGCCCAATTCACTATTTTATATGGCTCTCAGACGGGCAACGCCAAAGGCGTTGCGAATGCGTTTGGTGAACGTGCCAAAGCGCAAGGGATCAATGCTAAAGTGGTGTCGATGGCTGACTACAAACCGCGTCAACTAAAAGCTGAAACGCATCTTGCCGTGATCGTATCCACCCACGGTGAAGGGGATGCACCTGATGATGCTGTTGAGTTTCATGAATTCGTTGCCAGTAAAAAAGCCCCCAAAACTCCAAACTTAAAATATTCTGTTTTGGGTTTGGGTGATACAAGCTATGAGTTTTTCTGTCAAACAGCGAAAGATTTTGACACTCGCCTGGCTGCACTTGGTGCACCAGCTGTTTTTGAACGCGTTGATTGTGATGTCGATTACGACGCAGCTGCAACTGCTTGGTGCGATGCGGTTATTGCCAAAATCAAAGATGATTTCAGTCAACAAGCCAGTTCCGTACAACCGACATTTGCTGCTAATGCGCCGGTGGTCGCTACGTCGCAATACGACAAGAAGAATCCATTCACAGCGACGTTATCTGAAAGTATTAAAATCACAGGTCGTGATTCTGTGAAAGATATCCGCCACGTTGAGATCTCTCTAGCAGATTCGGGTATGCAATACCAAGTAGGTGACGCGCTAGGCGTGTATTTCACCAACAGCGACGATGTGGTAAATCGCATTCTCGAGACGTTAAAACTAGATGCGTCTACCGAGGTTTCGACACAAGGTGAGTCAGTGACCTTAGATGTCGCATTGCGTGAAAAATGTGAATTAACTCTCTCTTATCCGACGTTTGTGAGCAAACTGGCCGAAGCAACGCAAGATGACAAACTACTTGCGCTGTTAGAAGACAAGAAGGCGTTACGCGATTATATTGCTGACCGACAAATCGTGGATATCATTATTGACAATCCCGTAGCCGTCACCGCACAACAATTAGTTGATGCACTACGTCCATTAACCGCTCGCTTGTATTCTATCGCGTCTAGCCAAACTGAAGTCGAAGATGAAGTGCATTTAACGGTTGCACATGTGGCGTATGATGCACATGGTTTTGCTCACCAAGGCGGGGCGTCCGGCTTCTTATCAACACGCTTAGAAGAAGGTGACAACGTCAAAGTATACGTCGAGCCAAACCCTCATTTCCGTCTACCGAATGATCCGAACACACCGATTATCATGGTGGGCCCAGGTACAGGTATTGCGCCATTTAGAGCATTTATGCAAGAGCGTGATGCGCAAGGTGCAGAAGGTAAAAACTGGCTATTTTTCGGCAACCCTAATTTTACCCAAGATTTCTTGTATCAAACAGAATGGCAGGGTTACAAAAAGTCTGGCTTATTAACCAATATCACATTGGCTTTTTCACGCGACCAAGCTGAAAAAATCTACGTGCAGCATCGCTTACTTGAGCAAGGCGCAGAGGTCTATGCTTGGCTCCAAGAAGGTGCACACTTCTACGTTTGTGGTGATGCTATGCACATGGCTAAAGATGTTGAAAATGCTTTACTTGAAATTTATCAAGTCCACGGCAAACAGAGTGCCGATGAAGCCAAACAAAGTTTATTAGCTTTGCGTAAAGCGAAGCGTTACCAGAAGGATGTCTACTAATGACTACTAAGAATCCCCTCATTGTCGAAGGCAAACTTGCTGATAACGAACGCATCAAACGCGAAAGTAACTTTTTACGTGGAACGATCACAGAAGATTTAAAAGATGAGCTTACGGGTGGATTTACGAGTGATAATTTTCAATTGATCCGTTTCCATGGCATGTATCAACAAGATGACCGCGATATTCGAGCTGAACGTACCAAACAAAAATTAGAACCATTGCACAACGTCATGTTACGTGCGCGTTTGCCTGGTGGCGTGATGAACTCAGAACAGTGGCTAGCGATTGATAAATTTGCGGATGAGTACACCATGTATGGCAGTATTCGTCTTACTACGCGCCAGACGTTCCAGTTTCACGGTGTGTTAAAACCAAACATCAAATTAATGCATCAAACCTTACACGCAGTGGGTATTGATTCAATTGCAACGGCAGGTGATGTCAACCGTAATGTACTGTGTACGTCCAATCCAGAACAATCGGCAGTGCATGTTGAAGCATACGAGTGGGCTAAGAAGATCTCAGAACACTTACTGCCTAAAACCAAAGCGTATGCTGAAGTGTGGTTAGATGGAGAAAAAGTCGAAACGACGGAAGAACCTATATTAGGAAGTACTTACTTACCTCGAAAGTTCAAAACGACCGTAGTGATCCCACCACAAAATGATGTAGACGTGCATGCTAATGACCTCAACTTCGTCGCCATCCAAGAAAATGGTCAACTTATCGGTTTCAACGTGTTAGTCGGTGGTGGTTTGGCGATGACGCATGGCGATCACTCAACTTTCCCACGTAAAGCTGATGATTTCGGATTTATCGGTTTAGACGATACGCTTGCGGTAGCTGAAGCGGTCGTGAGCACGCAGCGTGACTGGGGTAATCGCGTTAATCGTAAAAATGCTAAGACGAAGTACACACTCGAGCGCGTGGGCGTGGATACATTCAAAGCGGAAGTGGAAAAACGCGCAGGTGTGACGTTTGCCGCATCCAAATCTTACGAGTTTACGGGCCGTGGAGACCGATTTGGTTGGGTTCAAGGGGTTGATGGTAAGTGGCATTTAACCTGCTTTATTGAAAATGGTCGCATTTTAGATTACCCAGGAAAGACACTCAAAACTGGCTGCCGTGAAATCGCAAAGATACACACCGGCGAATTCCGTTTAACGGCTAACCAAAACTTAGTGATAGCCGCCGTTGAACCTGAACGTAAAGGCCAAATTGAAGCCTTAGCAGCACAACATGGTTTGTTGCCAAATGTGTCTGCACAACGCAAAGACTCGATGGCTTGTGTATCCTTGCCAACTTGTCCATTGGCAATGGCTGAGGCAGAACGTTATCTACCGACAGCAGTTGATCAGCTAGAAGCAATCTTGACCAAGCATGGTATTCCAGATGAGAGCATCATTTACCGTATCACGGGTTGCCCCAATGGCTGTGGTCGCGCGATGTTGGCGGAAATTGGTTTGGTGGGTAAAGGTCCGAACAAATACAACTTACATTTAGGTGGTAACCGCGAAGGGACGCGGATCCCCAAAATGTACAAAGAAAACATTACTGACACTGAAATTATGACGATCCTAGATGAGTTAATTGGACAGTGGGCAAGCGAAAGAGAAGCGAATGAAGCATTTGGTGACTTTGTGGTTCGTGCCGGTATCGTTGCACCAGTGATTAATTCTGCGAGTGATTTTTATGCATAATTCACAAACCGTGGACGTGCTTAGAACAGTCTCCGACTGGTCTAAAGAAGCCCTAGCTGAGTACAACCCTCAGCTAGAACAGGCCTCACCACATGAACGAGTGGAGTGGGCATTTACCAATTTGCCTAGCACAGCGATCGTGTCTTCAAGTTTTGGTGCGCAGTCTGCTGTCATGTTGCACTTGATCAACGAGGTTGCGCCTGGCACACCAGTTGTCCTAACTGATACTGGTTATTTGTTTCCTGAGACGTATCAGTTTATTGATGTGCTGAGCGAGCGCCTTGATTTAAATCTACATGTGTATCGTGCCCCAATCTCTCCTGCGTGGCAAGAAGCGAGACACGGCAAGTTGTGGGAACAAGGTGTGGAAGGGATTGAGGTTTATAACAAACTCAACAAAGTAGAACCGATGCAACGTGCACTTCAAGAATTATCGGTAGGTACATGGTTTGCAGGACTACGTCGCAGTCAATCGGGAGGCCGTAGTCGTTTACCGGTGTTGCAGCATGTAGGCCAGCAGATTAAAGTGTACCCTATCATTGATCAAAGCAATAAACAGCTACACGATTATCTCAAAGCAAATAATTTGCCTTATCATCCATTGTGGGATCAAGGTTATGTCTCGATTGGTGATTGGCATACTACCCGTCCACTTACGGCGGGGATGACGGAAGAAGAAACGCGCTTCTTTGGTTTGAAACGCGAGTGTGGTTTACATGAATTTGGTGACGGTATTTAAACCAACAGCTTAATTTTATATCCACACCTAAACGCACTTTACCGATCACGGTATTGGCTTGGCAGTGGTGTTTTTAGCACTGCTTTTGTCAATAAAAAATATCTGAACTTTCAAATTAGCTAACTGGCTCAATTTCAACTACAGTTAAATGAGATATCTGACGTATTTGAAGAAGTTCATGGTAAATACTAGAACAGCCAACCTTAAGCCTAAAGATTCGCTGCAATCATCTCTCAATAGAGTGCGATATAGCGCTATCAATAAGATTATCAGCGCCTCACAGGATAGTTTAAATGGGCATGCTTTACATGAGCTGTTTGAAGGTCTCATGCTGCAGGTGTGTGACGCATATGATTTGCCGCCTGAAACAATATTTTGTGTCACATACGACAGTACTTCTCGACGTAATAGTCAACATATGACCATATGTGCTGCAGCAGGTCAGTTGCGTCAATTTGTTGATAAACCGCTATCAACATTAAACGACACCGCATTAGAATTAAAACTGCAGCAGACCATTAAAGCTAAAAAAACATTATTTACTGAAGATAGTGTGTATCTGTATTTGAGTGATTTTCGATATGAAATGGTATTGGTCATTATGTTAGCACTCAAACCCAGTGAACCATTGTTAAAAATGTGTGCTGGTTTGCTCAATGCCATTTGTCATGGATACAACAACATTGCAAATTATATTGATTTACATTCTGCTGCCTACTTAGATTTTTTAACTAAATTACCGAATCGCAATGAATTTATTAAATCTCTCAACGTTCCGAATTACAGCTCAGCCCCAGAAGGTTTAAATGTTTTACTAGTTGATCTCAATCACTTTTCGGATGTCAACGATGCATTAGGGCAGAGCACCGGGGATATGCTTTTACGCGCCGTCGTGAAACGGATTCAATCGTCTATGAGTACTGAAATTAAAATTGGTCGAGTGGGCGCAGATGTATTTGGCATTATTGGTCCAAAAAACGAGGTGCATCCCGACCAGCTGAATTTGATTTTTGCTACGCCGTTTCGGGCAGGTCAATATTCGTTACATGTATCGGTAAACATGGGCGGATGTTTTATCGATGGGGAATATGACAACGGCGCTGATATATTTAGGAGATGCGATCTAGCACTCAATAGAGCGAAGAAAAATACCGCAAAGAATTATTATTGGTATAGCTTTGAGATGGAACAAAAAACTTTATGGCGCATTGAGCTGATACGGCGATTAGCCGATGCATTCAATCGCCGTGAAATAGAGGTATGGTTCCAGCCACAGGTGAATATCCAGACGCGAAAAATTTGTGGTGTAGAGACCTTGTTAAGATGGCGAGACAGTGGTCAGTTTATCTCTCCAACTCAGTTTATATCTGCTGCTGAATATTCAGGATTAATTATTGAACTAGGGGTCTGGGTTTTTAAGGAGGCACTGCGGACAGCTGTGATGCTTCAAGCTCAAGGCTTTGAAAATATATCCATCGCCATTAATGTCTCCATTATTCAGTTGCGTAGCAAGGCATTTGTTAATCAGGTTGAAGACTTACTTGCACAAAGTTCAGTTATCCCCAGTATGATCGAAATTGAGGTGACGGAGAGTGTGGCGATGGATGAACCGGAGATGACAATAGCGTGTTTAAATCAACTCAAAGCATTGGGTTTGCGGGTCGCCATTGATGACTTCGGCACGGGATTTTCATCTTTAAACTATTTACAAAAGATGCCACTGGATCGCATCAAAATCGACAAGCAATTCGTTGCAGAATACCAAACAGGCAAAACGGTACACATCGTTGAGATGATCATTAGTTTGGCAAAAAAGTTAAATCTCAATACCGTGGCCGAAGGCGTTGAAAAAGAAGCACAGGTACAGATGCTAAAAGAAGCGGGTTGCGATCAAGTACAAGGCTTCTATTTTGCACGCCCTATGCCTTTGTCAGATTTGTTTCTTTATTTGAAAAGTCAATTTCCACACCAAACAACGGTTAAAAAACTCGGCAAGCCTGTTTCTTAAATACTTAATTGGGTACTAATGCGGTGCGATGTAATATTTTCCATTGTTCTTTTTGCGTCATAAATGCATGGTGTAGCTCATTGCATTTTTCTTGCAGCATGGCTTTTTCATGGTTGAGTTTTTCAACAGACTTTTCGACTGACTTTTGCAATTGACGTTGTTGGATGCGAACCAAGCGCTTCTTCGTTTCGTAATAGGCGTTACACTTACTCAATAATTCTTCGTATTCAGCTTCTAACTTAGCTTTGAGCAACTCGGCATTGGGGTATTTGGCGATTTTATGTTGAGCCTTCAATAATTGCATAGAGAATCGCGCTTGTTGGATCCGGTCTTCTGGACATTTTCGTAGGTTCTTTGCCAAGCCCAGTAATGCTAAAGATTTGATCAACCATTTTGTTGGATCATAGTGGAACCAGCGGATCCCATTGCGATAATCATATTCAAAAATATGGTGAAAGTTGTGGTAGCCCTCGCCAAAAGTAAACAATGCCAAGATGCCATTATCTCGAGCTGTGTTGACATTGGTATAAGTTTGTTTGCCCCAAATATGGCAAAGCGAATTAATAAAAAATGTTACATGATGCACCATTACAATACGTGCCACACCCGCGAGTAACATCATGCCCAGTACACTGCCATTGAGATATCCCAGCAATGCAGTCAACCCAAAGTTGGCAATGAGAACAATGGGTACGTAATAATTGTGCTGCCACATGACAATTTTATCTTTTTGTAGGTCACGGCAATTTGAGTAGTCATCATAGCGTTCAGCTTGGTATTCACGCAACATCCAACCGATGTGGGAAAACCAAAACCCACGTTTTGCACTGTACGGGTCTTTGTCATTCACATCGACGTGTTTGTGATGTACGCGGTGATCAGATGCCCAGTGTAGGATGCTGTTTTGTAGCGTCATTGCTCCACCAATCGCGAGTACAAAGCGCACAATTGGATGTGCTTGATAGGCTTTGTGTGACCACAAGCGGTGATAGCCGGCAGTGATAGACATGCCCGTAAAAAAGAATAAAAAAACAGTTACGCCAATTTCAACACCAGAAAAACCATACAAGTATGCCCAGGTAGGGACACCGATAACGGTAATGAGGGTCAGTACAGTAAATAAGACAACATTGAAGGTGATAAGAGGTGGTTTTTGCATAATTATATCTTTATGGTTTGAGCGTACACGTGTAAGCTAAATGTAATTCAACACTTTATGTTTAGCAAGGACCATTCTACAAATGTCTGATAAGAAAACGCGTTTTGAACAAAAAATGGCCACACGGCAAAACATCATTGATGCAGCGTTTCGTTGTTTGGATGCTGAAAAGAGTTTATCTGCTGTTTCGTTGCGCGAAGTGGCAAGAGAGGCGGCCATCGCGCCGACGTCATTTTACCGCCATTTTAAAGATATTGATGAGCTTGGCTTAACCCTGGTCGATGAAGCAGGTCTTGCCTTGCGACAACTCATGCGCAGTGCGCGACGCCGACTCACCCCAGAGGCGAGTGCTATCAACACGTCGGTTGATACTTTTTTGGAGTTCATTCTCGAGCATAAAAATGTATTTCGCTTATTATTGCGAGAACATACTGGTACATCTGCGGGGTTTCGTTCGGCGGTGCAACGTGAAATTCAACATTTTACCAAAGAGTTGACCGATTATATTGTATTGCGGGAAGATATCACTGATGAGCTGGCACAGTTACAAGCTGAAGCGATGGTTAAAATAGTATTCAGTGCCGGTGCTGAAGCGTTAGATGTGCAACGCATACAAATTGACGCCATCGCGCATAAAGTCAAACAACAACTTTTACTCGTGCAACTTGGGGCACGGGCTTTTAAACACAAGCTGCCATCCTAAAACCTTATTTTCTTTTTAGGATGACTCCCGCTTCCATATGTTCAGTGAAGGGGAATTGGTCAAATAATGCACTTTGCACCACGTTGTGAGTTTCGCTTAAGGCCTTGAGGTTCTCGGCAAGAGTGACCGGATTACAAGAGATATAAATGATATTGTCATATTGCGCAATCATACTTAGTGTATCCGGGTCTAAGCCTGCTCTAGGAGGGTCAACGAGTACAGTACGGAAGTCAAAAGCTTGTAAATCGACCTTTGCTTCTTCTAGGCGTCTAAATGTACGTACACCGTTTTGTGCTGCTACAAATTCTTCCGCAGACAAGCGTACGATATGACAATTTTGGATAGTATTT
>JBEVCF010000064.1:0-11914 GCA_040514355.1 Glaciecola sp.
GGTTTACTTACAGACTCAAACTCATTCAAGTCATCGATTTCAAACACATGTTTAGTTTGTTACGTGGCTCTACCACTGCAGATGCATCAGGGATCTCCTCGTTCCAAGCGTTGTGCACATCCTTATCGGCCCGCGTTGGCACCGGTAATTTAGCTGGCGTTGCCGTAGCGATTTCACTCGGTGGAGCGGGAGCGGTGTTTTGGATGTGGGTCAATGCAGAAAGTGTGTTAGGCCAAACCTACAAGGTCAAGGATGCCAATGGCGAATATCGTGGTGGCCCTGCGTATTACATCAAGTTAGGACTCAATAAAACGTGGTTAGCAGTGTTGTTCTCACTGTGTTTATTTCTCGGTTATGGCTTTATCTTCTCTGCAGTCCAAGCAAACACCATTACTGATGCCCTTAATAATGCCTATGCCATAGACACACTCTACTCTGGACTCGTGATCATCACTGTTGCAGGTCTCATCGTGGTCGGTGGACTTAAAACCATTGCGCGCTTTGCCGAAAAAATCGTCCCGGTTATGGGCTTAGTATATGTCGCGGTCGCCTTGGTTATCACCTTATTAAATATTGATATGTTACCTGCTGTACTATGGCAAATTATCGCCGGCGCATTTGGTTTAGAAGAAGCCGCTGCTGGCACTTTTGCTGCCGCCATTAAATACGGGATCATGCGCGGCTTATATTCCAATGAAGCAGGCTCGGGTTCGGTGCCCCATGCAGCCGCCGCTGCCACCCCCTACCCTAATCATCCAGCATCCCAAGGCTATATACAAATGCTCGGGGTGTTTTTTGACACCATTATTCTATGTACGGCTACCGCTTTTATTATTCTTTTAGCCGGTGGCTCACAATCAGAACAAATGGAAGGGATCCGCTTAACCCAAAGTGCAATGTCGAGTCATTTGGGCGCAGGAGGCAATCACTTTGTTGCAGTGGCCATCACGTTATTTGCTTTTACCTCTGTCGTGGCCAACTACGCTTATGGTGAATCCAATTTGCACTTGTTCAAACTTGACCACAAAGTGGGCAGAATTTTGTATACCAGCGGTTATCTTGCGATGATTTTGTGGGGTTCAATGGCGGCCTTACCGCAAGTATGGGCTTTGGCCGATATGGCATTAGGCTTAATGACAGTTGTAAACATTGTCGCTATCATTTGGTTATCGCCCACCATCGTGGCAATTAGCAAAGATTACATCGCTAAGCGCAAAGCAGGCTTAGACATTGATTATCACGCGGGTGATTGCGACATCCAAGGTCAACATGAAACCGGTGTGTGGGGCCGTACTAGTCGAGAGCCAGAGTAATCATCCTGGCTTAGCTTACTACACAAGCCATGTTTTTCACCACCGTGCACACTGCACCGTTAAAACATCATCATAATGAGTTGCGCGATTAACAAGATGCCAATCAACGGCCACAGGTAACGTGAAATCTTACCGGTGGTCTCATCGGACACACGAGCGCCCGATTTTTCGATCAGTGGTACAATAATCGCTAAAGCCAAAAACAACACACCGATAATAATAAAAACCGTCATACTTAGAGTCCCATCGCTTTTTTGATAACGTGTTTTTTAGCCCAACCGCCACGTTGGGCTAAGAACAAACCGATATTACGCAACGGTTTTAACACAGGATTGTGATTCGAAAACAAGTGATAAAACCCGTCCATCGCAGTCATCATTTGTCCATTTGCAATCCGTCTAGGCAATTCATAGTGACGGTGTAATGATTGTTCATTCGCCAATGCTTTTAGCAAACACGCCACGTCGGCAAACCCCAAGTTTACCCCCTGACCTGCCAGCGGATTTATTGCGTGTGCGGCATCGCCAATTAATATGACTTTGTCTTTGATGTATTGTTGTGCATGCATACGATGAATAGGGAAGACCGCTTTGTCAATGATGCTAAACTCCCCCACCACAGCTGGAAAGTGCGCTTTTATCCGAGCTTTAAGTGCCGCATCATCAAGCGTTTTAAGTTCCATGAGTACTTGCGGATCATCGTACCAAATCAAACTTGCATGTTGGTCGTGCATCGGCAAAAACGCGACCGGGCCACTTGGTAAAAACTGTTGCCAAGTGGTGGCTTGCGCCCGTTCAGCATACACATCATCACGGTAATAATTTTTGACCGTAATGCCCATTGCTTGTTGATCATATTGCCAGCCGACAGTGGCAATGCCCGATTGTTGTCGCACTTGTGATTGTGCGCCATCAGCAGCAATAATCCAATCAGCCTGAATGACTTGGCCATCGGCACACCACACTTTACCGGCTACGCTATTGACGCGTACCGCTTGGGTATTAAGCACAGTAATGTTAGGTTGCTTTGCTATCGTTGCCGCCAGGCCCAACTGAGTAATGCGGTTTTCGGCAAAATATCCGAGGATCTCGTGACCCACTTCGGTTGCGGAAAATGTTGTTTCTGACCAGTCTGCTTCCCACACAGATAAATGCGTGTAAGGTTGTACGCGCAGTGCTTGGATAGCTTCCCACGCCCCCAAATCGTCTAATAATTGTACACTTGCATGTGCCAATGCTGACATTCTGAGATCTGGCTTTTGTTCTGGCGCAAACTCTGCTGCAGGGAAGGCTTCGAGTAATACCACTTGATAACCGAGTTGCGCTAGCCCCAATGCTGCAGCGGACCCTACCATCCCACCGCCTACTACGACATACTGGACATTGTATTGTGGGGCATTAACGGTATCTTGTTGAGAGCTTGGTAGAGTCATAATCCTTTCACTTAGCACACAGAGCAAAGAAGCATGATGCAGGTTTTCTTTACATATATGTATAGTGTGCCATTTTGTTTCACTAATTGCGACTGTCAGACACTAGTCTTAGACACAATACTGCTGTAAAATCTGCACATTATTTTCATGCTAGTTTGAGACGTTTTGCGTTTACTCGACTACATTACTTTACTAATAGGCAAATTGCGCTCATGAGTCAAAAACTCTACATCAAAACTTGGGGTTGCCAAATGAACGAATACGATTCGGAAAAAATGGCTGACCTACTCGATGCTACACACGGTTACACGCTAACGGAAGAAGCGGAAAGTGCTGATGTAATTTTATTGAATACGTGTTCTATTCGTGAAAAAGCACAAGAAAAAGTATTTCATCAACTTGGCCGTTGGAAAACACTTAAACAAACCAACCCTAATTTAATTATTGGCGTAGGTGGTTGTGTTGCTTCACAAGAAGGTGACCATATTCGTCAACGCGCGCCCTTTGTCGATATCATTTTTGGTCCACAAACACTGCATCGTTTACCTGAGATGATCAAAGACGTAAAAGGTGGTAAATCATCAGTAGTGGACGTATCGTTTCCAGAAATCGAGAAATTTGATCGTTTACCTGAACCACGTGCTGAGGGTCCAACAGCGTTTGTCTCGATTATGGAAGGTTGCTCAAAATACTGTACATTCTGTGTTGTCCCCTACACGCGTGGTGAAGAAGTGTCACGTCCAGTGGATGATGTGTTATTAGAAGTCGCTCAACTAGCCGAACAAGGTGTGCGTGAAGTCAATCTATTGGGGCAAAACGTCAATGCATTTCGTGGCCCGCACTATGATGGCAGCATTTGTCGTTTTGCCGAATTATTAGAGTTAATTGCATCGATAGATGGTATTGATCGAATCCGTTACACTACCTCACACCCAGTTGAGTTCACTGATGATATCATTGACGCTTACGAATCTATCCCAGAATTGGTGGATCACTTGCATTTACCAGTACAAAGTGGCTCTGACCGTATTCTCAATCTAATGAAACGCGGTCATACTGCGCTTGAGTACAAATCAAAAATTCGCCGTCTCAAAAAAGTCCGCCCTAATCTGTCTATGTCATCGGACTTTATTATCGGTTTCCCGGGTGAGACCAAAGAAGATTTTGCTGACACCATGAAATTAATTGAAGATATTGAATACGATTTGAGCTTTAGCTTTATCTATTCTGCCAGACCAGGCACACCTGCATCTGATTTGCCTGATGATGTCAGCGAAGAAGAGAAAAAGCAGCGTTTGTATATCTTACAAGACCGCATCAATCAGTCTGCGCAGCGCATTGCCCGTAATATGGTCAACACTGAACAACGTGTCTTAGTAGAAGGTCCTTCGAAGAAAAATCCAATGGAGCTTTCTGGGCGTACAGAAAACAATCGTGTGGTGAATTTTGAAGGGTCACCGGACATGATTGGTGAATTTGTCGACATCCATATTACAGATGTATTTAGCAATTCACTACGAGGCAATGTGGTTAGACGCGAAGCGGATATGGGCTTGCGTATTGCCGTTTCTCCACAGTCTATATTGGCCAAACAAAAGCGCGATAATGGCGTACATATAGTACAGCCCTAAGAGAATTAACTAACCGAATAGGAAATGGTTTTTGAGTAATCTAGACACGAACGAAGTCTTATTAGTCCCTGACGATAACAAGCGAATAGCGAGTTTATGCGGTCCTTTTGACAATAACATCAAACAGTTAGAAAGACGCTTAGGTGTTGAAATCACCTACTTCAACAACCATTTTAAAGTGCTCGGTGGCGGTAAAGCTGCTAGCGATACGGTTAAATTGATCCAGTCTCTATATGTCGAGACTGCGCCTGTGCGTGGTGAAATTCCAGAACTAAGCGCTGAACAAGTGCACCTTGCCATCCAGGAAGCTAGGGTACTGGATCAAACTGAATACGGGGATAACAACCCTTATGGCAAACAGGTACACATCAAAACCAAGCGCGGTGTAGTTAAACCGCGCAACCCCAACCAAGCTGAGTATGTCAAAAACATCATTAACCACGACATTTCTTTTGGCATTGGACCTGCGGGTACTGGCAAAACCTATCTTGCTGTAGCCTGTGCAGTTGATGCGCTTGAGCGTCAAGAAATCCGTCGTATTTTGTTAACGCGACCCGCAGTGGAAGCAGGCGAAAAACTGGGGTTTTTACCGGGTGATTTGTCACAAAAAGTCGATCCGTATTTGCGTCCTTTATACGATGCCCTATTCGAGATGTTAGGGTTTGAGAAAGTAGAAAAACTCATTGAGCGTAACGTCATTGAAATTGCCCCCCTTGCCTATATGCGAGGCCGCACCCTCAATGATGCATTCATTATCTTGGATGAAAGCCAGAATACCACCACCGAGCAAATGAAAATGTTTTTGACGCGGATTGGTTTTAATTCACGTGCGGTCATCACCGGTGACATTACCCAAGTAGATTTACCTCGCGGTGTCCGCTCCGGTCTACGCCACAGTATTGAAGTGCTACAAGGGGTAGATGATATTTCGTTTAATTTCTTCAACGCCCATGATGTCGTGCGACACCCTGTTGTTGCTCGCATTGTACAAGCATATGAAGCCCATGATGAGGCCCAAGAAAAACGTCGCCTAGAAAAAAAGCGACTTGAGGCAGAAGCAAAAGCACAGGCCGAAGCTACTCAACAACAAGCACAACCATAATGACCATTGACGTCGATATCCAAAATACCCTTGATGCCAATGACAGTGCTATCATGCAACTTCCTGCAACGAATGATGTGTTCTCTGCGGTGCGCTTGGTTTGTGACGCGTTTAATGATGGGCGAGGCGAAGTAACCGTACGTTTCGTTGATATGGCCGAATCCCAAGCACTGAACGCGGCCTATCGCGATAAAGATAAACCCACCAATGTCCTGTCTTTTCCTGCTGATTTACCCGAGTTTATCCCCAGCGATTTGCTAGGTGATTTAGTTATTTGTCCGGAAGTCGTATTGTCTGAAGCAGCTGAACAGCATAAATTACCACTGCATCATTATCAGCATTTAATTATCCATGGCACCTTGCATTTATTAGGGTTTGACCACATTGAAGAAGCAGAGGCCGTAGTAATGGAAGCGCATGAAGTGACCTTACTACAAAAATTAAATATTGACGATCCCTATCAAGATCATTAATTTAGCATAATAGACGATTTTTTACACAATAAAGACATAATATGAGCGAAGACAACCCCCACTCTAGCAACGGTTCTGCACCGAAAGGTTGGATAGAGAAGTTAAAAGACACTTTTAGTCCAGAACCGCAAAACACCGAAGAATTAGTTGATGTGATTTCAGAAGCACAACAAAACGAAATCATTGACCCACAAACCCGCGAAATGATCGAAGGTGTAATCAGCGTCAACAACATCAAAGTCCGAGAAATTATGATCCCTCGCGCTCAGATGATCACCATTAATGTCGACTCGACTGTCGACGAGTTTCTTCCTCAAATTATCGAATCTGCTCACTCACGCTTTCCCGTGATCAGCGAAGATAAAGACCATATCGAAGGTATTTTGTTAGCTAAAGATCTCCTTTCCTATGGTTTTAATAACCAACAAGCATTGGTACTAAAAGACATTTTACGTGAAGCCGTTATCGTGCCTGAATCCAAGCGCGTGGATATCTTACTCAAAGAATTTCGCCAACAACGTTATCACATGGCCATTGTGGTAGATGAATACGGTGGTGTATCGGGCCTTGTCACAATCGAAGATATCTTAGAGTTGATCGTGGGTGAAATCGAAGACGAATACGATGACGATGCTATTGACGGTATACGGCCATTGAATAAACATACTTATTCAGTAAAAGCACTGACCGAAGTAGAAGATTTTAACAGCTTTTTTGAAACATCATTTCGTCCAGATGAAGCCGATACTATTGGCGGTATTGTCTTAAAAGCCTTTGGCCACATGCCGGAAACAGGCGATAAGATTAAAATTGACGACATCGAATTTAAGATTACTCATTCTGACAAACGCCGTTTATTGCAACTCAAAGTCACCTTACCTGAGGTCGCTACCAAGTAATGCAAGCGAAGTTATCGCGCGTACTACTCTGGCAAGGATGCATCACCATCCTTGCCGCTGGGCTGTTGGGACTGTCATACACCCTTCCATATCTCAATTACTTTACTATTCTTTGGTTACTACCACTGGTCTATGCTGGCTGGCAGAATCAACACGCTGTTACTTGGGGCTGGTTGTATGGTGTGATTTGGTTTGGTGTTGGTATTGCCTGGGTACATATTAGTATTGCCGACTACGGTGGTGTACCACTGCTAATATCATTGTCAATGATGGCGATACTTTGCGGCTACTTGGCGTTATTCCCTGCACTGTTTACCTGGCTAATTGCTCGATTACGAAACTATCGTCTACACCCATTTGTCATCATTTTATCGACTCCTTTGCTGTGGTACTTCGTTGAGTGGTGTCGGTCTTGGTTGTTAACGGGTTTTCCATGGTTGGGCTTAGGTTACACACAGTACAATACACCACTTAAACACGGTTTCGCAGTTGTGGGTGAAACGGGAGTAGCTGCGGTGTTGATATTGTGTGCCAGTTGCCTAGTGATGCTTGCTCACTATGTATGTTTGCATTTATCCCACAACGTGAAAACCTCAAAAAGTGCACACTCTACAAGCCAAGCCCCCATTGAAAACAAGCTGCCATGGCACTTATCTAAAAGCCTACTTACTGTATTTTTATGGGTCATTGCTTTATACGTCTTTGCCGTTTTTAAACCTAGTAATACAACCATTGATGCAGATAAAACCGTCAAAATCGCATTGGTACAAGGCAATATTCCACAAAGCCTACGCTGGGTACCGGAAGAAGATACGCGTACATTCAACACCTATAAACAGTTAACGGATAGCGTTTGGGATAATGATATCGTCGTGTGGCCCGAAGCCGCCGTACCCAAGTTAGAATATTTTGCACAGACAGAATTACAATTACTAAATCAAGTTGCAGCGACGACCAATACAGGTTTGGTGACAGGTATTGTGAATTACGATATGCGCAATGAAAAAATATACAATAACCTCATTGTGCTGGGCAAGCACGCCTCAGATGATCACCAAGGACAGTATTATTACGGCGATACAAACCGTTTTGCCAAGCATCATTTGCTACCTATTGGTGAGTTTATCCCATTTGAAAGCTGGTTACGCGGTCTCGCACCGATTTTTGACTTACCTATGTCATCCTTTACGCGAGGTGAGTATATCCAACCTAACCTGAACGTGAATGGCTATGCACTACTGCCTGCGATTTGTTTTGAAATTGTATTCCCACGTCAATTACGCGCTAACTTTACCGCACAGACAGATGCGATAATCACAGTGAGTAATGACGCTTGGTTTGGTGATTCTGCAGGCCCTATTCAACATATGCGCATTGCCCAAGTCCGTGCAATGGAATTTGGGATCCCAGTGATCCGAGCCACTAACAACGGCATCACGGGTTTAATCGAACAAACGGGTGATATTGTTGCCAGTTTACCGCAATTTACAACGGGCGTATTAACGCACACGTTTAACATCAGCCAAACAGAAACATATTATCGCAATTATGGCAGCGGTTTATTTTTAGGTGTCCACCTATTGTTTTGGCTAGTGGTTCTCTTTTACAGTCTAGTATTAGACCTATTTCCACTTCGTGTCACTGATTAGTATACTTTTATTTATCCGGTGCGGTTCTTACGTTAAACTCAGTTTATCTGAGTAAACAAGCATCGTTAGTTCGATTCAATTCCACTATAAAACATATAAGAAGTAGGCCATGAATGCATTAAAATCTGTTATTTCCAGAATCATCAATACTTTGGCTGTAGTCGGTCTGGTCAGTGTGCATACTGTGACTATGGCGCAGACTACCGTCGTAACTGCTAGCAAATTAATTGACGTCGAACAGGGTCAAGTGATTGCTAACCCTGTTGTCGTGATTGAAAATGGTCGCTTTATTGCAGTTGGCCAGCGCGATACTCTCACCCTACCCGCACAGGTGGATGAGACCATCGAACTTGATGGCTACACCTTATTGCCCGGGCTGATGGATATGCACGTACATCTGACTTCAGATGCCTCTGTGCATGGCTACAAGCGCTTACAACGTTCAACTTCTCGTGCTGCCATTACCGGCGTACAAAAAGCCGAACGCACGCTCATGGCTGGTTTTACGACGGTGCGCAATGTAGGTGCGCCTAATTATGCGGATGTGGCACTACGCGATGCGATTAACGATGGCGATGTACTGGGTCCACGCATGTTTGTCTCTGGGCCTTCGATCGGTGTTACAGGTGGTCACTGTGATAATAACTTACTGCCCTTTGAATATGATGTGGTCTCAGAAGGTGTCGCCGATGGACCATGGGCCGTCAAAACTAAAGTTCGTCAAAATATCAAATACGGTGCCGATGTGATCAAATTTTGTGCGACCGGCGGTGTGCTGTCCAAAGGTACTAAAGTGGGCGCACAACAATTTACATTTGAAGAGATGCAAGCTCTGATTGAAGAAGCACACTTACGCGGTTTAACCGTAGCTGCCCATGCACATGGCACTGAAGGGATCAAAACCGCTATTAAAGCGGGGGTTGATTCCGTTGAACATGGTAGTTTTCTCGACGCAGAAGCTATTGCCTTAGCCAAAGAAATGGGCACCTATCTTTCGATGGATATTTACGTAACGGAATATATCTTAGGTGAGGGTGAAAAAGCCGGTATCTTAGAAGAAAGTTTAGCGAAAGAGCGCACGGTAGGTAAACGTCAGCGCGAGAGTTTTCGTCAAGCTGTAGCCGCAGGCGTGAAGATGGTATTTGGTTCTGATGCGGGTGTGTATCCACATGGGAGTAATGCCAAACAATTATCGAGAATGGTAGAGTTTGGTATGCGTCCGATACAGGTCTTGCAAACTGCGACCATTGAACCGGCTCGTTTACTCAAAAAAGAAGCTGACTTAGGCAGTATCAGTACCGGTAAAATTGCCGACCTTCTAGCCATCAAAGGTGATGTGATTGATGATATTTCACTGCTTGAAACAGTGCCTTTTGTGATGAAGGACGGCGTCATAGTAAAAGATCAAATCCAGTAATACCTTGGTCTTAATAGTGGTCGGGCTTGATTTACGTTCGACCTCTTGTCAAAATACGCCCCATCGACCTATCTGCTGATATTATAGCGCTTAAAAATTAAGGCCAAACAAGTATGTTTGCACTCAACTCCCTGTCCAAACGCAACCTTCGAGGTGACGTATTAGGTGGTTTAACCGCAGCAATTGTTTCTCTTCCCCTAGCCTTAACCTTTGGTGTGGCATCCGGCGCAGGTGCAGAAGCTGGTTTATACGGTGCAATTCTGATAGGCCTATTTGCTTCTTTGTTTGGCGGCACGCCCACATTAATCTCAGAGCCCACTGGGCCTATGACGGTTGTGATGACCGCAGTGATCAGTTCCATGATAGCCGCCAACCCCGAGAAAGGGCTAGCCATGGCGTTTACTGTCGTTATGCTAGCTGGTGTATTTCAAATTGCGTTTGGGTTCTTGCGCTTAGGGAAATACATCACACTGATGCCTTATTCGGTTGTATCTGGCTTTATGTCTGGTATCGGGGTGATTTTAATCTTACTGCAACTAGCGCCTGCTTTAGGTCAAAGTGCACCTGCGGGAGGGGTAATCGGTACTTTGGCCGCACTTCCAGAACTATTGAGCAATATTCGTTGGACAGAACTGTTGTTGTTTGCGGCAACCTTGGCTATTTTGTTCAAAACACCCGCCAAATATAAAAAATACATTCCACCACAGCTCATTGCGTTAGTAGTGGTAACCATTGTATCCGTGTTGATTTTCTCATCGAATGGCATACAACGTATTGGCGAAATTGATGTTTCTCTACCCTCTATGGTCATGCCTTATTTTACCCAAGCAGAATTACGAGTCATGCTGCTCGATGCAATGGTTTTAGGCATGTTAGGTTGTATTGATTCGATGTTAACGTCGGTGATCGCTGATAACTTAACCCGTACCGAGCATAACTCTAATAAAGAGTTAGTGGGTCAGGGACTTGGCAATATCATGTCTGGTTTATTTGGTGGCTTACCCGGTGCTGGCGCAACAATGGGAACCGTGGTGAACATCCAGTCAGGCGGACGAACTGCGCTGTCAGGAGTCATCAGGGTCGTCGTATTGGCAGTTGCAGTATTCGGTGCTGCATCATTAATTGAAAACATCCCATTAGCCGTTTTAGCCGGCATTGCGGTCAAAGTGGGTGTCGATATACTCGATTGGTCGTTCATTAAACGCGCACACCGCGTATCCCGCCATTCTACTCTAATAATGTATGCGGTATTGCTTTTAACCGTATTTGTCGACTTGATTGTGGCAGTGGGCGTTGGTGTATTTATCGCCAACGTGATCATCATTGAGAAACTCTCAGCAGTGGAAGCCCAAAAAATTAAAGCCATGTCTGATGTCGATGACGAAATTCCTTTGAACCAAGAGCAGCGTAGCTTACTAAACGATGCTCAAGGGCGTTTATTGTTCTTTTATCTCTCTGGCGCTATGATCTTTGGTGTATCAAAAGCCCTTGCGCGCGAACGCAAAAATATCGAAGCACACGACGCTGTTATTTTTGACCTCTCTCACGTATCACTGCTTGACGACACCATGACCTTATCTCTTGAAAATGTGATCTTAGAAGCACTTGATATGGGTAAACACGTCATCGTTGTCCTCAATAGCGAAGAAGCCAAAGAACGTCTGTTACAACTTGATTATGAAACACAACTAAGCGAACAACATTTTTCACACTCTCGTACCGAAGCGCTTGAGCGCACTCTAGCATTCTTACAAAAATCGTAGTCCCACGACAATTTTATCACGCATAAAAAAACCAACTTATACAGTTGGTTTTTTATGACTATATTTCAATCAATCGGCAAAATACGAAATTAAATATATTCTACTTCTAAAATTTCAAACTCTACTACCCCTGCAGGTGTATGGATATTAGCGACATCATCCACCATTTTACCAATTAGGCCTCGTGCAATTGGAGAGTTCACTGAAATGAGATTGTTTTTGATATCAGCTTCAT
>JBEVCF010000064.1:11924-16730 GCA_040514355.1 Glaciecola sp.
ATTTAAAATTGTCACTGTAGTACCAAAAATCACTTTTCCGGTATTTTCTAACTTAGTGACATCGATAATTTGTGCGTTGGAAAGCTTGCCTTCAATATCTTGGATACGACCTTCACAAAAGCTTTGTTGTTCACGCGCGGCATGATACTCAGCATTTTCTTTTAAATCACCGTGTTCACGGGCTTCTGCAATCGCAGCAATGATGGCTGGGCGTTTGACTGATTTGAGTTCATTTAATTCGGCACGAAGCTTTTCGGCACCCTCTGCCGTCATAGGATATTGTGTCATGATCTGTCCTTTGAGGTTATTTGAAAAAACAACGCTTATTCATTGGCTTTAGCAAATAAACCAATATGATAAAAAAAGCGCCTTTGAAAAGACGCTTTTGATAACTAATTTATGTGCTAATCATAAATCGAAACGAAACAGTTGTCACCTATTTCATGCGTTCGTGCAACTCTTGAACAGAACTGACACGGGCACGATCATCGGCCTCTTTCGATAAAATGGTAGCAAACGCTGCGTTAAGGGTTGTCGTATACGTTGCTTTGTTCAACAAAGCTTCTTTACGAATATAAACAGAATCCGTAATCGCTTGTCGCCCTTCGGTCGTGTTAACGACATACGCATATTCACCATTTTTCAGAGCGTCCACAATATTAGGGCGCCCTTCTGATACCTTATTCACAATGGATACATCAGTCACACCCGCATCGTATAATGCGGTAGCTGTCCCACGCGTTGCCTCGAGCTGGAAGCCTTTTTCTTGCATCAATTTTGCAAGTTCGACCAAACGTGTCTTATCGTTATTACGCACTGATAACAACGCTTTACCACCCCTTGGTAACGGTGAGCTTGCACCGAGATTGGCTTTTGCATAAGCTTCTTCGAATGTTTCACCAACGCCCATGACTTCACCAGTAGAGCGCATTTCTGGACCCAATAATGGGTCAACACCTTGGAACTTCGCAAACGGTAGTACAACTTCCTTCACTGAGTAGAACGGCGGGATAATCTCGTCCGTTACACCCTGCTCGGCCAAAGACTGACCCGCCATTACACGGGCAGCGATCTTAGCACAAGCACGACCTGTTGCTTTTGACACAAACGGAACCGTTCTAGCCGCACGCGGGTTGACTTCAATCAGGTACACTTCGTTGTTTTTAACCGCAAATTGCGTGTTCATCAAACCAATGACGCCTAATTCCAATGCCATGTCTTTGACTTGCTTACGCATGACCGCTTGGATCTCAGAAGATAATGAATAAGGAGGTAAAGAACATGCTGAATCCCCTGAGTGAACCCCAGCTTGTTCAATGTGTTCCATAATGCCACCAATGACAACATCTTTACCGTCACAAATAGCGTCAATATCGATTTCAATCGCATCATCTAAGAAGTGGTCTAATAACACAGGAGAGTCATTCGACACTTTTACCGCCTCATTTAGATAGCGTTTTAGGTCTTTCATGTCGTATACGATTTCCATTGCACGACCACCCAATACATAACTTGGACGCACTACCAACGGGAAACCAATCTCTTCTGCTTTAGCGAGTGCTTCTTCCATATTGCTCACTGTCGCATTAGCAGGTTGCTTCAAGTTAAGTTTGTTGACCATATGTTGGAAACGCTCACGGTCTTCGGCACGGTCAATGGCATCTGGCGACGTACCAATGATAGGTACACCATTTGCTTCTAGTGCACGGGCAAGTTTCAATGGCGTTTGACCACCATACTGTACAATCACACCTTTAGGTTGTTCTACGCGTACAATTTCCAACACATCTTCTAATGTAACTGGCTCAAAATACAATCGATCAGACGTATCGTAATCGGTTGAGACCGTTTCTGGGTTACAGTTGACCATAATGGTTTCATAACCGTCTTCACGCATCGCCAGCGCAGCATGCACACAACAATAATCAAACTCAATCCCTTGGCCAATACGGTTAGGACCGCCACCGAGTACCATGATCTTGTCTTTGTTTGAGGGTTGTGCCTCACACTCTTCATCGTAGCTTGAATACATGTAAGCGGTTGATGTAGCAAATTCAGCAGCACAGGTATCTACACGCTTGTAGACTGGTTTAATATCCATCTTAAGACGTGTATCACGGACATCTGATTCAGCAACAGCGGTTAGTTCAGCAAGACGCGCATCGGAGAATCCTTTGCGTTTTAGCATGCGCATCAACGTAGCATCTATATTCGCTAAACCTAAGTCGGCCACTTGTTGCTCTAGCAGTACAATTTCTTCTAGTTGGACTAGATACCAACGATCAATATTGGTGAGGTTGAAGACTTCATCAACACTCATGCCCATACGGAAGGCATCACCGATATACCAAATGCGCTCAGCGCCTGGTTCACGCAATTCATAGATCAGTTTGTTCTTGGCTTCTGGGTCGTCTAAATCCAAAATTGGATTCAAACCATTCATGCCTACTTCTAAACCACGTAATGCTTTTTGCAGTGATTCTTGTTGGTTACGACCAATGGCCATGACCTCACCCACCGACTTCATCTGCGTGGTTAAGCGGTCGTTGGCACCAGCGAATTTTTCAAAGTTAAATCGTGGAATTTTGGTGACAACATAATCAATAGCCGGTTCAAAAGACGCTGGCGTCAAACCGCCTGTGATATCATTAGCCAGTTCATCTAGCGTATACCCAACTGCCAGTTTGGCTGCCACTTTAGCAATGGGAAAACCTGTTGCTTTGGATGCTAGCGCCGACGAGCGTGAAACACGCGGGTTCATTTCAATGATAACTAAGCGACCTGTTTTAGGACATACACCAAACTGTACGTTAGAGCCACCCGTTTCGACACCGATTTCACGTAACACCGCCATCGCCGCATTACGCATGATCTGAAACTCTTTATCAGTCAGTGTCTGTGCAGGTGCAACCGTAATCGAATCGCCGGTGTGAACGCCCATTGGGTCAAAGTTTTCAATGGTACACACAATGATACAGTTATCCGCTTTGTCACGGACGACTTCCATCTCGTATTCTTTCCAACCAATCAATGATTCATCGATTAATAGCTCTGACGTAGGCGACAAATCAAGACCGCGCTTACAAATCTCATTGAACTCATCAATGTTGTAGGCAATGCCGCCACCTGAACCACCCATGGTAAAGGAAGGACGGATAATACAAGGAAAACCTATCCGAGAAAGGACATCGTGTGCCTCATCCATAGAGTGCGCAATTTCGGCACGTGGACATTCAAGACCAATCGATTTCATGGCTTTGTCAAAGCGTTCACGGTCTTCAGCTTTATCTATCGCATCGGCCGTTGCACCGATAAGTTCGACATTGTATTTTTCTAAAACGCCATGTTTGTTCAGATCTAATGCACAATTTAAGGCAGTCTGGCCACCCATAGTTGGCAGAACAACATCAGGACGTTCTTTTTCAATTATTTTTTCAACGACTTCCCAGTGAATGGGTTCAATATAAGTCGCATCTGCCATTTCTGGATCCGTCATAATGGTAGCCGGATTAGAATTGACAAGAATCACGCGATACCCTTCCTCTCGCAGCGCTTTACACGCTTGTGCACCAGAGTAATCGAATTCGCAGGCTTGGCCAATCACAATAGGACCGGCACCTAAAATCAAGATACTTTGAATATCAGTACGCTTTGGCATGGTTTCTTCCTATTGCTTGTGTTGTTCGATAAGTTCAATAAAGTGATCAAATAAATTTGCTGCATCGTGCGGACCAGGACTTGCCTCTGGGTGTCCTTGAAAACTAAATGCAGGTTTATCTGTTAAATGGATACCTTGTAGCGACTGGTCAAATAAAGAGACGTGGGTCACTTTTACATTAGCTGGCAAGGATGATTCTTGCACGGCAAAACCGTGATTCTGCGATGTGATCATTACTACATCACGCGCTAAGTCTTTAACTGGATGGTTGGCACCATGATGACCAAATTTCATTTTTTCAGTTTGTGCACCACTGGCTAATGCAAGTAATTGATGGCCCAAGCAAATACCAAAAATCGGTAAGCCTTTGTCCAAGAAGGTTTTAATTGCTTCGATAGCATAGGTACAAGGCTCTGGATCGCCAGGACCATTGGATAAGAAAATACCATCTGGATTTAACGCTAACACATCTTCAGCAGACGTAGTCGCGGGCACTACCGTTAATTTACAACCACGCTCAACGAGCATACGCAAAATGTTGTGTTTAGCACCGAAATCATAAGCGACCACATGATGCGGCAGAGCGTCTTGGTCGACTGCGTAGCCTTGACCAAGTGTCCATACCGAATCCTGCCAATCATGCATTTGTGAACACGTGACTTCTTTCGCTAAATCGAGTCCTTTTAACCCGCCAAACGCTTTTGCTTTGCCTAGTGCTTCAGCTTCCGTCAGAGCATCACCGGCTACTATACAACCGTTTTGCGCACCTTTGTCTCTCAAGATACGTGTCAAGCGACGGGTATCGATATCGGCAATACCAATAATATTATTGGCTTGCAAATATTCTGTTAAAGTTTGTTCGCAGCGAAAATTACTGGCAACTAATGGCAAGTCACGAATAACTAAACCTTTTGCCCATATTTTATTGGATTCAACGTCTTCTTGGTTGGTACCGGTGTTACCGATATGAGGATAAGTCAAAGTGATAATTTGTTCAGCATATGAGGGGTCGGTGAGAATTTCTTGATAACCTGTCATGGACGTATTGAATACTACTTCACCAACAGAAAAACCTTCGGCACCAATGGCGATGCCGGTAAAGACTGAACCGTCTTCTAACACTAATAGGGCAGAATGAGCCAAGTCAA
>JBEVCF010000065.1:0-5816 GCA_040514355.1 Glaciecola sp.
TAATGTGACTGTGTTGTAGCAAAGCAAAAAAAAACCTAGCTCGAGAGCTAGGTTAAGATGTTTCAGGGAAAACACATACTACGTAATAATAGAGACCACAATGGTATGAAAGTTCAAAATAAAATGAAAAAAATTCAATTAATTTTAGTGGCATTCATTACGGTCCTATTTTTAGGGGGCTGTACGGCAACACCTCCTCAAAATCCCGATAACTTATGTGATATTTTTCGTGAGAAAGATGATTGGTATGATGCGGCCGTGCAAATGCGTGATAGTTGGGGGGTACCTATCCATGTACCGATGGCGATGATGTACCAGGAGAGTTCCTTTAAGGCACAAGCCCTGCCACCCAAAGACTATGTGTTTTTTGGGTTGATTCCTTGGGGACGGGTATCGTCAGCGTATGGATATTCTCAAGCTAAAACGCCGACTTGGGCTGATTACATTCGAGAAAGTGGTAATTCAGGGGCTGATCGCGATGACTTTGACGATGCGATTGATTTTATGGGCTGGTTCATCAGTAAATCAGCTAAAATTAATGGCGTTTCCAAATGGGATGCCTATCAGCAATACCTTAATTATCATGAAGGTTGGGGCGGGTATAAACGTAAAACCTACCTCAAAAAGGATTGGCTAGTCAAAGTGGCAAAGCGCGTGAAGCAACGTTCGCTAAAATACGCGGGTCAGCTCAAACAATGTGAAGATGAACTCGATTCGGGTTGGTTTTTTGGATTGTTTTAATTAACACACACAGACTATGGTGCTTGCACCAATGTGCTGCGAGTAGCATAGTTGATCTACATCAAACAAACCTATCCCTTGTGTTTGCACTACTTTTATCTGTTGATCTGGATCAAGGCGTTCACTTTATCGCCTGAGTATTCTTAAGGCATCAAAGCAATTGATGTTTTAACGAAAGGTTTGAGGTGATTTATGATTGATCTATTGTTGACTGATCCCGTTGCATGGGGGAGTCTTTTAGGTATCGGGATTGTCGTAGCGATGTGTATTTATTATGCCTATATGTTTATACACAACAGTGCTGATGCGACAAAATAACGAACCATGCCATTGCGCAATACGGGTTCACGTTTGTCCCTAGCTATAAAGGGTTAGGGGCTTTTTTATCGTAAAAAAGACTCAGGTAAGTCCATTAGTACCAGCACAGCCGCGTTACCGCCATCAGTTTTGGGTGCTTGGCAAAAACCTATGATATCAGGGTGTTGCACTAACCAGTTAGGGATAGCCTGTTTGAGACGCCCCGTGCCGTGGCCATGCATTATTTTTACACACAAGCAATGTTCTTTCTTAGCAGTGAACAACAAGGCGGCAATTTCACTTTGTGCGTCTGCTATGGTCAAGCCATGTAAATCACACTCAATGTCAGGGGGAAAATGCCCTTTGCGCAAGCGCTTGGTTTTGGCGCTGTGTTCCTTATCTCGCTCATCACCATACTCACGAAACCAGAATAAGGCCTCAGTGGGATCAAAATAGGCCTCGTAACCATCCGAAAATGCAAAACTCGCGGCTTGTTGTTTGCCGTGTTTCTCTGCTGCTGCCGCTTTGGCACTGCGCACCCTATTGATTTTGGGTTTGGTAGGAGGGATTTTGTCTTGAGTCAGCGGGGTAATATCGTCAAATAGCGACGCAAAGTCTGTTGTTTCGGCGTCATCATTAGGATGCGCTTTATGGTTTTTATTCATTCTCACGTTTCCATGACAAATATTACATGTGTTAGACAGCTAAATTAGTTATTATATAGGCACAACACTATCCGTAAAGTATTTAATAGCGACATGTCCATCCCACTTTCTACCTTACCGTCTGAGTATGAATCGAGTCTCAATGAATTGTCCACACTGTTGGATTGGGTGCGTTATTGCGCCTCGAGAATGAATGAAGCGGACTTGTTTTTTGGACACGGAACCGATAATGCCTGGGATGAAGCGATGGTATTGGTACTTTTCTGCGTCTCATTACCACCTGATATTGCACAAAAGACGTCTGATGCCTTGTTCCAAGCGAAAGTCACACAAGCGGAAAAGCAACACATATTTGCCTTATTACACGCACGGGTCACAACGGCAGAACCGCTTCCTTACTTGACGCAACAAGCGTGGTTTGCAGGTTATCCATTTTATGTTGATCATCGCGTTTTAATTCCACGTTCGCCCTTTGCCGAATTAATAGACGATGCATTTGGGCAGTGGCTGACGCAACCACCTCAATTAATCATGGATCTGTGTACCGGCGGGGGCTGTATTGCTATTGCACTGGCACATGCCTTTCCCTTTGCGCAAGTAGATGCGCTTGATATTAGTGAGGACGCGTTGGATGTTGCGCGTATCAATATCGCGGAGCACGGTTTAGCAGAACGGGTGTTTCCTGTGTCCTCGGATGTCTTTTCTGGCGTACTTGGGCAACAATATGATCTTATTGTATCCAATCCGCCTTACGTCGATGCTGAGGACATGAGTGATTTACCGCAGGAGTTTTTACACGAACCCGCGTTAGCGCTCGCGGCAGGACAAGATGGATTGGATATTGTCGAAACAATTTTACGCGATGCAAGTAAGCACTTAACTGAACAAGGGTGGTTATTTGTCGAAGTAGGTAATTCCAGTGTACACATGGAACAGCGTTTTCCAGGTCTAAACGTACAGTGGATAGAGTTTAATCATGGTGGTCAAGGCGTGTTTGTAGTCAACCGACAAACATTAGTTGATTATTGGCAAGCACAGAAGGTGAAGTAAGTGTCAGGTAATACATTCGGAAAAATCTTTACAGTAACAACATTTGGTGAGAGTCATGGCATTGCAATTGGTGGTGTGGTGGATGGTTGTCCTCCCGGTTTAGCCATCACCGAAGAAGATTTACAAATTGACCTAGACCGTCGTAAACCCGGTACATCGCGTTATACAACTGCACGTCGTGAAGACGATGAAGTGCAGATCCTATCTGGTGTCTTTGAAGGGGTAACGACGGGCACCAGTATTGGTTTGTTAATCAAAAATAAGGATCAGCGCAGTCAAGATTATTCTAAAATTGCCGACCGTTTCCGTCCTGGCCATGCCGATTATACTTACCAACAAAAATACGGTACGCGCGATTATCGCGGTGGTGGCCGTTCTTCTGCACGTGAAACGGCCATTCGTGTTGCAGCAGGTGCTATTGCCAAAAAATATTTAAAAGAAAACCATGGTATCGAAGTATTGGGGTATTTATCTCAGCTCGGTCCAATTAAGGCTGAAACGATTGATCATGCAATTACCAACACCAATCCGTTTTTCTGTCCTGATGCCAGTAAACTCGATGCGCTAGACCAATATATGCGTGACTTGAAAAAATCAGGTGACTCCATTGGTGCTAAAGTGTCGGTGCAAATCACTAACATGCCAGTAGGCTTAGGTGAACCCGTATTTGACCGTCTCGATGCGGAACTAGCCCATGCGATGATGGGGATCAACGCAGTCAAAGGCGTGGAAGTGGGGGATGGTTTTGCTGTGGTAGAACAAAAAGGCAGTGAACATCGCGATATTTTGACGCCAGACGGGTTTGCTAGCAATCACGCCGGTGGCGTACTCGGTGGTATCTCTACGGGCCAGGATGTCTTAGTGCACATGGCGCTAAAACCAACGTCAAGCATTACCGTACCTGGAGAGACGATCACCGTCGATGGCGAAAAAACAGACGTGATTACCAAAGGCCGTCATGATCCGTGTGTAGGCATTCGTGCGGTGCCCATTGCCGAAGCAATGGCTGCGCTGGTGATCATGGACCACTTACTGCGACATCGTGCCCAAAATGCGAATGTCACGACTAGCACACCAGTGATCCCCGGTGCTATTTAAGGTCCACGCATTTAGTAAAACCAACCTTACCTTACTCGGGCTGACCTATTTTTTCTACTATGGTCAGCTCGGTGTTATCGTCCCTTATCTCAGTGTATTTCTGGATGGTCGAGGCTATAGCTCACCAGAAATTGGACAAATCTTGGCTTATATTACGCTCGCTAGGATCCTTGGACCCAATCTTTGGTCGAGTCTCGCCGCGCGTGTTAACAAAGGTTTATTGGTGATGCGCTTGGGCGCGTTGCTGACCTTTGCGAGTACATTCTTAGCGTATTTTGATTTCGGTATTTGGCTCATCACCTTGGCGCTGGGCTTAATGATGATGTTTTGGACGGCCATCATTCCACAATTAGAGGTGGTGGCCATGGATTGTATGCAAGGTGATGCACAGGGCTATGCAAACTTGCGCATGTGGGGCAGTGTCGGCTTTATCGTGCTGAGTGTACTGATGGGGTGGGTGTTAGACTTACATTCCTCCGAGGTGGTCATGTATGCTATTACGGTCGTTTTGTTTGCCTTGTTTGTTATGACGTGTTTGATTCAAGCGCCCCAAGTTGAACACAACGCAACTGACTCAGAAACCGAAATCAATCAATGGCAATTAGCGCGGGCTTGGCCATTTGCTTTGTTTATTTTATCGGCCTTATTACTCCAATTTAGTATGGGCCCTTTCTATACCTTCTTTGCTTTATATGCGACTGATTTGGGCTACACCGGTAGCCAAACAGGCTGGTTAATTGCACTGGGTGTCATTGCTGAGATAGGGATGTTTGTGATTGCAGGGCGCTTGTTGCAGCGCTTTAGTTTGCGTTTGATGTTGATGAGCAGTATTGGCTTAACCGCTGTACGTTGGTTATTGTTGGGGTATGTTGCCGATACAGTGGTCGTGGTCATTATCTCACAATTATTGCATGCGTTTTCGTTTGGCTTGACCCACTGTGCCTCGGTGAGCTTTATACACCGCTATTTCAACAAATCCTTTCAAGCCCAAGGTCAAGCTTTGTATGTCAGTATAGCTTTTGGTTTCGGCGGCGCCGCTGGTAGTTATGTTGCCGGACAATTATGGGCGCAGGGTAGTGGCGCGCAGATCACCTTTACCGTTGCGACGATAGCGGCATTGGTGTCAGCAAGTCTGTTGTGGTTTGTCCGGCATCCACTATTGTTATATCCGGCCCCCATTCGAACAACTAGCTAAGGTTATGACCTCACCGTTGTCATCGGCTTGTTCGAGCTTGACATCAAAGCCCCATAGGCGGTGTAAATGTTTAAGCACCTCGTGTTTTGATTTGCCTAAAGGGGTTTTATTATGAGGCACATAGCGCAAGGTCAATGAACGATCGCCCCGCATATCCACATCATACACTTGGATATTGGGCTCAAGGTTACTGAGGTTGTATTGTGCGGAAAGCTTTTCTCTGATCTTGCGATAGCCCACTTCATCATGAATGGCCGATATCTCGACATAGTCATTTTGTTCATTATCGTGAATGGCAAACAGTTTAAAATCGCGCATGACTTTGGGCGATAAGAACTGACTAATAAATGATTCGTCCTTAAAGTTTTTCATTGCAAAATGCACCATATCAAGCCAATCTTTTCCGGCTACGTCTGGCATGAACTCATAATCCTCAGGCGTTGGGTCGGTGCACATGCGCTTGATATCCATAAACATGGCAAACCCTAATGCGTATGGGTTGATGCCAGAGTAATATGGGGAATTGTATTCTGGTTGACTGACGACAGACGTATGTGAATGTAAAAACTCCATGATAAAACTATCACTGACCTTACCCTCATCATATAAATGATTCAGTATGTGATAGTGCCAAAAACACGCCCAGCCTTCATTCATGACTTGCGTTTGTTTTTGAGGGTAAAAATACTGCGACACTTTGCGAACAATCCGCACTAATTCACGTTGCCAAGGTTCAAGCAGTGGGGCATTTTTTTCAATGAAATACAGAA
>JBEVCF010000066.1:0-10077 GCA_040514355.1 Glaciecola sp.
TTGGAGAGCAGATATGTTTGAATTAATTGACGACGATATTTCAGAAGCAGTCATCAAAGTGATTGGTGTCGGTGGCGGTGGCGGCAACGCAGTAGAACATATGGTACGCAATTCGGTGGAAGGGGTAGAATTTATCTCGATTAATACCGATGCCCAGGTACTAAAAAAGTCAAATGCCGATACCATTTTACAGATTGGCAATAACGTCACTAAAGGCCTTGGTGCGGGTGCTGATCCTAATGTAGGACGTGAAGCAGCCCATGAAGATCGCGAAACCATTCGTCAAAGTATCGAAGGTGCGGACATGGTGTTTATTACCGCAGGTATGGGCGGAGGCACGGGGACAGGTGCAGCACCAGAAGTGGCTAAGATTGCTCGCGAAATGGGTATTTTAAGTGTAGCTGTTGTGACGCGCCCATTCCCATTTGAAGGTAAAAAGCGTAACTCTTATGCGAGTCAAGGTATTGATGAGCTCGCTAAATACGTGGATTCACTGATTACAATTCCCAATGAAAAACTGTTAAAAGTGCTAGGCAAAGGCACGCCGTTATTGAAAGCATTCGAAGCGGCGAATGATGTGTTATTGGGTTCGGTGAAAGGTATTGCTGAACTGATCACTACCGAAGGCCTGATCAATGTTGATTTTGCCGATGTACGTACTGTTATGTCTGAAATGGGGACAGCTATGATGGGTACGGGTTCGGCAACAGGAGAAGATCGCGCTGAAGAAGCCGCTCAACAAGCCATTGCTTGTCCATTACTGGAAGATATCGATCTTTCTGGTGCCCGCGGTATTTTGGTCAACATCACAGCGGGTCTTGACTTGGGTATTGATGAATATGAAACAGTGGGGAATGCTGTTAAAGCATTTGCTTCTGAGAATGCTACAGTTGTTGTCGGGACGGTAATCGATCCTGAAATCACAGACGAAATTCGAGTCACAGTGGTTGCAACTGGTATTGGTCAGGACAAACCGGACATTTCTCTAGTACCGACTGATGCACCGGTTCGTAAAACCGTGGGTGGTGGCCATAGCGGGGGGCAAACAGCACCTAAAGTCGAACCCGTTGACGAAGAAGGGCTGGAGTATCTCGATATCCCAGCATTTTTGCGTAAACAAGCGGACTAAAAAGATTGACTGTTAACTGGTACGACCATATAATACGCGTCCAGTTTTTAAGGGTTATCGAATGATCAGACAGCGCACTATTAAGCATTCTGTGCAAGAAACGGGAATTGGCCTGCACAAAGGGGAAAAAGTTACGATGACTTTGCGCCCAGCACCGGCCAATACCGGGATTATCTTCCGTCGTGTGGATTTACATCCTCATGTCGATATTCCCTCTCGTGCGAATGCGGTGAAAGACACTGTGCTGTGCACGTGCATCAGCAATGATGATGGTGTAACTGTTCATACCGTAGAACACCTTGCCTCTGCTCTCGCTGGCTTGGGTATTGATAATATTATCGTAGAAGTTAACAGTCATGAATTACCTATTATGGATGGCAGTGCCAGTCCATTTGTATTTCTACTCCAATCTGCTGGGATTGAAGAGCTCAATGCCCCCAAACAATTCTTGAGGATCACCAAAACCGTTCGTGTAGAGGACGGTGATAAGTGGGCTGAATTGCGACCTTATGAAGGGTTTAAGGTTGATTTTGCGATAGATTTTGATCACCCGGTTATTTCTCAGACACGTCAGCATATGGAACTAGATTTCAGTTCAGATTCCTATATTGATCATGTTTCTCGCGCGCGGACGTTTGGATTCATGCGTGATTTAGAAACGATGAATGCGATGGACTTAGCATTAGGTGGGTCAATGAATAACGCCGTTGCCTTGGATGAATACCGAGTACTGAACCCAGAAGGTCTTCGCTATGATGATGAGTTTCTAAAGCATAAGGTACTTGATGCAGTAGGCGATTTGTATTTAGGTGGTCACAGTATCATTGGTTTACTTGCTGCATATAAGACTGGGCATGGTCTGAATAATAAGTTACTCAATGCAGTGCTCGAACAAACTGATGCTTGGGAATATGTCACTTATGCTAATGCACAAAATGCCCCTATCCAGTATTTAAACCCTGTTTTAGCTTTCAATTAGTTAACATTTAACTCACATCTAATTGTAATCTCCGCAAATTACGCTAAAATCACCCATCATATTTTTGAAGGGTTAGCATGAAGGTTTCATTGCAATTAGAGCAGTCAGGATCACGTAGAACCATCGCTTTGTCATTACGACGCGTTGTGACTGTTGCTGTGTTGTCTTCATTATTATTGTTCATTTCAAGTCGTTCAACATTTCTCGCCCAAGACCATATACAAACCGTTGAATTGGTACAACAAGGTTTGCTTGCACAACAGGCAACCATTGATGTATTGCAAGCAGAAAACCAGCGTCAACTAAAAGTGCTCACACATCATATTCAAGACATGAAACAAGCATTGAAACTGATGGAAGTACAACAAACTGTACTTGCAGAACGTGCACGTGTCGAGCTACCGAAAATACAACTACCAGTGACTGATATACCACAACTGATATTACCAGGTAACGATGAATTAGCGCGCTTTGCACTGCAAATCGAGCAACAAAAAGAAGAACTCGCGTTACTTGAAAAACTGCTTGCCAATACCCATATCAATCATGAGCATACCTTAGCAGGTCGTCCGATCCAAAAAGGTTGGCTGTCGTCTTATTACGGAATGCGAGATGATCCATTTACTGGTAAACCAGCAATGCATAAAGGGATTGATTTTGCCGGGAAAGAGGGAGAACCCGTTGTCGCAACTGCTGCAGGTGTCGTTACTTGGGCGGGTGAGCGTTACGGATACGGCAATTTAATTGAAATTGATCACGGCAATGGCATGGTCTCACGCTATGGCCATAATCATTCATTAACAGTCAAAGTCGGTGAGATAGTCACCAAAGGCAGTACCATAGCTTTAATGGGGAACACCGGACGTTCAACCGGTGCTCATGTACACTATGAAATTATCAAGAACGGTAAACAGATAGACCCGTTACCATACGTCTATCGTCAATAAGTCAACGGAAAAAACTACAACATGTTTTCATCAATCGCGCGCAAAATTTTTGGCAGTCGTAACGATCGTATTCTCAAAAAAATAAATAAATCCGTCAAACAAATCAATGCACTTGAGCCAGAAATGGAAGCGCTCAGTGATGCTGAATTAAAGGCTAAGACAGCATTCTTTAAAGAACAAATTGCGGCAGGCACAGCACTCGATGCGCTGTTGGTTGAGGCGTTTGCAGTCGTCAGAGAAGCCAGTAAGCGTGTTTATGGCATGCGTCCATTTGATACTCAGCTAACCGGTGGTTATGTGCTTCAGCAAGGCAAAATTGCTGAGATGCGTACTGGTGAAGGTAAAACACTCACCTCGACATTGGCAACCTACTTAAATGCCTTAACTGGTCGTGGCGTGCACGTCATTACTGTCAATGATTATCTAGCTAAACGGGATGCAGACTGGTCACGTGAATTATATGATTTTCTTGGTTTAACTGTTGGATGTAACATTCCTGGTATGAGCCAAGAGCAAAAAATTGCCGCCTATCAGTGTGATATCACATATGGTACCAACAATGAGTTTGGCTTCGATTATTTGCGCGACAACATGGCATTTAGTCCAGAGCATCGCGTACAACGTGAACTGTATTATGCGGTGATTGACGAAGTCGATTCAATATTAATCGACGAAGCGCGTACGCCTTTGATTATCAGTGGTGCTGCTGAAGACAGCTCCGCATTGTACAAGCAAATTAATGCCCTCATCCCTAAACTTGTCGAACAAGAAAAAGAGGATGAAGAGGGGGTAGCAGGTGACGGTCACTACACGATTGATGAAAAAGGCAAGCAAGCTCATCTTACTGAAAATGGGCAGATTTACGTGGAAGAGTTACTGCTTCAATCAGGTATTTTGCAGGAGGGGCAGTCCTTATTTTCATCGGCGAATATTGCTTTGCTACAACATGTCAATTCAGCGTTAAAAGCACACAAACTATTTGCAAAAGATGTTGATTATATAGTTAAAGATGGCGAAATTGTCATTGTTGATGAACATACCGGTCGAACGATGGAAGGGCGACGTTGGTCTGAAGGTTTACATCAAGCGGTAGAAGCGAAAGAAGGAGTGAAGATTCAAAATGAAAATCAGACACTCGCTTCAATTACGTTCCAGAATTATTTCCGTTTGTACGAAAAGTTGGGTGGTATGACGGGCACGGCTGATACCGAAGCATTCGAGTTTCAGCATATTTATGGCTTGGAGACGGTTATTATCCCAACCAATAAACCGATGATCCGCAACGATATGGCTGATTTGATCTATCGTACTGCACCGGAGAAATATCACGCTATCGTTCAAGATATTCAAGATTGTGTCGAGCGCGGTCAGCCTGTATTGGTCGGTACGGTCTCGATTGAAAATTCAGAATTAATCTCTGCATTTTTAAAGAAACATAAAATTAAACACAACGTTCTAAATGCCAAATTTCACGAGCAAGAAGCAGATATTGTCGCGCAAGCGGGTATGCCCGGTGCTGTGACCATTGCAACCAACATGGCCGGACGTGGAACCGATATCGTGTTGGGGGGAAATTTACAGGTTGAATTAGCCAAACTAGCACAAGACGATGAAGTGGGCCGTGAAAAAGTAAAAGCGGCATGGCAAGCTCGCCACGAAGCTGTTTTAGAAGCTGGTGGTTTACATATTATTGGCACTGAACGTCACGAATCACGTCGTATTGACAATCAGTTGCGCGGTCGTTCTGGTCGTCAAGGAGATCCGGGTTCGTCGCGTTTCTACTTATCATTAGATGACGCATTGATGCGTATTTTTGCCTCTGAAAAAATGAGTGCAATGATGCAGCGGCTTGGCATGGAGGAAGGCGAGGCGATTGAACACCCATGGGTGAGTCGTGCCATTGAAAATGCGCAGCGTAAGGTTGAAGGGCGCAACTTTGATATTCGTAAACAGTTACTTGAATACGATGATGTTGCGAATGATCAGCGTAAGGTTATTTATGAACAACGCAATGAATTATTAGATGATGGTGACATTGGTGAAACCATTTCAGCCATTCGCGATGACGTCATTGACGACGTTATAAGTGCTTATATCCCACCACAATCTCTAGAAGAGATGTGGGATGTGACTGGCTTGGAAGAGCGTTTACGTGCTGATTTTAATATCGAACTAACAGTGCAAAAGTGGCTAGATGACGATGATAAATTGTATGAAGAGAAACTGCGAGAACGGATCCACGAAGCAGTAGGCAAAGCTTATCAAGCGAAAGTGGATGTGGTGGGTCCTGATGTCATGCGTCAGTTTGAAAAAGCCGTTATGCTGCAAAGTTTGGATAATCACTGGAAAGAGCATTTAGCCGCAATGGATTATTTACGTCAAGGTATTCACTTACGTGGGTATGCTCAGAAAAATCCGAAGCAAGAATACAAGCGTGAGTCATTTGAATTATTTTCTGACATGTTAGAAAATTTAAAAGTAGAAGTGATTAGCTTATTAAGTAAAGTCCAAGTGCAAGCAGAATCCGATGTTGAAGCTGTTGAGGAGCAACGCAAAGCGGCAGCAGCGCAACCGACACAAACCAATACCCCACAAGATAAGAGTGGTACAGTATCGATTGGTCGTCGAGAGGGACCTAAAGTGGGACGTAATGACCCTTGCCCATGCGGTTCAGGCAAAAAATATAAACAGTGTCACGGTAAGCTGTGATCAATGCCCATGAGTAAACACATTCATGTTGCGGTTGGCGTTATTTTGCGTAACGACACTTGCTACATTACTCAACGTTCAGCCGACGTACACCAAGGTGGCAAGTGGGAATTCCCCGGCGGGAAAATTGAATCAGGAGAGTCTGTATTCAGTGCGCTACAACGAGAATTACAAGAAGAAGTTGGGATAGCTATCACTGGCTCAAACCCACTGCAGGAAATTAGTCACGACTATGGTGATAAAGCTGTCACACTGCATGTTCACACCGTTGCAGACTTTACTGGTGAGCCCTTTGGTAAAGAAGGCCAGCACGGGCAGTGGGTTAAGTTATCTGCTTTAGTCGAACTAGATTTTCCGGCAGCGAATCAGGCAATCATCGCTGCCCTACAACCTCCCAAAGACGCTTAGACCTTACCACATAAACCGAGTAGCAGTAGAAAATGCGACGTTTGATTGCTTGTATGCTGCCTCATTGATAAAGTGAGGATATATCGTCTCTTCACCTTGTAACAAGATTTCTGTTCCGTCAAATAAAGTAAAAATTGGATCGCCTGTATGCACTGGTTCGAAGTCATTATCGAGTAAATTCTCGTGCACCAAACCAATCACTTGATCTTCTTCATCCATCGGAAACATAATCACTTCACCAAAACGATAAGCAGGGAATGGCGCGATCTGAGGGACTTGTCCGTGGTTATATAAAACAACGTAATCTAAGACAAGTTTGAGCATAGTTTGACATTGCTTAAAGATATCTACGCGTGATACACCTTGTGGCTGAGCGCCGAGTTCCAGCATAATGCCGCGTTTTGCTACTGTGCACAAATACGGGTGATCTTGATAGGGCACTTCATCTTCTAGCAAAATATTTGCCTCAGGCATATGTGTTTTTACGTAGCCAGCCATGTCTCGATAAAAGGGATTATTGTCCACCGCAATTAAGGTGGGTCCCATGGCAGAAGTGGTATTGTGGATATCAATGATCAAATCAGTCATAGGGGCATTTTTCGGCCCCATTTTATGATTCAATGTTTTAGCAAGGCTCAACTCATATAGCATCGTATTAGCAGTGCGTAGATTATCTAAATGAAACTGACGATTTAAATCAACATCAATGAAGCGCACATTATTTGCTATTGCTTCGGCATTGGCTAATATAAAAGCCATTGTGAGTTCAGGATAGGCATCAGGAAAATCAGTATGAGGTAAATGACGAACGGTTTGGATTCCCGTTAACTCATTACCGTGCGTGCCACCTACGATGGCAACTGTGGAAATTTTAGACATAGTAACTATTCTTTAAAAAAATTATCAGATTGTTCGGCTAATAATGCTTCGATATCCTCGATATCAGGAAAATGGTTGGTTTCTTGATCTTTGTTCCCTCCGCAGGGGAGTGCTTTTTCTTCATTCGCCCATTCTCCAAGATCGATTAGTTGGCATTGTTTAGAGCAAAAAGGACGGAAAGGCGAGGTAGGTCCCCAAACTACTGGCTTGTTACACTGTGGACACTGCACTTCCATCAGCAGCAGGCCATTTTAAAAGCAATATTTTCATCCATACTCGCAGCTTGGTCGTCCTCTGGGGTAAAGCGCATAAAACGAATCGAGTAACGGTATTTATTACCGCTTAGTGTTGGGTAGTAGCCTTGACCATCATTTTGTTCGATGCGAATGAGTTCTACCTTATTATCCGCAACACCCTGGTAGAAACCATTTTCAGCAAGTGTATCAACTAAGTGTTTGCGATTGCGAATAAAACTCAAGGCCTGCTGTACAGACTGTTCTAACAGCGAAAGGTTGGATAACCAACGCTTACAATCACTCAGTTTTTGCTGTTCCGGCAAACTTAACCAGTAGTGTAATTTGGGTAAATCAAATGAACATGTCGCACCTGGTATACTAAAACGCTGGCGGATAGCAGAGAGAAATTTATCCGTTTTGAGTGCTTTACCAATCCGAGTCGTATTGAGCAAGTCACTAATATATTGCTCAGTACTGGCCTTAGTTCGATGCAAAGTCGCTTTGTCCACATTAGGGAAGTCCATCCAAGCATCAAGAACAAGGGTGTAGTTTTTTAGATCACGCAATAATTCGGTTTTTAAATCGATACGTTCAATAAGGTCAAGTAACGTAAAAAAATCACGAAAAAACTGAACTTCAGAGTGCTGCTTACAAATTTTGTCAGGGTCGTGTAAGGCGTTGAACAGATGTTCAACCCTAAGATAATTTCGCACTTTCTCATTCAGTGGAAACTCGTACACTGCTAGACTCATTAGACACTCCTCAACACAGGAGTCAATAAACAATATATCGTGTTGAATTTCAAGTGGTAATTAATTATTTCACCGCATTAATGTAAAAATGATGTAATTTTTTTACGGTCTCGACTGTTTCATCAGGTGTACCGTTGTTATCGATCACGAAATCAGCTCGTTCGCAACGTTGCTTGCGCGGCATTTGTTGCGCCATAATACGTTTTATATTATTCAAATCAACGCCATCGCGGTCCATTGCCCTAGTTAACTGCGTGGTTTCATCTACATCGACGACCACAGTACTATTACACATACTATCGAGTTGGTTTTCGAACAGTAAAGGCACCGCTAAAATCGTATAAAAACTATGACTTTGCGCAAGCTCAGCAAGCATCTTGTTGCGAATTAACGGGTGTAATTGAGCATTCAACCATGTTGTGAGAGTAGGGTCTTGAAATACGCGCTCTCTGAGTAAAGCGCGATTGAGTTCGCCTTGCTTGTTGAGGATCTCAACACCAAACTTGTCTACGATCTGCTGTAAGCCAAAAGAACCAGGGGCAACCACCTCTCGTGCGATGACATCCGCATCGATGACATTGACGCCCAGCTTTGCAAAGGCGTCAGATACCAAGGTTTTACCCGAGCCAATCCCACCAGTAAGGCCGACTACATAACTCATATGATTAACCAATTATAGTAATAAGATAAGATGTCATCTCCGTATAACATCGTCAACCAACCCGCGAGCCCTAAAAAAGGACCGAAGGGAAAGGCATTGTTAGGTACAGTGTGGTCGGCTTGTTTGGCAAGCTGACGCAAAGGCAGCATTAAGGCCACAAGCACACCCGTTACAGAGGATAACAAAATAACAATGAGCAGGTGTTGCCAGCCAACAAATGCACCGATGGCCGCTAATAGTTTGAAATCACCATGCCCTATGCCTTCTTTGCCCGTCAATATTTTGAATACCCAATAAACGCTCCACAAGAATATATATCCCAACGCCGCACCAATCAAAGCTGATGTGGTATCAACGAAAAGGTTTTGCGTACTGACTAACAAGCCTAGCCATAATAAGGGGAGGGTAAGAGAATCGGGCAGTAACATCTTGTCTAAATCGATAGCGATCATTGCAATCAGAAAATAACTGACGAGTAACATGACGGGGAGTTGCCAACTCCATCCAAAATGCCATGCTGTCCACATTCCGGTTATTGCCGTTATGCCTTCAATCATGGGATAACGAACTGAAATAGGGCCATGGCATTGATTGCATTGCCCTTTTTGTAACCAATAACTGATCACAGGGATATTTTCAACAGCCTTAATAATATGTCCGCAATGGGGACACGTTGAGGCTGGTAAAGCCAGATTGAAACGCTCCGATAGAGGTATGTTGCCAGGCAAAGGCTTGGTAAATGTGACTTGGTAATAATCGATGAACTCTTGGATCCAGTCGCGCTCGATCATAATCGGTAGACGATACACCACAACATTTAAAAAGCTACCGATCAGTAAGCTGAATAACCCAGTGAGTAAGATAACTAAGCTTGGATATTGGGCTAACACGTCCATTTTGTCTGTTCTTTATCTGCAAAGTGGCATTGTTATACCACGTTACCCATTTGAAATATAGGTAAATACATGGCCATGATGAGACTCCCCATTACAAGGCCTAGTACAGCCATAATGAACGGTTCTAATAAACGGGTCAAATTATCCACTAAATCATCTACCTGTCTTTCATAAATATCAGCAACTTTTGTCAGCATGTCATCCATTGAGCCCGCTTCCTCACCAATCGCAATCATTTGGACCACCATCTCTGGAAAGACTCCAGTTCCACGCATTGCTGTAAACACTTGATTTCCGCCTGCGACTTCACTGCGAATAAACTGAGTCGCAGTGCGATACACGATATTACTAGATGCGTTTGCAGCCGCATCTAAAGCGCTCATCAGTGGTACGCCTGCAGCAAAGGTTGTGGCTAAGGTTCGGGTAAAACGCGCAATAGCCGCTTTCTGTAAAATCTCGCCCACGACAGGGAGTGTTAAGG
>JBEVCF010000067.1:0-3637 GCA_040514355.1 Glaciecola sp.
GGGCTTCGGATAAACTATCTGGTAGTGCATTGTGCAATTTGGGACTTTTGATATTGCGCAGGGGATCATCGTCACGGATTTGTTGACTCAAACAGTATTTGATAAAGGTTTTCAACGAAGACAAACAACGTGCAGTGCTGCGTCGAGAGAGTTGTTGTGCCTCACGCTCAACCAAATACGCACGGATCTGGGCTTCGGTCACTGTCGTCAGCGCAAACGCTTCACCGGCTTCACAAAACGCACAAAGTTTTGACAAATCACTGCGATACGCAGCGAGTGTATTTTCGCTTAAGCCCCGCTCGAGATAGAGCATTTGGATAAATTCATCAATAGTCGCAATATTAACAGGTGACATACTGGCACTAGCGTCGTTGGCGTTTGATTAATTCATACGCGGCTTGAATGTCCTGGGTTTTAACTTTGGCTTTTTCGATGGCTGCAGCCGGCAACCCTTTGGACATCAATTTGTCTGGATGGTGTTCCGCCATGGCGCGTTTGTACGCTTTTTTGAGCGTTCTTTCATCGCAGTCCGAGGCCACATTTAAAATGCTGTAAGCATCGTCAAGCTGGTTTTGTACTGTGTATTGTGGTGCAGATTGCTGACGTTGGTATTGTGAATACCCATGGGCGTGCTGCTGGGCTTTTTCCTGCCATTCGCGCGCTTTTTCTTGTGCGCGTTGATGCGCTTCATAACTGGCTTGTTGATAAGCGGCTTTGCTTTGCCGAAAACGCATTTCGGCTGCGTATTGTCGCAAGAGGATCTGCAGTTCTTTTTTGGAAAAGGACAGTTCCGCGGCCACTTTTTCTAACACCGCTAACTCTTGTGGTGAAAAATCGCCATCGGCATAACTTGCTTCAATCAATATCTCCAAGAATACGCGCAAGACATCCTTGCGACCATTAATGTCACGCTTTAGATCCTTGAGGATGTCACTGATAGGAAAGGTGGCATCTTTGCCCTCACGGAAGGCTTGCTGAGCCTCCTTGCGCACATCACCCGTGAGGTTCATATCATCCATCAGTTGCGAGGCAATATTGATCTCAGCCTGACTCACCGCGCCATCTGCTTTGGCAATATGACCTAAACAAGAAAACAAAGCATGGAAAAATATTGCGCTAGACTTGAGTTCATTATGTGCGGAGAAAAATTGAGCAAAACTCGGTTTACCAGAAAAATTTTGCGTCAGTGATTTGTCAAAAAAATGCCCAACTATTAAACCGAGAATAGCACCAGGGATTTTGCCCAATAAAAAGCCAAACGCTGCCCCAAGGACCTTACCTGTTATTTGCATTGTGAAATCAACACACCCAATCATTACATTGACTCACACTATACCTAGGCTTGACCTAGTAACTCAACGATATTTTATATTTACTTGTGAGATTGTGATTATTTTTGCAGAAAATAGCGCTTTTAATGGTAATTTGCCCTCTTTGCTATAAAATTGTGCGCTCGTAAGGTTAAGGGTTGTATATGAAGTGGGAATTCCCAATCGTTGGATGGATATTGGTGTTCATGACACCGTTAGCGTATGGGCAATCTTCACCGTCTGAGCGCATGCCAATCAACCCTACTTCTGCGCCAGGGCTGGCTGAACAGCTGAACATGTGTAGTACGCCAGCACTCGTACCAATTACCAAACAAACTCTGATAGCATCAACGCCAGGAAGCATCAAAGTCCTTGCAGATAAAGCGAATATTGTCACCAATGAAACCGGTCGTTTTGATGGTAATGTCCAAATCATCAGTCCCAATGCGAACATTTTCGCCAACAGCGCCACGATTATAAACGATGGAGAGCGCGTAATTGCCACTGGCGATGTGCGTTTTGTGAATCCGAATTTACAAGTCCGCAGTTCTGAAATTGCACTGGATACGCAACGCGCAGAGTTTGCCATGGATGCAGCAGCTTACCAATTGACCGCACTATCCGGTCGCGGAGAGGCTGAAGGGATCACATTATCTTCTGCCAAAGGGGTGGTCTTAGATGAGGTGAGTTTTACCACTTGTCCACTGGGTAATAACGACTGGCGGATCCAAGCCTCCGAAATCAATCTCGGTCAAGCTGGCAATCTCGGGCAGGCTTATAACACGCGTATTTACGTCAAAGACGTCCCGGTTTTTTATCTTCCCTATTTCGCATTCCCGGTAACCTCAGCTCGCCAATCCGGTTTGCTGTTTCCCAAACTCAGTAGTTCGAGTGAAAATGGGATTGATTATACGCAACCTTATTACTGGAATATTGCGCCTAATTATGATGCAACCATCGCACCGCGTCTATTAACCAATCGCGGCTTGATGCTCGATACAGAATTCCGCTATCTGAGCGAGCTCAGCCAAGGTCAAATCAGACTTGAGTTCTTGCCGAATGATGACGAAGCTGAAGGTGAGAAACGGTACTTTGTGCGCATACAAAACGTTACACAACTCAGTGACAATTGGTTTTTAAACATTGATTTCAACCAAATTAGCGATGGCAATTATATTGTTGATTTTGGGTCAGATTTTTTTAATCGTGCGGACACCTATGTCCAACAAAACGCGAGCCTGACATACCAATCTGAACGGCTCGATGTGACTCTGCGAGTAGCTGATTTTACTATAATTGGCGAACAAGCTAACAATTACCGCGCCGTCCCCGAGTTACAACTCAGTTATCACCTGCCTTTGCATCAAAATTGGCAGTTTGACATCAACTCAGAGTTAGCTCATTTTACCAACACCAATCAAGCTTTAGCGAGTGCCAGTCGCTTTCACATTGCACCACAAATCACGTTTAATAGCGTGGCAAGTCACTACCAAGTCGATGCTGAATTAGGTGCCATGACGACTTTTTACAAGCAACAAGGTAGCGATAACAACACACAACTTGCTGAAGAAAAAACACGTAATTTAGGTAGAGCTCGAATATTTGGAGCCATGTTCTTTGAGCGACCACAAACTATTACAGGTGTCGACTCAGTAGTGACCTTAGAGCCACAAGTACAATATTTATACACCAGTTATGCTGATCAGTCTGACATTGGTTTGTACGACTCTGCGCCACTGCTAAACAACGTTCAAGGACTCTTTCGCGGACAAGAGTTTTCAGGTTTGGACCGGATTGTAGATAATAACCAACTCACTGTTGCTCTGACATCTCGTTTCTTAGACGCTAACAGTCAGGAACGTGCCAGTATTAACATCGGCCAGATTTTTTACTTCGACGATTCTAAGGTACTCGCGATTGAGCGCTCCAACCAGCGCTCTTCGTTAGCGGCGGAATTTGATTTTCGCTTATCAAATCGTTGGTTCTTCGACTCACAATTACAATTAGCATCACAAACTGATAAAGTAGAGCGTACGAGTATAACCTTAGCTTATCGCAAAGACAGCAACAGCTTAATTCAATTATCGCAGCGCTATATACGCAACCTGGCAAACGAAACTATCAATCAAGTAGGTTTTAGCGCGACATGGCCCATCAACGAGCATTGGCAATGGGCTGGGCGTTGGTACCGAGACAGTGAATTAAACCGAACTATTGAGTCATATTTTGGTCTTGAATATGAATCGTGTTGTTGGGCTTTACGTGTCGTCGGCTATCGCCACTTAGCTAATCGTTATGCGTTTGGGCAAACTCAAACTAACGCGGCA
>JBEVCF010000068.1:0-6007 GCA_040514355.1 Glaciecola sp.
ACCTTAGGTTCAACGATAAATTACTACATCGGAAAAAATTGTTTTTCAGAGGAACAACGAGTAAAGGAAAATACTTACTCTATCAAATCACTCCTTATTGCGATGATACATATTAATTCTTTAGCTTTTTTCATGCTGGCTCAAGGGGCACAGCATAAATCTAAAGTGATTATTGCATATGCAGGTTTGTTAAATTTACCCTATTATTTATTGTTGATCACCGGGACAGCGTTTTTAAGTGAACAGGTGATGGGACTGGCAGAAAACACGTATTTTGTGTTTAGTGCGCTTGGTGTATGGTTGTTGATAAGTTTAGTGTTGGACTTTCGTCAGCACCGCAAGGCCGAGTGACGGTAAAGATATGAATAAAAGTGTTTGAGGTGTCATTATCCACAGTCAACTAGCTATTGCGCTGACTGCCTAACTTGTCCAACACACGCGCGACGGCAACAAACCCAAACGTGCCTGTCACGGCTACGCTCGCACCGAACCCTGTTTCACAATCAAGCCTGACAGCCGTATCACTGTTGATTTTTCGATGACTGACGGTGCCATCACCTTGTGGATAACGCAATTGTTCTGTGGAATACACACAATCCACCCCGAATTTGCGTTTCGGGTTTTTAGAAAATTGGTATAAACGTCGCAATTCATTGCGGCATTTCGCTGCCAGCGGATCTTGGATAGTTTTGGTTAGATCGGCTACCTTGACTTGGGTGGGATCGATTTGGCCACCTGCACCGCCTATTGTTAATATGGGGATTTTGTTGCGCTTACAGTGGGCAATAATGGCACATTTTGCTTTGATAGAGTCTGTGGCATCAACAACATAGGAGAAATTTGTATTAAGGTATTCAGCGACGTTTTCCGGTAACACAAAGTCTTCAATCACGTGTACGAGACAGTTAGGATTAATCGATGCAATCCGTGCGGCCATCACGTCAACTTTGGGTTGACCGATCGTGTCTTGAAGGGCGTGGATTTGACGATTGGTATTCGTTGTACAAATATCATCAAGGTCAATTAATGTGATTTGGCCAATACCTGAACGAGCGAACCCCTCTGCAACCCAAGTGCCGACACCACCGATACCAATGATACAAATATGTGATTGTGAAAACAGGTCGAGTGTCTCGTCACCGTATAAGCGAGCGACACCACCAAATCGTTGCTTTGCCATAAGTTCTATTTTGTAGAACATAAAAAGCGATTATTTGCAATTTACGTTCATTAATTTTGTTGATTTAATGCTCCTATATTAACATAAAGCTAAGGCTGAGCAGAAGAGCTAAAGTGTTATGCGGTTTTGGAGAATGGTATGTCAAAAGTAATACAGAAAGTCATGGGACAAGCAACGTCAGATGGGGCCGGTGTCGCATTAAAGCGGATTATTGGTCAAGGAAGTTTACCTCGCATCGATCCTTTTTTAATGTTGGATGAGTTTGGTTCTGCAAATGCCGAAGATTACCTGGCTGGATTCCCACCTCACCCACATCGAGGGTTCCAAACAGTCACTTATATGCTAGAGGGTAAGATGGGACATAGAGACTCGGTTGGCAATGCGGGTCTGATCGAGGACGGTGGCCTGCAATGGATGAATGCTGGCAAAGGGATCATTCACGAAGAAATGCCACAACAAACACAAGGGGTTATGCGAGGTTTTCAGTTGTGGGTAAACTTGCCCGCATCAGAGAAAATGTCTGACCCTGGATATCAAGACATACCCGCCCAAGCGATTCCTGAAGTCATCATCGCAGGGGGCAAAGTACGCGTTTTGGCTGGTACATTCCAAGCTTGTACCGGTGCAGTGACTACACAAGCGGTCAAGCCAGAATTCTGGGACGTACACTTAGCCAAACACAATACTTTCACTGCCGATATGCACAGTCAGCACAATGGTTTTATTTATGTCTATGAAGGCCGCGTAACGATAGGAGAACATGATTTACAAAAAGGGGAGTTAGGTCGTTTGTCTTTGCGTGATACGTTGACAGTGTTCACCCAAACAGATAGCCGTTTTATTGTGGTGACAGGCAAGCCGATTAATGAACCTATCGTCCAATACGGCCCTTTTGTGATGAATACGCAAGATGAAATTGAGCAGGCTATCCAAGACTTCCAAGCAGGACGACTTGCGTAACGTTAGATATGCGTTACCATAAGCTAATCATTACAACAATCTGCACGCGCCAATAATGGTTCGCTCAGAGCGATATTTTTCTTAAACAATATATATGATCCCAGTTGTTCTCGCCGGTGGCAGCGGCAGTCGGTTATGGCCAAAGTCACGCGCTGCCTTACCCAAGCAGTTTCTACCTTTAACCTCTTCACAGAGCATGTTACAAGATACACTTGCGCGCTTGCCCAGCGCATACACTCAAGCCCCCATAGTGATTTGTAACGAAGCACATCGTTTTTTAGTGGCAGAGCAATTACGTCAGGTGAATAGTCCTCAACAAGGTATTATTCTTGAACCTGTCGGCCGAAATACGGCGCCAGCCATTGCGCTTGCGGCATTAAATGCGGTTAAGAATGATCGAGAAGCCACGCTTTTGATCGTGGCCGCTGACCATGTGATTCAAGATCAAGAGGCGTTTGCCAAAACTGTAGCGGCAGCCGACATCTTGGCGCAGCAAGATAAGCTCGTTACCTTTGGTATTGTGCCCCAATCGCCGCACACGGGTTACGGATATATAAAAAGAGGCTCATCGATAGAACATAATCAACATACTATTGGATTTCAGGTTGCTGAGTTTGTCGAAAAACCAGATCTGGTTAAGGCAAAAGATTATGTGAATGCGGGTGATTATTTTTGGAATTCAGGTATGTTTATGTGTAAAGCACACGTGTACTTGGAGCATCTTGCGCGTTTCGCTCCAGAGATATTAGCGGTGTGTGAACAGGCGGTAACAGAGCAAACCTACGATATGGATTTTATCCGCGTCAGTGAAGACATCTTTGCACAATGTCCTAACGATTCGATTGATTATGCCGTGATGGAACACACAGAGGATGCTGTTATAGTGCCATTAGATGCTGGTTGGTGTGATGTTGGCAGTTGGACATCATTATGGGAGTTGGCCGATAAAGACGCGCAAGGTAACGCTTACACGGGGAATGTCAAACTACATAATGCACAGAATAATTATGTTAATAGTGAAGGGCGGTTAGTCACGTTAATTGGTTGCCAAAACTTAGTCGTGGCAGAAACCAAAGATGCGGTTATGGTCGTCCAGCAAAACGCTGTTCAAGACATCAAACACATCGTCAATCAACTCAAGGCTGAGCAGCGTCCGGAAGTTGAATGCCATCGCGAAGTCTTCCGTCCATGGGGCAGTTATGAAGCTCTTGATCGGGGGAGACGATTCCAAGTAAAACGCATTACAGTGAAACCATATGAAAAGCTTTCTGTACAAATGCATCTCCATCGCGCTGAACATTGGATCGTTGTCTCTGGCACAGCCAAAGTCACGATTGGGCATAAAACCTTGGTAATTTCTGAAAATGAATCGACTTATATTCCAATCGGCGAGGTGCATGCCTTGGAAAATCCCGGCAAAATCCCCTTAGAATTGATTGAAGTACAATCGGGGAGTTACCTCGGCGAAGACGATATTGTGCGCTTTTCCGATAGATACGGACGCACTGATGGATAATATTTAGTCAAGCACCAACATCAAAAAATGCATGATCGCAACGACTGAGGTCAGTTGTATCCGTAAGGCCATATAGTCTTTTACCCAACTCGCTGGGACTAATAAGGTATTGCGGTCATACAACAAGACACTAGCATGGCTTAATGTCAAAACAGACAGTGCCCAAGGTGGAGGCAGTAAGATCATGCTTAGCCATGCAACAATACTGGGGAGCATAGCGACATAAATTTGCTTGTCATCATGCTGTTCTTGCAATGCATTTAACCAATGTACACCGCCTAAAAAAGATAAAATAACTGCCGAATACAAGATGAAATAATGTCCACCTAAGGAATAGGAAAGCACGTCAAAATTAATGGCAACCGGCAAAAAAATGAAAGGAATTAAACCGCAATAGCCGAGTATACGAGCTGGTCTGGGTAGTGTTCGTTGTTGGTTTGCTTGATTCATAGTATGATTGGTAAACAAAAATATGTATCCAATATATCACGAAGCACTTTTGTGGCTCAATGTATGTGGGGTAATTACCATTTCATGCACTTATCTTGAAGCTGTCTAGGCTTCGCTTGATTTTACCCATAATCCTTAGCACATAAAGACAAAAAAGGGCTTCAACAAGAAGCCCTTTATATTTTTATCACTTGATAAGACCGGTTAGTCTTTGTCAATTGGCGTGTATTTACGCTCAGTGTGACCTGTGTAAAGTTGACGAGGACGACCGATCTTCTGACCAGGCTGACTCAACATTTCATGCCAGTGTGAAATCCAACCAACCGTACGTGCTAGGGCAAAGATACATGTGAACATGTTAGTCGGGATGCCAATTGCTTTAAGTACGATACCTGAGTAGAAGTCAACGTTCGGGAACAATTTCTTCTCTGCAAAATACGGGTCAGATAGCGCAATGCGTTCTAATTCCATCGCCACATCTAATAACGGATCATCTAACTGTAACTCAGCCAATACTTCGTGACAGCTATCACGCATTACTTTAGCTCGTGGGTCAAGGTTCTTATAAACACGGTGACCAAAGCCCATTAAACGGAATGGGTCATTTTTGTCTTTTGCGCGTTCGATAAATTCTGGAATGCGATCCACTGTGCCGATTTCTTCAAGCATATTTAAACAGGCTTCATTAGCACCACCGTGCGCAGGGCCCCATAGTGACGCAACACCTGCAGCGATACATGCGTAAGGATTTGCACCAGAAGAACCTGCAAGACGTACCGTAGATGTTGATGCGTTTTGCTCGTGGTCAGCGTGAAGAATGAAAATACGATCCATGGCACGCTCAACTGCAGGGCTGATTTTGTAATCTTCCGCAGGTACAGAGAACATCATATTCAGGAAGTTGCCTGCATATGACAAGTCATTGCGAGGATATACGAACGGTTGACCAACACTGTATTTATAAGCCATAGCTACCAGCGTAGGCATTTTCGCGATGAGACGGTGCGCTGAACGAATTCGCTGTTCGGGGTTACTGACATCTAAATCGCTGTGATAGAAAGATGATAATGCACCAACCGTACCACATAGCATGGCCATTGGGTGTGAGTCATTGCGGAAACCGTGAAAGAACATATTGATTTGTTCGTGTACCATGGTGTGCTTGGTAATGGTTTCTTTGAAGTTTTTGTATTCTTCAGAAGTAGGCGCATCACCGTGTAAAAGCATGTAACACACTTCCAGGTAATCAGAATCTTGAGCTAGTTCACCAATGGGGAAACCACGGTGTAACAAAACACCCGCAGCGCCATCAATGTATGTGATTGATGAGTCACATGAACCCGTTGCCATAAAGCCAGGGTCGTAAGTGAAATACCCTGTTGCGCCAAGTGCGCGAACATCGATTACATCTTGTCCTGCAGTCCCTTGTAAAACAGGAAGTTCTACTTCCTTATCACCGATAGTTAGAATGGCTTTATCTACTGCCATATAGTTTTCTCCTCAGTTATCCTGATTTCATTTGCGTGCAGTATGTCTGTTTCTACACCGTTTGAAAAGGGTGTGTATTTATACTTGTAAACGTTGCTTAGATCAATTTTTTGAATAAAATCCTTAAAAATTAACGTAAACAGTCTGAAATATGTGCGTGAGTGGCTTTTTTTCTTTACTACCAATGTCTTAACTAGACACAAATTATTGTAAATGTATAATGCCCTCGATATACTGATGCGTGGTTTGTATAGGCGCTTTATAGAGATATTTAAACGTTAAATTATCTTACAAAACGTTAACAAAACCTTAACATGTTATGAATTTATGACTAAAGCATTATTTATATAGATTTACTTAATGTTTACAGTTGTAAATGTTTTGTATAACAACCCTGCGATTGAGAGATAGGC
>JBEVCF010000069.1:0-9508 GCA_040514355.1 Glaciecola sp.
GGGTACAGCAATAATCGTCGTATTTTACTGGATTTGAAGAGTTGTACCCGTTAGACATTCGTCTACTTTTTCTTTTTGGGGACCCAAGCCCAAATATATTCAACATTGACGGGTTCGATCCCTGCATCATCCGTAATCGTAACCTTCACCGACACTTCACCTTTTTCTTCCGTGCGCATGCGTTGCAACTGCTCGTCAGTTAAACTTGCAACGGCGCGTAAATTGCCCGTAGCTCGCTTGGTATAATCCACATGCATTGACTTGAGTAGTGGCAATTTATCGCCGGGAATGTTAACCCCTACAATAAACCCACTCGCTGACTCACCTAATAGTGCTGTCGCAGCTGCATGGACACCGCCGATATGATTTTGCACTTTGCGACGATTCTTTTGTACAAAGGTCACACTTTGCAGATCCGTTTCAAGGATATCCTGCCCTGCAGTGCCCGCTAATTTTACGGTGCGACGAAATACTTGGGTGATTATAAACCGACGCAACCAGTGCGGTTTAGAGTCAAGTTTAAGAACGAATTTGCGAAGTGGATTATCTAAATGATCTGTCATCTTATTTTGCTTTCATCGTTGGTGGTTAGACCAGTCTATGTGCACTGAGTATTTTATGCAAGGGATCGGTGGCCGTACCAAACTTTTTCCAACGGCCTATGCTACTGGTATTGATGGGTTGTCTAACCTGTACTTTGGAAGCAGTAGACACCGGTAAGGTATTTTTTTCTACCGCCAAGCATTGTGCTTCAAAAGGTAAATCACAGAAATCTAATAACGCCCTTACCTGTTGTTCTGGAGACTGAACTAACGCTTGATAATCTTGGATATATATACCATCCTCCCAACGCGCTTGTAACGCCGTGATGTGCTTGCGAAAGGCGACATAAAAATGGCCAACCGTTCCAAGATTGAAGGCATAGTTGTAGTACGGACTATTCAACGAAAACAACTGACGATAATTACCTACGCAGGTGTCCATTGGGTCGCGAAGCATGACAATGACTTTGGCCTTGGGTAAGGCTTGTTTGATCAAGTCCACATAAAAAAAGTTAAACGGTAACTTATCAATAAAACGGATATTATCAGGAGCGATACGCTGGGTTTTTTCGATATAGGTTTGGCCTAACAGATGCATATCCAACTGTTGTGCAGCTTGCATAGTAGGAATATCTAATACTCTTTGCCCAGGCGTTTGGGTTAATTCTTTTACTGCAATCCCAAAATCTTGCAATTCTCCCCCACTGCCTACTTGCGAGTGATGAGATAAAATTCGCTCTACCAAGGTAGTGCCCGAACGAGGCATGCCAACCACAAAAATGGGACGTTCGCTCTCACATCCTTTATTTGTGTTGGGCTGAATAGTTTGACCAAGCGTCTGTATCGCTGCAAACAGTGCTTGATCCTCTTTAATCGTATAATCAATGCTAGCCGCTTTTCTCGCTTTCGCTTTACCTAGCGTGATAAATGCCTCTTCATGCTGACCAATACTTTGTAATTCCAAAGCTAATGCATGTGCTAGATGCATTATATCATCAACCGGAATATCCTCCTGTGCAAGTAATGCCTCTAAACGCGGAATGTTATTTTGTTCGGCCGTTGCACCCCCCAAATCCGCCAGTGCGAAATGTGTAGGTGCATGGGTGGGCAACAGAGCAAGTACCCGCTCGTAAGCTTGTTTAGCTAAGGAAAACTGACCTGCAAACTTTAACGACATACCATAGTTATAAAAATATTGTGGGTGCTGGTCATTGAGGGAGATGGCCTTTTCGAAAAATGCTAAGGCGCGCTCATGAAATCCAATCCGACTTAAAGCGACTCCTATCGTATCTAAAGCATTGGGTTGTGCTAATGTCCCAATATCGATTGCGTCAACCGCCCGCATGGCTTGATTCGTGTCTCCAAGGAGGGCATAACACTTAGCCATATACGCAAAATATTCAGGGTTTTTAGACAGTGCTACGGCTTTTTCTAAACACTGAGTGGCCTTGTTGAATTGCCCAATTTCGCTGTTCACGACCCCCAGAAAAAAGTACCCTTCAGCTTGGTAATAAGGTTCCGTCGCGGATGATTGGATCAGTTGGACAATCAAAGGATGGCTTGATACAAAACGTTGTGCACTGAGTGCTGTTTGGATCTGGTGGTGTAACGCTGCTAGTGTCATAGGAAAATGTTGATCTTACCGTCAATGTCGACATCTAAATTTAAAAACATTGTAGCAGATAGCAAAAGACCAGCCTAGGCTGGTCTTTGGGTATTGTGTCTTAGGACATCAAACTTACATATCAAAGGCGTAAGTGAAGCGGACACCGACTTTGCGAGGCGCAACGACAAAACGTCCATAGTTACGCAACAAGTCCACGCGGTTTTGATTTTGGTCTGTGAATACTGCCAAGCCCAAATCACTGCGGTCACGACGGATAGCAGTATGCGCGTATTTGTCGAATAAGTTATCGACATAGGCCGTCACGGTCCAATTATCGCGACTGTAAGAAGCACTGACATTGCTTAACGCAAAGCCAGGGATCACTTCACCGTCAGCACGCAAACCGACTTTAGAGAATACATCACTTTGATAAGTCATACCGTACACTACGTCGAGTACCGCACCACTAGCCATTTCAGTTGTATATTTTAAACCTAACGATGCTTGTGTTTCAGGTGCGCCTGATAAACGGTCGTCTTTTTTGCCATCGTAATAATCTTGTAAAGCCGTCCCCTGCTCATCTAATACGCCAAACAAGAATGGTGCATCATCAGTCAATTTAGCATTGACGTTGGAGTATGAGGCATAAGCGGTTAACTCGTCACTTAACAATGCACGCGCCGAAATTTCAACGCCTGTAGAACCTGCACCTTTTGCGTTAGCAGTAATGGGTTGTGCACCGTTGACGGTGGCACCTGCAACTTGGGCATCGTCCCATTTGATATCAAATAAAGACACGTTGAAATACAAACTGTTGTCTAACAAGCTCGATTTCATCCCAAGCTCATAGTTAGTCGTTGTGTCAGCAACGTAAACTTGCTCGTTAGGCAACGCACAGACGATCTGTTGGGTTAAATCAGCCACATTTTCTGGACACGCCGCCACGCCATTAGCGCCACCGATACGGAAACCTTCCGATACTGTGAAGTACAGCATCATATCGTCAGACACATCGTAAGAGGTGTTGAATTTGAACAAACTTCCTGAGTCATCAGCTTTTTCCGTACCATAGTCTAGCACGATTGAATCGGCTCCACGGCCTTCAAAAACTGTGTAATACAACGGTAAATCAATAGCTGAACGAGTCTCGATGTCGTACTTATACTGACGCAAACCAACTGTCACATCCCATGCATCATTAATAGCATAAGTTAATTCACCAAAGAACGCAGATTCTGTGACTGTGCTGTCAGACACAGATAAGTATTCCAAGGCATCAGGACGTGAGCCACCTAAGAACGCATCATAGCCTGGCGTAAATTCAGAACTTGAACCATCACTTTCTGATTTGTTATAGAACACCCCTGCGATCCAGCTCAATGCAGAATCACCTTGTGATACTAGGCGTAACTCTTGAGTGAAAGTATCGTTGTTGTCCAACTCACGCGTAAATGAAGAAAACGCTGGGAAATCTTCATAACTATAATTCAAACGGATAAGCAAGTCAGTTTGGTCACGTTGACCATCTGCTTCAAAGCTAGAAAAGCCAGTTGCAGATACTAACTCAGCAAAACCAAGATCGGCTTTTACTTCTAAACTCAACAAGTCATCTGTTTTTTCACGTGGTTCCGTGTAACGATAACCCGATGTGTATTTCGAGGTTAATTCAGAACTCAAAGCATTGCTAGCAGGTAAAGCGTTGAAATGATCAATCGAACGACCTTCTACATCTTGTTTTTGATAGAAATACGACAACGTCGCATCGATATCGTCGGTTGGTGTCCAACGCACTGCAATACGACCGGTTAACGTTTTTTCACCGTTTGCATCTTTGACCTGACGCAGGTTTGCACTGTCAAACGTATCAGGTAACGATACGCCACCTTCGCGAACGACATAGTTATAGTCAATAAAGCCAGGATCATTGTAGTAGTTAAGTGATGCGCGTACGGCTAGTTCATCATTCACCAATGGCGTGTTGAACACGAAACCAAGCTCCGTGCCCGTGCCATCTGATTCGTTTAAACTAAAGATGTCACCAGAAATTTCACCTTCTGTAATGTCTAGTTCCACTTGTTTAGGGATATAGCGAATAGCACCACCCAATGTGCCGGCACCATATAATGTACCCTGTGGACCAATTAACACCTCGACACGCTCGATATCAGTCAAACGCATATTCAAAAATAAAGGTAGCTCACCAAAGTAAGTTGCAACCGTACCGCCATTTGAGCCAGGACCAGTTGAGTTTGTGTTTAAACCACGCACGATAATTGGAGATGCCGATCGACCACCTTGGTCAACGACAGTTAAACCCGGTACCCAGCGCGCCACGTCTTCAAGCTGACCAATATTTTGTTCGGCCAGTGTGTCCGCTGTTAATGCTGTGATATTGAGTGGTGCTTCTTGTACGGTACCTGTACGACGTGTTCCTGTGACTTCGATTGTTTCTAGTTGAGCTTTTGCTTCTTGCGCTACCACTGCCTGAGCAGGAAGTAAACTAGCAGAAACAGCAACAGCTAATAACGAAGCCTTAAATAAAGGTTGCGTGCTTTTGTGCATGGTTTTCCCCAATGTAAAAATATATTTAATTTATAGTTATATAGCCTAGTAATTTTAGGCCTTGTACGAGATTTATACAAGCCATAAACCGTGTAAGACCTTTCTCATAGAAGTAAAACTGCCCCGTTGATAGGAAACAAACGGCTATAATGTGGCCTTACATCTAAATCTTAAAGACGGATTGTCTGTAAAACTGTAGTTCAGCAATCGATTCACGAATATCATCTAACGCTAAATGTATCCCTTTTTTCTTAAAGCTCGATATCGCATCTGGGGCCCAGCGATTGGCTAATTCTTTGATGGTACTGACATCGATGTTGCGATAGTGACAATAGGTCTCTAACTCCGGCATATACTTCACCATAAAACGACGATCTTGCCCGATCGAATTGCCACATAAAGGAGATTTTCCAGCTGGCACCCATTGTTTGATAAAGGCTAAGGTTGCCAGTTCTGCCTCTCGTACACTGTGCTGACTTTCTTTACAACGCTGGGTCAAACCGGTTTTCCCATGGGTTTCGATACACCATTCATTCATATTCTCCAAAACCTCATCGGGTTGATGAACGGCAATCACAGGACCTTCTGCTAAAATATTCAACTGCGGATCAGTGATAATGGTTGCGATTTCTAGTACCACGCAAGTTTCGGGATCCAAACCGGTCATTTCCATATCGATCCAAATTAAATTTTGCGGGTTTACCGTACTGCTCATGAAGTTGTCCTATAGTATAAATCAATGGTAATCACTACGCCTTAACGGTAACATATCGCATGAATTAATACATTTTTTTGATTGTGGCTAAAAAACCAAAACTCACACACAGACAAAAACGCCAAGTTTCGAAGAACCGAGCTGCGCGTTTAGCTGATCCCAAACAGGCTGATATCGATCTCTCACGCAGCGAGACCGGTATTGTAGTGAGCCGATTTGGCAAACACGCTATAGTAGAAGCACGCTCGGGTGAACAAGTTGGAGCGGCATTTAAATGCCATATCCGACGGACCATTGACTCTGTCGTATGCGGCGACATCGTGCGTTTTGTTCCGCCGCATCCGGACAACCCCAAAGATCGCGGCATTATCGAAATTGTCGAAGACCGTCATTCGGTACTGACCCGTCCCGATTACTACGATGGAGTAAAACCCATTGCGGCAAACATCGACCAAATCATTATTGTCAGTTCGATTGTCCCCACTCTTTCAACCCATATTATCGACCGTTACTTGGTTGCGTGTGAAGATGTAAAAATCACACCGGTGATTGTCATTAATAAAATTGAGTTATTAGATAGTGAAGAACGTGATTGGGTAAGCGAAGCTGTCGCAATCTATCACGACATCGGTTACAAAATCTTATTTACCTCGTGTAAAACCCAAGAAGGCATTGATGAACTGACCGCGCTGCTCAAAGACAAAACATCCGTATTTGTAGGTCAATCAGGGGTCGGCAAAAGCTCCTTAGTCAATGCCTTGCTTCCCGAGGCCGAAGAAGTCGTCGGTGATATATCAGATAACTCTGGACTGGGACAGCACACGACCACTACAGCAAAACTCATCCATTTTACTGCGGGTGGGCATTTAATTGATTCCCCTGGGGTGCGTGAGTTTTCATTATGGCATCTACCAGTCGACAAAATTACTTGGGGATTTGTAGAATTTCGTGCCTACCTCGGCGGGTGTAAATTCAGAGATTGCAAACATTACGATGACCCCGGTTGTATTTTACAAGCGGCCGTTGAGCGCGGTGATATCGATGAAGAACGCTTTAGCAGTTATCACAAAATTTTATCGTCTATGGATGACAAACGCCCCTCTTATGCCAAAGGGCTATGAATCAGAGCAAATTTAACCGTTTTTCTACTTACAATCTTGATATACTACCCCCGTTAAATTTAGGAGATATTTCACGTGCTGGATTGGTTCAAAATCAAACTACAATATATTCTACCAAAACACGCTTTATCGCGCTTAGTGGGGAAGTTTGCTGCTGGAGAATATGGCAACACGACTACTTTTGTGATTAAACAATTTATCAAGCACTTCAACGTTGATATGAGTGAAGCTGCGCAGGAAGATCCTGCTGCCTACAAAAGCTTTAATGCGTTTTTTACGCGTGTCCTCAAACCCGAAGTTCGCAGCTTTAGTGATGACGTCCAAGAGTTAGGTCATGCTGTCGATGGCACAGTGAGTCAGCTTGGTCCGATTAAAGGTGATACTATTTTTCAAGCCAAAGGACATCAGTACAGCTTGACTGCATTACTCGGTGGCGACGCACGTTTAGCTGCACCATTTAAAGGGGGTGACTTCGCGACCATTTATCTATCCCCTCGAGACTATCACCGCATTCACATGCCGTTAACTGGCAAATTGTGTGACATGGTCTACGTGCCGGGTGAGCTGTTCTCAGTCAACCCTTTGACGGCTCAGAATGTACCGGGCTTATTTGCACGAAACGAACGTGTGGTTGCCATTTTTGATACCGACATTGGCAAAGTGGCTATTGTTCTAGTAGGCGCGACAATTGTTGCTAGCATTGAAACTGTTTGGGCCGGTACCGTTACTCCACCGGCTGGGAACAATGTCACTCATTGGCAGTACACTGATTCTGCTGGTGACGCCATTACCTTGCAAAAAGGCGAGGAAATGGGGTTATTTAAACTGGGGTCAACCATTGTGGCATGCTTTGAGCCAAACAAGGTTGATTTTGGTGAACTACAAGCCGGCGATGTCACACGTCTAGGCGAAACCTTTGCTAAACGCATTGACTAATATATGGATCCGGTAAAGCGCAGTCTATACTCGCTCCACTTTACGGTCATGTTGCTTGGGGGAACGGCTTTGTTCTCCCAAATTATTCCGTTATCCGCACTCGACATTACCATTGGACGAGCTATTTTTGGCTGTGTTTTTTTGTTTTGCCTGGTCAAATTACTTGGTGAATCTTGGCGCTTAGACAACCCAAAGGATTATTTGATTGGCACCGTTTTAGGCGTGATCATGACCTTGCATTGGGTGACCTATTTCGCGGCTATGCAGTATGCAGGAGTGTCTGTTGGTATCATTGCCTTATTTACCTTCCCTGTTATTACCGTTTTTCTAGAGCCCTTTATCGATAAGGTGCGCATTGCATGGCAGGATGTTGTCAGTGTTCTGGTCGTCTTTTTAGGCATTGTATTAATTGTGCCTGAAAGCTCGTTAGATAATGACATTACCATGGGCGTCTTGGTGGGGGTGTTCTCAGCATTGCTATATGCGGTCCGCAATATTGCGCATCGTCGATATTTCTCTCAATACAGCGGTATCAAAGGCATGTATTTTCAAACCCTTATTGTAAGTGTGTGTTCTATTGCGTTTGCCTCGGAAGCCTTTTGGTCGATGGACGGGCATACCTTGGGCTTGTTAGTCCTATTAGGTACTGTGTTTACAGCCGTTCCGCACGCGATGGTTGCTGCATGCTTGAGACATCTTCGTGCAAAAACGTTTTCTTTGGTCGCTTGTATGCAACCCCTTTATGGTGTCATACTCGCTATTGTCTTGCTCAATGAAGCCCCCCGCTGGGAAACGCTTGTAGGCGGTATTATGGTTATCTCAGCTGCAATATACGAGACCATACACACACAAAGAGAGAATAACAAACGTGCACATCTTAGCTCATCGAGGCGCGAGTCACGACGCTCCTGAAAACACCCTTGAAGCATTTGCTTTGGCATTAGCGCAAGGCGTAGACGGGATCGAGTTTGATGTACACTTTACTGGCAAGCAAGCTTGGGTTATCCATGATACTTCACTGCAGCGTACACACGGGCAAATATTGCCTTTATCTGGACTAACACCCACATTAGCAAAGCAATTCAATATCCCTACCTTAACTGAAGCGCTCGAATTTATAAATGGTCAATGTTTGACTAATATCGAGATCAAGTCATTTGAAAACGTTGATACTGTACTCATTGGCTTGCATCAGGTTGAACAGTATTTGACGCCAGATACCGTGCTGTCTTCGTTTAATCATCATATTTTGCCTGCTCTACAAAATACTTTTAATTGTCGTATTGGTGCTTTAAGTGCTCACAAACCAATTGATTATGCAGCTTACGCCTGTGCTTTGAGCGCTGATATTTGTGCTATTGCCGATGACATGGTCGACGCGGCATTTGTTAGAGACATACATGCGCGAGGCATGCAGGCATGGGTCTATACGGTTGACAGTCTTGAGCAAGCTATCGAATTGAACCATTGGGGTGTAGATGCCATTTTTAGTAACCGCCCACACTTTCTCAAACAGGCATTAACCGAACGCAAAGAATCAAAACCTGAGGGATAGAATCGGTATTTTATATCCGACAGAGATTAGCTTATTTCTGATGAAGCTGAGTTGCAACTCGACTCTGAACAGTCATTACATGATTTGCACAATTTGATGTTCAACCAATGCGCGGCCACGATCAACAGCGCGCCAATTGCAATCGTGAGGGGCTCATATTGCTCGCCAAAAATATCCTTGTGCCAATAAATCAGCCCGCCTAATACCAAGGAATACACAGGATAAATCTGTCTATGGTAACGGTAGAATCCAATAAACAAGGCCCAGAACCCGACTAAAATAGAGATGGTTAAAATGGTTCTTTCAAACCAAATTTCAGCGATGAAGGTGCTGGCGACCAGTGGGATCAGTGGGATTAAAATAGGTAGAAGCAAACAATGCAACGCACACAAACTCGAGACCCATATCCCAAGTTTATCAAAGAAATTGTCTGAATTTGATTTAGTCGTGTTCACATGCATGCCTCTGTAA
>JBEVCF010000070.1:0-9502 GCA_040514355.1 Glaciecola sp.
AGGCGACACTGTAATATATTAGATATATCTAATATATTACAGTGGGTGTGAAGAGGTGGTACTTTCACCGGAACAACAACAGAAAATGCTCAAAAACGCAGCGGCGGCGGAAGGTTTGTTAAAGTTATTAGCCAATAAATACCGTTTACAGATATTGTGTTCACTAACAGATACCCCGAAAAGCGTTGGTGAACTTGAGAATTTATGCGGCTTGTCCCAGTCGGCATTATCTCAGCATTTGGCAAAACTACGTCAAGCAGAGGTAGTCAGCACTATCAAAGAGGGGCAAATGGTGTATTACAAGTTAGCAAGCATGGAACTGAATGCACTGTTATCTGTGCTCCATTTAATCTACTGTAAAGAATAAGATTTTACTAATATAAAGATGAGTTAAGGAAAGAATAATGAAATTTAAAAATATTTCTCCACAAGACGCGCGTGCCATGGTTGCGTTAGATGAAGCTTTATTAATTGATGTGCGAGAACCAGGTGAGTTTGCAACCAAACATATTCCAGGCGCCACGCTATTACCCTTAGGTAAAGTGACGGCAAGTGATTTGCCCAAAACAGATAAGAAAATCATTATTTACTGTTTGAAAGGTGGTCGTGGTAACTCAGCTTGTAACAAAATCACCAGTGAAGATGAATCATTGACTATTTTCAATATTGAAGGGGGGATTACCGCTTGGGAACAGGCTGGTTTACCGGTCAAACAAGGCGACCGTAAAGTATTGCCTTTGGATCGACAAGTTCAATTAACCATTGGTAGTGCCGTTTTGTTAGGTTCCCTTGCAACCCACTTTATCGATCCTGCTTTCTTAATTATTCCGGCTTTTTTTGGGGCTGGTTTAACTTTTGCTGGCGCTTCTGGCTTTTGTGGTCTAGCGCGTGTTATGGCAAAGATGCCTTGGAACCAAAAATTAAGTTAACATCGAACCAAACGTTATCTGCTTAACTATGGTTACATTCTAGAGCAGACTAGATCTAGGTATAGGTGATCTAAAAAGACTTGAAATGAAGCTTAATACGCGTATTTTAAGGGGAAAAAATAGGAGCGGATGCTCCTATTTTTCATTTTCCAATATAAACACGCATTCGTTGCTTCGCAACCAACCCACTTACACCTTTTCAAAGATCGTGGCTATACCTTGTCCATAACCAATACACATGGTTGCAAGTCCCACTGAGTGGTCTTGTTGTTCCATGACGTTGATCAGGGTCGTGGAAATACGTGCACCCGAACAACCCAGTGGATGGCCTAGTGAGATAGCACCACCGTTTTGGTTCACTTTTTCATCGTAGTTATCTAACCAGCCAAGTTGTTTGATACAAGACAAGGCCTGCGCCGCAAACGCTTCATTAAACTCGGCTATTTGGATGTCATCCATTGTCATACCCGCACGTGCTAAGGCTTTTTTGGTTGCCGGCACGGGACCAAACCCCATTATCGCAGCGTCACAACCTGACACCGCCATGGCTCTGATTTTGGCTCGTGGTGTCAAACCTAAGGCTTTGGCCTTGGTCGCTGACATTAACAACATGGCAGACGCACCATCAGAAATAGCGGATGACGTACCGGCAGTCACAGTACCGTTAACCGGATCAAACACTGGGCGCAATGCCGCTAAGCTTTCCACGGTACAATCAGGACGAATGACCTCGTCAGATTCCACTAACGTCAGGGCGCCAAACTCATCATGCCCTTCGATAGGTACGATTTCATTATTCCAATGACCCGCTTCATGGGCCGCGTGAGCGCGCTGGTGAGAACGTGCTGCAAACTCATCTTGCATTGCCCGAGTGATACCGTTTTGTTTACCTAATAGCTCCGCGGTTAACCCCATGCTACCCGATGCCATAGCTGTGGTTTTGGTTGAACTTGGGTTGAGATCAATATTGTAGTTCATGGGCACATGCCCCATGTGTTCGACCCCACCAATCATATAGATATCACCCATGCCAGTCATGATACCTCGAGCAGCATCGTGTAGGGCTTGCATCGACGAACCGCACAAACGGTTAACCGTATTAGCAGCAACAGAACGTGGAATATCCGTTAATAACTGAGCGTTTCGAGCAACGTTAAACCCTTGCTCTTTGGTTTGTTGTACACAACCCCAGATAATATCTTCAATTTCGTGAGGATCGACACCAGGGTTACGCGCAAGTAGGGCACTCATAAGATGTGCAGAGAGTGTTTCAGCACGGACATTGCGGAATACACCGCCTTTTGAACGACCCATGGGGGTGCGAATACAATCAATAACAACGACTTCTTGCATAATCATTCTCCTTGGGACTTATGCTGAAAAGTACGATTTGCCAGATGCTGCCATCTCGCGTAAACCGTCAGTAACTTGGTAAATTGGACCCAAATGGGCATACTTGTCAGCAAGTTCTACAAAGTTTGCTAGACCCATCGTCTCAATATATCGGAAAATTCCGCCGCGGAATGGTGGGAAACCAGTACCATAGAGCAAGGCCATATCTGCTTCTGCAGGTGAGGCCACAATGCCTTCTTCCAAACAGCGAACAGACTCGTTGGCCATCGGGATCATCAAGCGCGCAATGACCTCTTCTTTAGTAAACTCTGCTGTCGGTTTGGCATGCGCTTGGATCATGCTATATGCCTCTGCTGCAGGGGTTTTACTTGGACGGCCTCGCTTGTCCTTACCGTGGTCATAGAAGCCCACGCCGTTTTTCTGACCCAAGCGATTCGCTTGATACATCAAGGTAACGGGGTCGTTATCTACTTTCTGCATGCGTTCTGGGAAGCCTTCAGCCATTACACTTGCTGCGTGATCGGCGGTATCAATTCCTACTACATCGAGTAAGTAAGCAGGGCCCATTGGCCAACCAAATTCTTTTTCCATGATTTTATCGACGGCCACAAAATCGGCACCGTCTAAGATCAATTTACTAAAGCCTGCAAAATATGGGAACAATACGCGGTTGACCAAGAAGCCAGGACAATCTTTGACAACGATCGGCGTTTTACCCATTTTCAATGTTGTCGCAACGACAGCCGCGATGGTTTCATCCGTGGTTTTTTCACCGCGGATGATTTCAACCAATGGCATTCTGTGCACGGGGTTAAAGAAGTGCATCCCACAAAAACGCTCAGGTTTTTTGAGAGACTGAGCCAAACGATCAATCGAAATGGTAGAGGTGTTTGACGTGATGATGGCATCTTCAGCAACGTGTTCTTCTGTTTCGGCCAATACCATTGCTTTGACTTTTGGATTTTCGACAACGGCTTCAATCACCAAATCACTATGGGCGATAGCAGAATAGTCTAGCGTTGGTGTAATGTTGTTCAATGTGCTAGCCATTTTCTTAGCATCGACGCGACCGCGCTTCATCCCGCCTTCTAAAATACCTGCAGCCGTGCTGAGTCCCAGTTCAAGTGCAGCAGGAGCAATGTCTTTCATGATGGATGGAATGCCTTTGACTGCGCCTTGGTAGGCGATCCCGCCCCCCATAATACCGGCACCGAGTACCGCATTTTGCTTGACCTCTTTCGTCGCTTGCTGGGCTTGTTTTTTGCCCTTGCTTTTGACCAATTGGTCCGCTAAAAAAATCCCGATTTGGGCTTTGGCAGCATCAGTTTGCGTTAATTCGACAAAGCCTTGGTTTTCGATAGCCATCGCTTCAGTCCGGCCATAGCCGGCTGCTGCTTCAACCGATTTCACCATCATATGCGGAGCAGGGTAATGTTTTCCCGCCTTGGCAAATACCATGCCCTTAGCAGTGGTAAAGCTCATAATTGTTTCATTGGCATTTAGCCCTAAGGGGGATTGTTTTGCTTTGCGACGGGCTTGCCAATCGATTTTGCCAGCCAGAGCTTGCTGTAACATGCTCTTCGCTGCAGTGACGAGATGCTCTGGTGCGACTACTGCATCTACCGCCCCTTCTTTTAAGGCGCTGTCTGCGTTGTGGTCCTTGCCACTGGTCATCCATGTCAACGCATTATCAGCGCCAATTACGCGAGGCAGGCGAACTGTACCACCAAAACCTGGCATGATACCTAGTTTTACTTCAGGTAAACCGACTTTGGCCGTCGTATCGAGCACGCGTAAGTCACAGGCAAGTGCCATTTCGAAACCGCCGCCCAAGGCAAAGCCATTGACCGCAGCAATGGTGGGAACCGGTAAGTCTTCAAAGCGATCAAATATGTCAGTTGAGGTTTTTACCCACTCCAAAATTTGGCTGACGGGCATGTCAAACATACCTAAAAACTCAGTAATATCAGCCCCGACAATAAAAGCGGGCTTATCAGAACGGACTAGCACTGCTTTGACGTCTGGATTATTAGCCATGGCTTGCGTAGCTGCGTCGAATTCTTTGAGTGTGGCTTGGTCGAACTTGTTAACTGAACCTGCGGCGGCAAAACAAAGTTCTGCGATGCCATCAGCGTCTAACGTGACCCTGATATTGGTACCTTCGTACATCATGATTGTCTCCTTTGGCTTGGCCAAATCGTTTGTGTAGAGTAAATGAACTTATTGAAACTGGTCTTATCAGTAAATCCATTGAAAATCATCTTGTATCTAAGTGCAAATGATTTATACGCTTAGATACATATATCTTCTATTTATAGTTTGTAGTGATAGTTTAACAAGGAATAGCGATAGTTTATTTATACAAAAAACGAATAGTCATTATGAATTGACGATTATTGAGGGTGGCACTCCTATGGGCTAGCCCATCCACTGCATGAACATCTGTTCTTCATTTCGGTGCAGGCTAAACCTGACAAGTTTAAAAGACAGTGATAGACTCCAAAAAAATAAAAATAGTCTTTGTATAGGACACGCTCATGACAGATTTTTCAACGCAGGTAGCAGCGCTCTACCCAGCGCATATTCAGTATATGCAACATGTGACCAAAGACGCTTTGGCGCGTGAGAGCCTGGATGGTTTGGTGATCCATTCTGGTCAAGCTAAGCGCATGTTTTTGGACGACAATCACTATCCATTTCACGTTAATCCCCAGTTTAAAGCATGGTGTCCGGTAATTGATAATCCCAATTGTTGGTTAGTGGTCGATGGGGTGTCTAAACCAAAACTTATTTTTTATCGACCGGATGATTTTTGGCATAAAGTCCCCCCTGAACCCAATGACTTTTGGACGTCTGAGTTTGATATTGTCTTATTGGCACAAGCCAATGCGGTAGAAAAACACTTACCGGTTGATAAAAGTCGTTATGCGTACATTGGCGAATATCTTGAGGTTGCCAAAGCGTTGGGCTTTGAGCATGTTAATCCAGACCGTACCTTGCATTACTTGCACTATCATCGTGCCTACAAAACCGATTATGAACTGGCCTGTATGCGAGAAGCCAACCGCATTGCGATCGGCGCCCATCGCGCTGCTGAACAGGCGTTTCGTGCGGGTAAAAGTGAGTTTGATATCAATTTAGCGTATCTAACTGCAGCGCGACAAGGCGATAACCAAGTCCCGTACAACAATATCATTGCTCTAAACGAGCACTCGGCTATTTTGCATTACACGGTATTAGATACTGAAGCTCCGGCACAGTCGAAAACCTTTTTGATTGACGCTGGTGCAAGTGTGCATGGTTATGCTGCAGATATTACCCGTACTTATTGCCGTGAAGAGGGCTTATTCAGTCAATTGATCAAAGGCGTTGATGAACTGACCGTGAGGCTTGCAAATAAGTTGGCTCCCGGGGTGGCCTATCCCGAGATACACGAAATGGCACACGAAGGTGTGGCCATACTGCTAGAAGATTTAGGGATTGTAAATTTACCCGCACAGGACATCGTCAGTAAAGGCATCACGAAGACCTTTTTCCCACATGGCATTGGGCATATGTTAGGTTTGCAAGTCCATGATGTCGCAGGCCATGTGCACGATGATCGTGGCACACCGAATCCGCCACCAGACGCGCATCCTTATTTGCGTTGCACCCGTACAATCGAAGCGCGCCATGTTTATACCATCGAGCCGGGGGTGTATTTCATTGAGAGTTTGCTCGCAAAATTAAAAGCGACGCCAGAATCACAATACATTAATTGGGATTTGGTGGCACAACTGCAGCCATACGGTGGAGTCCGGGTAGAAGATAATGTGATCGTGCATCCACAGCACAATGAAAACATGACCCGTGAAGGTGGATTAAACTAGGCGATCCGCTCAACCGCTAAATGCGCCAGACCGATTAACGCTTGTTTGTGTTCGCTGTCTGGCAGCACCTCTAGATAAGCAATGGCTTTATCGCGCTCTTCGAGTGCTTTTTGCTTGGTGTAGGCCAGGGATTGCGTTTGTTCCATGATCGCCAATACGCTCTCTAGAGATGTTTGTCCGTCACCAGCTTCAATAGCCTGTCTGATCATTGCAGCATCACTTGCTGAGGCATGCCACATAGCGTGAAGTAACGGTAGGGTAGGTTTGCCCTCTGCGAGATCGTCGCCCGCATTTTTACCCATTTCATCTGCGCTAGCTGTGTAATCTAAAATATCATCAACGAGTTGGAAAGCGGTTCCGAGGTGTTTGCCGTATTCTTGCATGGCCGTTTCAACAGCTTCAGGTTGCTTTGTTAACACTGCAGCCAGTTGGGTTGCTGCCTCAAACAAGCGTGCGGTTTTGCTGTAAATGACTTCAAAATAGCTGTCTTCTGTCGTGTCAGGGTCGTTGACGTTCATCAACTGCATGACTTCACCTTGTGCGATGCGGTTGGTGGCGTCTGATAAGACGCGCATAACTTGCATGCTATCGAGCTCGACCATCATCTGGAAGGCACGAGAATACAAGAAATCACCGACTAATACGCTAGCTTCATTGCCGAACAAAGCATTGGCTGTTTGTTGTCCGCGTCGTAACTTGGAGTCGTCCACGACATCATCGTGGAGTAGTGTAGCGGTATGGATAAATTCGATGATTGCAGCCAGTGTGTGATGCTGGGTGTTATCAATGTGTAAAGCACGAGCTGCTAGGACGGTAAGCAAAGGACGCAAGCGCTTGCCACCACTGTTAACGATATAAAAACCCAATTGATTGATGAGGCTGACGTCACTGTTGACCTGACTTTGGATCAACTGATTCACTGCCAACATGTCAGCATCGGCAAGTTGTAAAATATCTTGGGAATTCATATCGTTCGTAAATTAGCCGGCGTTATTTGCTATTTCTCATTATGAAACTTGGCAAAGTAACTGATTTAACACAAAATAATGGGAAGGCAAAATACCCATGTCACAGCACAAAAGCAATGATATTATAGTGGAATGCGCAAATAAAGTGTAAAACAGACAAAGGTTTTGAGGCAGTTGCAAGTTTTTTGTGCTTTTTCTCAAGATCACCCTTGTCACAACATACTGTTTTACGTATAATCTGCGCCCTGTTTTTTGAATTTAGCGTTTAAGTACGCAGAGCGGAGTTAAATATGTACGCGGTTTTCCAAAGTGGTGGTAAACAACACCGTGTGGCTGAAGGCCAAACCGTTCGTCTAGAGAAGATCGAAGTCGCCCCAGGCGAAACTGTAGAATTCGATAACATCTTGATGGTGAGCAATGGTGAAGATGTTAAGATCGGCACACCTTATGTAGCCGGTGGTAAAGTGACTGCTGAGGTAGTTACGCACGGACGTGGCGATAAAGTGACAATCGTCAAGTTCCGTCGTCGTAAGCATTCTCGTAAGCAGCAAGGTCATCGTCAGTGGTTCACGGAAGTGAAAATCACTGGTATCAACGCATAATAGGAGAATTATCACATGGCACACAAAAAAGCTGGTGGTAGTACCAAAAACGGTCGTGATTCAGAAAGTAAACGTCTTGGCGTAAAGCGTTACGGCGGTCAATCTGTATTAGCGGGTAACATCATTGTTCGTCAGCGTGGTACCAAGTTCCACCCTGGAGATAACATGGGTATCGGTAAAGACCACACATTATTTGCTTTAACAGACGGCAAAGTGCAATTCGAAGTTAAAGGTCCTAAGAACCGTAAATTCGTTAGCATCGTTGCAGAATAAGCACACACTGTTTTACCAAAAACCCCGCTTGTTGCGGGGTTTTTTATTGGTTAGCTATAATGACCGAGTCGAGAAAACGCAATTGTTGTAAAAAGGTGTATAATTAACCTCTAACATTTGTGATATTGGTTCTTTAGATTGACCTATTACACCCAAAATTAAGCGCAAAAAAGATAAGCATGAAATTTGTAGATGAAGCTGAGATAAGAGTTGAAGCCGGAGATGGTGGTAATGGCACCATTGGCTTTCGCCGTGAAAAATATATTCCACGTGGTGGTCCTGACGGGGGCGATGGTGGAGACGGTGGTAGCGTATATCTGGTGGCGGATGAAAATCTCAACACGCTTATCGATTATCGCTTTGAGCGTTTTCACCGTGCACAACGTGGTCAAAATGGCCAAGGTAGTAACTGTACTGGGCGCAAAGGCGAAGACTTAGAGATCCCTGTTCCAGTTGGCACACGTGCGACAGATAAGGATACCTTAGAAGTCTTGGGTGACTTAGTCGAGCACGGTCAACGCTTGAAAGTGGCACAAGGTGGTTTTCACGGTTTAGGAAACGCGCGTTTTAAGAGTTCAACCAACCGTGCACCACGCCAGAAGACCGATGGGACGCCAGGTGAAATTCGCAACTTGTTACTCGAGTTAATGTTGTTAGCCGATGTCGGCTTACTCGGTCTGCCCAATGCAGGCAAATCGACATTTATTCGCAGTGTTTCTGCTGCCAAACCAAAAGTAGCCGATTATCCTTTCACAACGCTGGTACCCAACTTAGGGGTCGTGCGTTTGGACGCACAACAAAGTTTTGTAATTGCTGATATTCCTGGCTTGATTGAAGGCGCTGCAGATGGGGCAGGTCTTGGGATCCAGTTCTTAAAGCATCTTGAGCGTTGTCGCGTCTTATTGCACTTGGTTGATTTGATGCCGGCTGACGGCTCAGATCCGATCCACAACGCCAAAGCTATCATCCATGAATTGGAGCAATATTCTCCCAAACTAGCAAGCAAACCGCGCTGGTTGGTCTTTAACAAGATTGATTTGTTACTCGAAGACGAAGCACAAGCATTGTGTCAAGAAATTGCAGATGCATTGGGTGTCGAGACATTTTATCAAATCTCTGCGTTCCAAAAAATGCATGTTGATGAGTTGTGCCGAGATATCATGACGTTCATTGAAACATTGCCCAACGAAGTGGTTGAAACGGCTGAAGATCCGCAAGATTTCCAATGGGAAACCTATGAAGCGCGCGTCAATGCAGAGCTGGATGCAGAATTTGAAGATGACGATGATGATTGGGACGAAGATGATGACCATCCTAATGTGATCTATACCAAAGAATAGGTTTGGTTACATTTTCATAAATCCTTACATTTGTTCACAACAATCCAAGTTGTTTTTATCTATATTGTGTATAGATAAAATATAACTTGGATGTTGCACATGTTTGTACGTCAATTCACAACACCTCTCTCCCCTTCAATTGTAAAAGGCATTTCGGTTGCCATGTTG
>JBEVCF010000071.1:0-9438 GCA_040514355.1 Glaciecola sp.
GCCTATAAGCTAAACACGATAGGCGCTGATGTCAAAGTCTTCTGTAGAAAATTCTTATAAATGCAACATTTTTTGGGCATAATGACCCTTAATGAGCTATGGAATGACCTTATGCAAACATATCTAGTCGGTGGCGCAGTGCGCGACCTCCTACTTGGTTACCCGGTAAAAGACCGCGATTATGTTGTGGTGGGCGCAGATGTGGCGACGATGCTTGCAGCAGGTTACGAGCAAGTAGGCAAAGACTTCCCCGTATTTTTACACCCGCACACCAAGGCTGAATATGCTCTTGCTCGCACTGAGCGTAAAACCGGAGCGGGGTATAGCGGGTTTGCAGTGCAAGCCGATGCGTCGGTCACGTTAGAACAAGATCTCTTGCGCCGCGATCTGACGATTAATGCGATGGCACAAGCAGACGATGGCACGATCATCGACCCGTTTGGTGGTCAGGACGATCTAAAACAACGCGTATTTCGCCATGTTTCACCGGCTTTTGTAGAAGATCCTTTGCGTGTCCTACGCGTCGCTAGATTCATGGCGCGCTATCAACATTATGGCTTTCAAATTGCGCCAGAGACAATGGCTTTGTTACAACAAGTCGCGACAAGTGGTGCATTAGCTGAATTAGCCGCCCCCAGAGTCTGGACAGAAACCCAACGCGCACTCCAAGAACCCAATGCCTTTGCGTATTGGCAAGTATTGCAGTCTGTGGGCGGCTTAGCAGACTGGTTTCCAGAATTAGAGGCAGCCTTTACTCAACCGACTATTCTGGCGCAAGTTGAGCAGGCTTACTTGCACCCCCACCCTGAAATAGGGCATCTAGCGGTGTGGGCGCCTCACCTATCCCAAGACGATTTTACCAAGCTGTGCGTACGTTTACCTCTAGCGACAGAAGACGCGCAAGTGTTGCGTTTGTTTAAAGTGCATTTTCAAACGCTTCTCAACGTTGTGGCAAATGCTACTAGCAAGACAAAAGAAAACACTGAAACAGCACATACCACCGCGCAGACGGTATTGTCTGTCTTGCAAAATTGTGACGTGGCACGTCGTCCCCAGCGGATGGCTACGGTATTAGACTTAACTGCTTGGATATTACAAAGTACCGGACAGATAACGCTCAGTCACACCCTCACACAAGCTTGGCAGCTTTATATTGATGCGTTTTCTGCGGTGGATGTCCAAGCGATCATTCGTGCCGGGCATCGTGGTGCTGGGATTAAAACAGAGCAACAAGTACAGCAAATCAGTGCAATAGCAAAGTGTATGTGAACCCTGGTTCTGTGGTACACTTAACATTGTTTTCCACTTTGTAAGAAAAACCTATGTTTGCCCAACTTGAACTCGACGATTTACTTTGTCAGGCGACTTCTGATCTCGGCTATACCAAGCCCACCAGTATTCAACAAGAAGTGATCCCCGTGGCGATGGAAGGACGCGATATTCTTGCGTCTTCACCAACTGGTACGGGCAAAACTGCTGCTTTTTTGCTTCCTGCAGCACAGTTTTTACTCGATTTCCCTCGTCAACATCACGGTGCAACCCGTATTTTGATTTTGTCTCCAACACGTGAATTAGCACTGCAAATCTATGAGCAAGCCAAAGCGCTTACACAGCATACTAATATTGTGTGTGGTTTGATCACGGGCGGGATTAACTATGGTACAGACAAAGAAACGCTTGCCCAAAATTTGGACATTTTAGTCGCGACCCCTGGTCGCTTGTTTGAACACATCGAAAAAGAGACGTTTGATTGTCGCGATATTGAAATGTTTATCTTAGATGAAGCCGATCGTATGTTGGACATGGGCTTTCGAGGCATCGTTAACCAAATTTCTGCGGAAGCACGCTGGCGCAAACAAAGCATGCTGTTTTCGGCGACCTTGCAAGGGGCGGGGATAGCACAATTTGCGAAAGATATTTTGCAAAATCCAGTCAACATTGATGCGATTCCTTCACGCAAAGAAAAAAATAAGATTTTGCAGTGGTATCACCTCTGTGACGACGCGGCGCACAAATACGCCTTGTTAAAAGTGATATTGACTGAGCAAGTCGAGAGTGCCATTGTCTTTGTCAAAACGCGTGAACGGTTACAACAACTCAAAGATAAACTCGCTGCAGATGATATTGAAGTGTGTTGGCTGCAAGGTGAAATGCCTCAGGATAAACGTATGGCTGCGATGGCGCGCTTTAAGTCCAAACAACTCAATATCCTGCTTGCTACAGATGTTGCCGCACGAGGCATTGATGTGGAAGATGTCTCGCATGTGATCAATTTTGATTTGCCACGCACAGCGGATGTATATTTACATCGCATTGGCCGTACAGGCCGCGCTGGTGCTAAAGGCACCGCTATTTCACTGGTAGAAGCGCATGACTATGTGTTGTTGCCAAAGATTGAGCGCTACATCAAAGAGCCCTTAAAAGCGCGTTATATTGAGGGTTTGCGTCCACAACACAAAGCGCCGGTGATCAAGAAGCCCAAAAAGGCCAAAGTGAAAGCCAAAGGCAAGTCTAAAAATACGTTGAAGAAGCCTAAAAAACGGGTTGGTCGTGGCCCTAAACATGGACCCGCGGGTAAAAAGTAGCGTTTTACTCTGAGTCAACAGTAGCGATACATTTGCAAAGGAAAGACCATGTCCCAATCGATTAATGAAATTGTATTAGCCAGTGGTAATCAAGGTAAATTAGCAGAGTTTGCGGATTTGTTTGCCTCGTTTTCGATCAAAGTCAGTCCACAAGGTGCGTTTAGCGTAGAAGACGTACCAGAAACAGGTACGACGTTTGTTGAAAATGCGATCATCAAAGCACGCCATGCCGCCAAGGTCACGGGTTTACCTGCTATTGCGGATGATTCAGGTCTGTGTGTGTCCGCTTTAGGTGGTGCACCAGGGATATACTCGTCGCGTTACAGTGGAGTGAATGCAAGCGATGAGAACAATATTACGAAGTTGCTACAGGCACTAGAAAACACGTCAGATCGAAGTGCTTATTTTATCTGTGTCTTGGTCTTTATGCGTCATGCAGATGATCCTACCCCACTGATTTGTGAGGGACGCTGGCATGGACAAATAGCACAAGCAAAAGCGGGTGATGGCGGCTTTGGCTATGATCCGATATTCTATTGTCCGACCTTACAACGCCATGCCGCTGAATGTGACAAAGCCCTCAAAGCTACGGTGAGTCACCGTGCTCAAGCGCTACAGCTCTTGCTAGCCAAGATGGAGTCGCTGCTTGGCTAAGCTCAGTACAAGTGCGATTGCAGGCATTCCACTGTCGTTGTACGTTCACATTCCATGGTGTGTCCAAAAATGTCCTTATTGTGATTTTAATTCGCATACTCTCAAACAAGTCTTACCCGAGAAAGAATACATCGCGCATGTGCTAGACGATTTGCGTGCCGATGCTCATCTTGCCCAAGGCCGCGAGATTCACACTATTTTTATTGGGGGAGGCACGCCTAGTTTGCTCTCCGCTGATGCTTTGTATACCTTGTTACAAGGAATAGCTGCGATTGTGCCGGTGGCAGAAAATGCGGAGATCACACTCGAAGCTAACCCAGGGACAGTCGAAACGGGAAAATTTGCCGGCTTTGTCGAGGCGGGTGTGAATCGGATTTCTATTGGTATACAGAGCTTTGCTGCACAGAAGTTGCAACGTTTAGGGCGGATCCATGACGCACAGCAAGCGCATTTTGCCCTTGAGCAAGCACAAAGCGTAGGCTTAAAAACATTCAATGCTGATATCATGCATGGTTTACCCGACCAGTCTCTTGATGAAGGCCTCAACGATTTACGTTCTGCGCTTAGGCATAACCCACCTCATTTATCGTGGTATCAGTTGACCATTGAGCCCAATACCGTGTTTCATTCAAAGCCCCCCGTCTTGCCCGAGGACGACGTCTTGTGGGATATACAGGAACAAGGCGATACGTTATTACGCGAGGCTGGTTACGTACAATATGAAATATCAGCGTATGCACAACCAGGTGAGCAATGTCAGCACAATCTTAATTACTGGCGCTTTGGTGATTATTTGGGGATTGGTTGTGGTGCCCACGGTAAAATATCTTTGCCGGATCGCATTATCCGTACCGAAAAGGTCAAGCACCCCCGTGGTTATATGGCGCTGGATAAAGCTTACCTGTATCGTCAATGGGATGTAGCGGTAGACGACTATCCCTTTGAGTATTTTATGAACCGTTTGCGCTTGGTGGAGCCCTGCCCATTAGATGAATACCAAGCGCGTTATGGTCAAGATTTACCACAGACACATAAACACGCTCTCGATCGCGCCGTGGATAAAGGGATGCTGACGTTGGATCAACATGCATGGCAAGTCACGCCTTTGGGAAGACGTTACCTCAATACTTTGTTAGATGAATTAGTGTAGTGGTGTCGACACTAATCTGGCGAGAACAAATGCTGCAAAAAGCCTTCTAACTCTCGTTTAAAATTTTCGGGATTGACCCCTTCGGCAATCTGCTCTCTAGCATTCTCAATCTCAAGGCGTTTGATAGTACAGGGTGTTTTATCATTTAGATCATGAAACACCAACACGCCTACCCGTTGTGTATCTTCAGATTCGTGATGGCTGACCACACCTAAGGTATTATCGATTAGTCGGACTACACTACCCAAAGGGTAGAGGGGAGATAGATGGAAATTATCGCGCATAGTGGGGTTCCTTGTGTTTTACTACAAATCACCCCACATATATCACAGCTTATAGGTGTCTCAATCCCTATATCCACGCGGGGCGTTGGTTTTCAAATGTCTCAATTTCATTAAGATATTCAAGTGTTTGACCAATTGCATCAAGCCCATTGATCAGGTTGTACTGGTGGTGCTCAGCTATCTCAAAGGTGTAAGTTTTACTATTAACCGACACTGTCTTTTCTGACAAGTTAATTAAAAATGTTGTCTCAGGACAATCATTAAGTACAGCCATCAACTCGTCTATAATAGCATCATCCAATTTAATTGGTAACATGCTGTTGTTAATAGCATTGCCATAAAAAATATCAGCAAAACTCGGCGCGATAATGACCTTTAAGCCAAAATCTAACAAAGCCCATGGAGCGTGTTCACGACTTGAGCCACAACCAAAGTTTTCTCTAGTAACTAATATAGAGGCTCCTTGGTATTTTGCCTTGTTTAAATTAAAGTCAGGATTTGGCTCTTGCTCGTGTAAGTCATTGTAGCGCCAATCGTGAAATAGATGTTTACCATACCCACTACGTGTTACCCCAGTCAAAAATTGCTTAGGGATGATCTGATCAGTATCGATATTCGCGATGTCTAACGGTACAGCCGTACCTTCATGTAGATTAATGCCACTCATGGGTTACTCCTGAAATTCTCTGACATCGGTAAATTTACCCGTTAAGGCAGCGGCCACAGCCATGGCTGGACTGACTAAGTGCGTGCGGGCACCACGGCCTTGACGACCTTCAAAGTTACGGTTACTGGTTGATGCACAACGATCGCCTTCACCCAACAAATCATCGTTCATGCCCAAACACATCGAACAACCCGGTAAGCGCCATTCAAAACCTGCGTCTAAGAAGATTTTATCTAGACCTTCTGCTTCAGCTTGTTTCTTAACTGCAGCTGAGCCAGGGACAATCATGGCCGTGACGGATGTAGCGACTTTACCTTTGCGCGCAATGGCTGCTGCTGCGCGTAAGTCTTCGATACGTGAATTGGTACAAGAACCGATAAATACATGTGATACGGGGAAGTCTGCTAAGGCTTTACCTGCTTCAAGTCCCATATATTTGAGCGCTTTGGTCGCTGACTCGCGGGTAACCGGATCCGCAAACTCCTCTGGAGCAGGAATCGGGTCATTCACACCGATAACTTGTCCAGGGTTGGTGCCCCAAGTGACTTGAGGTTTGATATCTGAAGCTTGTAAACTGACCACTTTATCAAACTGTGCTTCGGCGTCACTGTAAAGTGTTTGCCAGTACGATACCGCTTCATCCCAATGCTCGGCACTGGGTGCTTTTTCGCGACCAGCGATGTAGTCAAACGTGGTTTGATCAGGCGCAACTAGACCTGCTTTAGCGCCCGCTTCAATACTCATATTACAGATTGTCATCCGCTCTTCCATTGACAGCCCTGCAATTGTATCGCCGCAATACTCGATGACATACCTGTGGCGCCAGCATGACCGAGCTCACCGATAATCGCTAAGATAATATCTTTGGCCGTGACCCCGATCGGCAACGTGCCATTGACTTCGACCTTGAGGTTTTTCGCTTTGGTTTGTTTGAGCGTTTGCGTTGCTAATACGTGTTCTACTTCTGATGTCCCAATACCAAAGGCGAGGGCACCAAAGGCCCCATGAGTTGCGGTATGTGAATCGCCACACACCACAGTGTTGCCCGGTAAAATCGCACCTAACTCGGGCGCCATGACATGGATAATACCTTGTTTTTGGTGGCCGACTGGGAAGAGTTCAATGCCGTGATCAGCACAGTTATTAACAAGGGTCTGTAACTGCAGTTGGTTATCAGGTCCGCACGCGTCAAGCGCGAGAGAACGGGTGGAGATACTGTGGTCCATGGTTGCAACAACACGGTCTGGGCGCAACACTTTACGTCCCTTTTCATTTAGACCAGCGAAAGCTTGTGGAGACGTGACCTCGTGGATTAAATGACGGTCGATGTACAGCAATGTATCATCACCGACTTGGCGCACGATATGTGCTTGCCATATTTTGTCATAGAGCGTTTGAGCCATGTTCTTTCTAACCTTGTAAAATATGTTGCACGATGTGCGCGCCAACTTGAGCGGTGTTGGACGCTTTGTGGCGCTGTTCTGCACTGAGTAACTCGCCAGTGAGTACACCCGCTTCAAGTGTAGCAACAACTGCAGCCTCAATGGCGTCAGCGGCGGCATTTTCATTTAATGAGTAACGCAGTAACATCGCGGCAGATAAAATTTGCGCAATCGGGTTGGCAATGCCTTGGCCCGCAATATCTGGCGCACTGCCACCAGCTGGTTCATACAAACCAAAGCCACTGCCATTAATTGACGCAGAAGGCAATAAGCCCATTGAACCGGTTAACATCGCACATTCGTCAGAAATGATGTCACCAAATAGGTTTGAGCATAACATCACATCGAATTGCGCGGGATCTTTGAGCAACTGCATGGTGGCATTATCAATATAGATATGCTCCAGTTCCACATCAGGGTAGTCCTTAGCAACTTCTTCAGTTACTTCACGCCACAATCGGCTGGATGACAATACATTAGCTTTGTCAACTGAAGTGACTTTTTTGTTGCGTTTTTGCGCGGCTTCAAAAGCGGAAATTGCGATACGACGAATTTCTTTCTTACTATATCGCATAGTGTCAAACGCGTTTTGCTCTTCACCTTCGCCTTCGACCCCTTTGGGCTGTCCAAAATAAATACCGCTAGTTAATTCACGTACAACCAGTACATCGACACCACTTTGAGCAATGTCTTTGCGCAGTGGTGACAAATCTGCAAGACCAGGATAAATGCGTGCAGGTCGTAAATTACTGAACAGATCAAAATGACTGCGTAACGTTAATAAAGCAGCTCGCTCAGGACGTTGTTCAAGCGGTAGAGTATCCCATTTGGGACCACCAATGGAACCAAACAAGATTGCATCAGCGTCTTCGCATCCTTTCAAGGTAGCAGCAGGCAAGGCCTCACCGTGGTGATCAATGGCATAACCACCTACTGGATAAGCTGTTCGCTTAAGTGTTAGCCCAAATTTTTGTTCGATAGCATCGAGTACTAAGTTGGCTTGAGCCATGACTTCTGGCCCAATTCCATCACCGGCTAAAACGGCTAGTTGATACGTTGACATTTACTCTCCTGAAACGATGTGTTGCTTTTGCTCATCAATGCGATCAGCTAAGTGCATATTATTTAAAACGAAAATCAGTGCTTTTACACCGGATTCAACGATATCTGTTGCTAGGCCTATGCCATGGAAGCGACGCTCTTTGTATTTTGCCACGATACTGACTTGTGCCAGGGCATCGGCGCCTTCTCCTTTTGAATCGAGTTTAAAGTCGATGATTTTGATTTCATTTTCGTTGATGATCTGCATGATTGCATTGTATGCGGCATCAACAGGACCGTTACCTATGGCACTGTGTGTAACGGGTTTTCCACCCATAATTAAGGTGACGGTTGCGCTAGGAATGATGTCACGACCCGACGTTGCTTGGATATACTCCAACTCGTAAAACGATTCTTCTTGTTTTTGTTGATTAAAAAATAATAGAGCCTCTAAGTCATAATCAAAGACTTGCCCCTTTTTGTCTGCCAAACGCAAGAATGATGCATAGACTTCATCCAAGTCGTAATCACTCTCAGCATAGCCAAGCTCCGTCAGACGATGTTTGATTACGTGACGACCTGAACGCGACGTGAGGTTTAATTGGTTTTTGTTCAAACCCACACTCTCAGGCGTCATGATTTCATAGGTGTTTTGACCCTTTAAAACACCATCTTGGTGAATACCTGAGGAATGCGCAAAGGCGTTTGCACCGACAATGGCTTTATTCGCTTGTACTGGCATGTTACACAATTGTGAGACCAGTTTAGAGGTGCGATGAATTTCTTGGCTTTTGATACTCGTCGTCAAGCCATAGCGCTCGTTGCGCGTTTGTAAAATCATCGCAATCTCTTCTAGCGATGAGTTACCTGCACGTTCACCTATACCATTGATCGTACATTCAACTTGTCGCGCACCTTGCTCAACAGCCGCAAGTGAGTTAGCGACGGCCAGTCCCAAGTCATTGTGACAATGCACGGAGATGGTGGCTTGATCGATGTTAGGCACGCGGTTAAACAACTGCTCAATGATCCCACCAAACTCAGTCGGAGTTGTGTAACCAACAGTGTCAGGAATATTCACGGTTTTGGCGCCTGCTGTGATAGCGGCCTCGACCATGCGACAAAGGTAGTCAATATGGGTACGACCAGCATCTTCACAAGAGAATTCAACGTCATCCGTGTATTGACGGGCGTGTTTAATCGCGGCGACAGCCATCTCTACCACTTCATCTTGCGATTTTTTGAGCTTGGTACCGACGTGAATGTCAGAGGTTGCAATAAACGTATGGATACGAAAGCGCTCGGCGATGTTGAGGGCTTGTCCACAAGCATCGATATCTTTGGGTAAGGCGCGGGATAAACCACACACAATCGAGTTTTTGACCTCTTTGGCAATAGTGCGTACTGAGTCAAAATCGCCTGGTGAGGAAACAGGGAAACCAGCTTCGATAATATCCACGCCTAGTTTTTCGAGAGCCAGTGCGATTTGTAATTTTTCTTTGACTGTTAAGCTAGCAGGCAACGCCTGTTCACCATCACGCAGTGTGGTATCAAATATTTTTACATGTTGACTCATAGTTCGTTCCTTCTGCTGTACAGGCGCGTCGCCATAAAC
>JBEVCF010000072.1:0-252 GCA_040514355.1 Glaciecola sp.
CTTTAAGTATTTACCTTTATGATTTACGCTATAGTATTGAGTTATGAATTCTGTAACATTTCGACTCTTAGAAGTCTTCAAGCATGTGGTTGAAAACGGTTCTATTACTGGCGCTTCAGCACGTCTATCTCTCTCTCAACCGACCGTTTCATTGCAGTTGAAAAAGTTAACTGAAATTTATGGCATGCCTTTGCTTGAAACCCATCATGGAACCATCAACTTAACTGATGCAGGCAAAGCAGTCTACCAAAG
>JBEVCF010000072.1:262-4127 GCA_040514355.1 Glaciecola sp.
TCACACATCCTGGCACTAAAAGGTCAATCTAGAGGTGCATTCAAGCTAGCGGTCGCGTCAACCGCAAAGTATTTGGTGCCTAAAATACTTAAACCATTTTGCCTCGAGCACCCAGGAATCAACATCCATATTAAAGTCGGTAATTCTGAGCAAATCACTGATCGCATCAAACAACAGCTCGACGATATGTATATTTTATCGGATGTACCGGAATTTTCGGACATCGAAGCGCGTCCCTTTATGACGAACAAATTAAAAGTGGTTGCCCCAGTTGATTTTGATGGCCCAAATCATTGCCACCTAAATGAATTGCTTGAGCATAAATTTCTAATTCGTGAACAAGGTTCAAATACGCATAAAGCGCTGCAGAATTATTGTTTACAAAATAATATCAATCTTACCAACATTATGTCGATTGAGAGTAATGAAGCAATTCAAGCTGCAGTATCGGCAGGGATTGGCCTTGCAGTGTTATCTGAGCATACTATCAATCAAAGCACGGCTAACCCCGTTAAGGAACTGAATATTATTGACTTCCCTCTAGTCAATGAATGGCATGCCGTATCATTACTTAACCGCCCGAAAAGTAGTGTCAGTGACGCATTTCGCGAACATTTAAATCAGTTCGGCGATTTGACTGTATAGGTTTGAACTACGCTGAGTGTGATAAATACCACCCAGCGTTTATTTCACATAGCCTATTATTTAGTTTGCTTTGCAAAAAGCGTATCGATAGTTAGATTCGTCAATAATTTAACACCTAACTTCATACCGGCATCATCAACAATGAATTCTGGCGTATGGTGTGCCGGTGCATCTTTCGGATCCACATCAAGTGGTTTGCCCCCGATCCACAAATACACGCCGGGCACCGCTTTTTGGAAATAAGAAAAATCTTCAGCGCCTGTTACCGCTTTGGTGTAAATGACATTCTCTTTGCCCGCAGTGCGCTCTAACGTCGGTAACACTTGCTGCATGAGCTCGTGGTCGTTGTAAGTAATGGGGTAATTATAATCCAAGGGCAGTGTTAATTCCGCTTCTGCCCGCATAGATTCAGCAATTGCAGAGACTTTACGCGGTAAGGCTTCATAGATGTGCTCGCGTGCAGCTTCATTGAGCGTACGTATCGTACCGACCAATTCAATTTCCTGGGGAATAATGTTTGAGCGGTTCCCACCATTGATAGCGCCAATCGTGATCACAGCAGCATCATCGACCAATTTTAGCTCGCGGCTGACGATAGTTTGAATACTCATGATCATTTGTGCAGCCGTAGTGACGGGATCAACACTCAGCCATGGATAGGCACCGTGAGCTTGCTTACCCTTGATCACAATTTTAAAAGGATCGACTGCAGCCATGATCCCACCTTCACGCCAACGCACCGTCCCAATATCTGTTGCAGAACTAATGTGCAGACCAAAAATAGCATCCACATCTGGGTTTTTCAAAACCCCTTCTTTGACCATAATTTCTGCACCACCTACTTCTCCCTCTGGACTACCTTCTTCGGCCGGCTGAAAAATAAACTTCACCTGCCCGACCAACTCATCTTGCATATCAGTTAGAATTTTAGCTGCCCCCATCAACATCGCCATGTGCGTATCGTGACCGCATGCATGCATGACCGGTACATCTTTACCATTAAATTCACCACGCACGGTTGAGCGATAAGGCAAATCATTTTGTTCTAAAATAGGTAATGCATCCATATCAGCCCGCAAGGCCACAACCGGACCAGGCTTGCCTGTATCAAGCAACCCTACTACGCCCGTTTTGGCAATCCCTGTCTGTACTTGCAGTCCCAGTGAAAGTAAGTATTTTTCGATGTAGGCTGCCGTTTTGAATTCGCGATTTGATAATTCTGGATTGGCGTGAAAATGATGGCGCCAAGTGATGACTTGCTTCTCAATCGCCGCTGCCTTGCTAGCGGTTAATGACGTATCGGGTTTGGCCCATACTGGACTAGCAAAAACCGCCATAACAGTACAAGCCAAGATGAATGGTTTCATGCTTATTATTCCTATCGTATTTGGTTAATGATGCGTGCGCGACTTGGCCTGAAAAATAGGCACAAAAAAGGCGACTAGATGCACTCTACTCGCCTTTTTTTATAAAATCAAAACCTTAGGTTTTTTGACGTTTCATTGCATCAAAGAATTCGTCATTAGTTTTGGACATCGCCAAACGGCCAATTAAGAATTCCATCGCATCAATTTCTGTCATTTCATGCACAATTTTACGCAAAATCCACATCTTCTGTAATTCTTCTTGAGACGTGAGTAATTCTTCTCGACGTGTACCTGAACGGTTAAAATCAATCGCAGGGAAGACACGTTTTTCAGCAATCTTGCGGTTCAAATGCAGCTCCATGTTACCGGTACCTTTGAACTCTTCATAAATGACTTCATCCATTTTTGAACCTGTGTCAATCAATGCTGTAGCAATAATGGTCAAGCTACCGCCCTCTTCAACGTTCCGTGCTGCACCAAAGAAACGCTTGGGCTTATGTAAGGCATTGGCATCGACACCACCGGTGAGGACCTTACCTGACGAGGGGATTACGGTGTTGTACGCACGCGCAAGACGCGTAATGGAATCCAGTAAGATAACCACGTCTTTTTTATGTTCGACCAAACGTTTGGCTTTTTCAATCACCATTTCAGCCACTTGCACGTGACGTGATGCCGGTTCATCAAAGGTAGACGCAACCACTTCACCTTGGACCAAACGTTGCATTTCCGTCACTTCTTCTGGACGCTCATCAATCAGCAAAACCATCAACTGACAATCAGGATGGTTGGCGGAAATAGATTGTGCAATATTTTGTAGTAACAACGTTTTACCCGCTTTAGGAGGGGCAACAATCAAACCACGCTGGCCTTTACCTGTTGGCGACGCTAAGTCCAGAACACGTGCGGTAATATCTTCCGTACTACCATTACCACGCTCCATCCGCAAACGCTCGTTTGCATGCAGAGGCGTTAAGTTTTCGAAGAGGATCTTATTACGGGAGTTTTCTGGCTTATCAAAATTGACTTCGCGGATTTTAAGCAGAGCAAAATAACGCTCAGAATCTTTTGGTGGTCGGATTTTACCCGAAATACTATCACCCGTTCGCAAGTTGAAACGTCTAATTTGACTAGGTGAAACATAAATATCATCTGGCCCAGCTAAATACGAAGAGTCCGCGGAACGCAGGAAACCAAACCCATCTTGCAAAATTTCAAGTACACCATCACCGAAGATGTCTTCACCGCTTTTGGCGTGTTTTTTAAGGACGGCAAAGATGATGTCTTGTTTGCGCGCACGCGCCATGTTTTCAATTCCCATTTCCTCAGATAAGGCAACGAGTTCACTGATTGGTTTTTTCTTGAGTTCCGTTAAATTCATAATTGGATCTTTTTGCTCGAACATATTGGTAACATATGTTGGCTTCTTTAGTTGTGGAAGATGCACAGTACAGGCGTAAGAGGATGTGACTGTGGTAAACTTATGAGAATAAGTACTGTCTTAAAGTAACACGTAAATTTTAATTCGTAAAGAAATGCAACCAATTTATGCACAAAATAAAAGAGGAAAGTAAAAAACTTTCCTCTTTTTCTCACAAAATTTGTCAAAAGACAGATTTATAAATTTTCAGCCAAGAATTCTTCTAACTGAGCTTTTGATAATGCGCCGACTTTTGTCGCTGCAACGTTACCATCTTTAAACAGCAATAATGTCGGAATACCACGGATGCCATACTTAGGAGGCGTCTCGCTGTTCTCATCGACATTTAATTTACCAATTGTGACTTTACCGTCGTAACTTTCGGCAATTTCAGATAAGATAGGTGCAATCATTTTACATGGTCCGCACCAAG
>JBEVCF010000072.1:4137-30653 GCA_040514355.1 Glaciecola sp.
ATTTATATATCATGCAAAAAACACATTTAACAGAAACTCGTTTTCACGATTTACCGGTTCACCCACAGATCTTAACTGCACTTGATGCGGCAAATTTCGCGCATTGTACGCCAATTCAAGCCCTAAGCCTACCTCCTTTATTAGAGGGGTTGGACATCGCGGGCCAAGCGCAAACCGGCACAGGCAAAACCATTGCCTTTTTAGTCGCGACCTTTCACCATTTGTTAATGAACAAAAATGACCAGCCAGGCCCAAAAGCACTGATTATGGCGCCCACGCGTGAACTCGCTGTGCAGATTCACAATGATGCAAAACTACTCAGTGAACACACTGGTATAACGCTTGGTCTTATCTATGGGGGTGAAGGTTATGAAAATCAACGCCAACAACTCGAACGAGGCGTAGATATCATTATCGGCACCACGGGACGTATCATTGATTTTTACAAACAAGATACCTTTACCCTAAAACATTTACAGGTTGCCGTCTTGGATGAAGCAGACCGCATGTTTGATTTAGGTTTTATTAAAGATATCCGCTTTATGTTTCGCCGCATGCCGCCGGCGACCGAACGCTTGAGTATGTTGTTTTCTGCCACTTTGAGTTATCGCGTACAAGAGTTAGCGTATGAACACATGAACAACCCTACGCATGTACAAGTGGAACCAGAAAAGAAAACAGCCACCAGGGTCAAAGAAGAACTGTTTTACCCATCAGACAGTGACAAAATGCGCTTGTTATTGACGTTATTCGAAGATGAATGGCCAGAAAAGGCAGTTGTTTTTGCCAACACCAAATTTGATTGTGAAACCGTCTCTGCATGGCTTGAAGCCGATGGCCATCGGGTGGGTTTACTCAGTGGTGATGTCCCGCAAAAGAAACGTCTGGCTATTTTACAACAATTCTCAAAAGGTCAATTGGATATCCTAGTCGCAACTGATGTTGCCGCACGTGGATTACATATTGACAAAGTTTCACATGTATTTAATTATGACTTACCTGATGATGCAGAAGATTATGTACATCGTATCGGCCGAACAGGTCGCGCTGGTGCCAGCGGACATGCCATTAGCTTTGCTTGCGAAAAATACGCATTGAATCTACCTGCAATTGAAGCGTATATTGAACATTCAATCCCGGTCAGCGATTATGACCCGGATGCATTGTTAGACGATATCACTCCACCAGTGTTTAAAAGGAAACCAACTAGCCATGGAAAAGGCAGAAACGGTCACAAAGGACGTGGACCTAAACCACGAGGTCAACAACGCTAAATGCGAGGATACGCCAATGCGTCCAGATGAACTAACTACATTGCAAGCAAAGGGCGAGTTTTTTGCTGCGGTCGACTTAGGCTCAAACAGCTTTCATCTGGTCGTTGTTTACGTACAAAACGGCAACGTGCAAATTGTCTCAAAAGTGAAACAAAAAGTGCGTTTAGCTAATGGGTTGAACGAAGACATGGTGCTCAGTGAAGAAGCCATGGAGCGGGGTTGGTCCTGTTTGGTATCGTTTGCTGACCGTTTGCAAAATATCCCCGCAAAAAACATTAAAATTGTTGCCACCGCCACTCTGCGCTTAGCGGTTAATGCGCATGCTTTTTTGCAACGCGCTGAAAATATACTTGGCCACACAATCAGGGTCATTTCTGGCCAAGAAGAAGCCGCCGAAATCTATCGAGGCGTGGCCTATACCTCCACTACCATCGGCAATACATTAGTGATTGATATTGGTGGTGCTAGCACCGAGGTAGTATTAGGCCGTGATATTACGCCTATTCATCTGCACAGCTTCAACATGGGCTGTGTGACGTTTATGGATCAATACTTTGGCAATGGCTTACTCAATAAGACCAACTTTGAGCAAGCCATTGCAGCCGCCAAAACCATCATTGAGCCAGCTGCAAATCCCTTTTTATGTTTTGACTGGCAAATGTGTTTAGGCGCCTCAGGGACGCCCCAGGCGATTACTGATATATTGATTGATCAAGGTAATCGCGACGCGATTAAACTCAGTTACATGCGCGCTTTGTTAGTGCAATGTATTGAGTATGAACATATTGATCGTTTGGCCATCCCTGGTTTGGCCGAATCACGACGTGCTATCTTTCCCAGCGGCTTAGCGATCTTAATTGCATTGTTTGAAGTGCTGGGGATCAAAGAAATGAATATTGCCGGCGGGGCCTTACGAGAAGGTTTGATATATGGCATGTTAGACGATCAGCCCCTAGACGATCGTCGTCAACAGACCATTACAGGTTGTTTGAAGCGTTTTCATATTCACACTGAGCAAGCCCGCAGTGTCACCCAAACCGCGCTTAACCTTTACTCACAGATGTGCCAGCATGCTGAAATTTGCTCTCTGGACGCCCGCACCCTGTTATACAGTGCCAGTATGTTGCACGAGATTGGTTTACATATTGAGTTCAAGAACTACCACCTGCACGGTGCATACATTCTTGAACATACCCCACTTGAAGGGTTTACTAAACTGCAACGCCAATGTATTGCAGAACTGGTGAGATACCATCGTCAAGCCGTACCACAAGATGTGTTTGCAGATTACCCTGAAGAAACGCGTCCTACGTTAACAGCCTTATTGCGCGTTCTGCGCTTAGCAGTGATCATCCATACCAAACGCAATGGGCGTGATAGGTTAGCGGAACTCGACAATATCCAGTTGATGATTGATGAGCCACAATGGACGCTATGCTTCCCAGACGGGTGGTTAAAACACAACAAGTTGGTGGAAATTGAATTGACGAATGAAAGTTGGTTGCAATACAAGATCAACCACAAACTCGTGATCCAAGAAACAACCGTCTAAGCATGTAAATATATCAGCAGTTTATCGATATATATGAAGCAGCTCAGAGTTATGGAAAGATGCCGACGGCTAACTCAGCCCAAATAATTAAAAATAAGGTAAACGTCAAACTAGAAATAAGCCATTTGTAATTTTTACCAAGAAGTTCAGTGGCCTTAATAGCAATAGAGCCGCTGACAAAGATTAAGCTGGCCATTACCACAAAGTCACCCACTTGCCATTGGACTTCGTCGGTCAACATCATTGCCAATGCAGGTATACACAATAACACTAGGGTCACTACAGACAATTTTTTATAGGGCTGAGTTTTCACAGCATTATGTGAAATCGCTTGTGGCATGTGATTCACCATTTGATTAAGGATGTGTATTTAATAGTTTAGCTGCTTCTACTGCAAAATACGTTAAAATGCCATCCGCACCAGCACGTTTAAAACTCAGCAAGGATTCCATAATCACTGTTTCTTTGCTTAACCAGCCATTGGCAAAGGCCGCTTGGTGCATCGCGTATTCGCCGCTGACTTGATAGGCAAACGTGGGTGCTTTGAGCTCTTCTTTCACGCGACGGACGATATCGAGGTAAGGCATACCCGGTTTGACCATCACCATATCAGCACCTTCTTCAAGATCCATCGCGACTTCCTTAATCGCTTCATCGGAGTTCGCCGGATCCATTTGATAGGTCTTCTTATCACCGCCTTTGATATTTGCCGCTGAACCGACGGCATCGCGGAAGGGACCATAATAGCTGGAAGCATATTTAGCAGAGTAAGCCATAATCCCTGTGTTCACAAACCCCGCTTCTTCCAACGCATCGCGGATCAAACCAATCCGACCATCCATCATATCTGATGGTGCAACAATATCAGCTCCCGCTTGCGCATGCGAAAGGGCTTGTTTGATCAAAATTTCATTAGTTATGTCATTCAAGACATAACCTGCGTCATCGATAATGCCGTCTTGACCATGCGTCGTGAAAGGATCGAGTGCGACGTCGGTGATCACCAAGAGGTCAGGGTATGCTGCTTTGACGGCTTTGACGGTGCGTTGTGCTAGACCATCTGGGCTGTAAGCTGCTTCGGCCATCAGCGACTTTTCACTCATTGGTGTAACCGGAAAAATCGCGATGGCAGGGATCCCTAAAGCCACAACCTCCGCCAACTTATCTAACAACGTATCGATAGAGTAACGATACACATCTGGCATGGATGGTACCGCTTCAATGTCTTTTTCACCTTCTTTGACAAACATGGGATAAATCAAGTCCGTTACACTGAGTTGATGCTCTCGCACTAAACCGCGAATGTTGTCGTTCAAACGCAGACGACGTGGACGATGAGGTAAGAAAAACGACATGGTACTACTTGATCCTTTTGACATTGGTAGAGCGATTGTTATTCACGCTACTGAGGAAATATCCACTGAACCGACCTGGCTCAATCTCCACCGTTTCGCCAACTTTGATACGCAAACGACTGACTTCAGTTTGACGCCAAACTTGACCGTTATCCAAAGTAAACGTCATCAGTGAACGGGAATCTTTTTCAATTTTGACAATTTTGGCGCGCAGGATTTCTTCGCCGTCCTTGCTGACCAAACCAAAGTCACTTTCTTGTTTTACGGCGTTGCGTTGGCTTGGTGTCACCGTTGGCACAGCTGTGGCTGGAACTGCCGGTGCAGATAACGTGCTACGTGCCTCGGGCAACACACTGTCGGATAGATCATTGAGCCTGCCTGCAATGCCGTCATAACACACTAAACGCTGCAAACTGTTCTGTTTTTCACTGCACGCTTTGATGGCATCAGCCACCGATTGGTCAGCATATACAAAGCTAGGAATAAGGCTAACACTCAGCGCTAGGGCTAATAATTTCATTACACGCATGATAATTCTCTTTTCTTATTTTTCTTCAGTATACTGGCTTTCATCAGCCTCTGCCATGTCGGTTTTGCGTTGATAGACGCTCCCGATGATCACGCCCACTTCAAACAATAACCACATTGGAACGGCAAGTAAGGTTTGTGAAATCACATCCGGTGGCGTTAACAACATGCCAACGACAAATGTACCCACAATGATATAGGGGCGTTTAGCTCGAAGTTTGTCTGGTGTAGTCACGCCCGTCCAACACAATAAAATAATCGCAATCGGGATTTCAAAGGCCAAACCAAATGCAAAAAATATCTTTAATACAAAGTTCAGATAGCTACTGATATCGGTACTCACGACCACGCCTTCTGGCGCCACGGAATTAAAGAAACTAAATGCTAAGGGAAAAACGACAAAATACGCAAATGCCATACCAGCATAGAACAGTAAAGTACTCGATAGTAACAACGGTGCAACGAGGCGTTTTTCGTTGCGGTACAAGGCAGGCGCAATGAAGCCCCACACCTGATATAGCACGTATGGGATGGCAATAAAAAAGGACACCACCATGGTTAATTTAAACGGTGCAAAGAAAGGTGATGCCACATCGGTTGCAATCATCGACGCACCATCTGGCATCACGTCTAATAAGGGCTGTGCCAACCAGTGGTAAATGTCTTGCGCAAAATAGGCCAAACAACAAAATACAATGAAGACACTCAGGAGCATTTTGAGTATGCGCGAACGCAACTCTAATAAATGCGACACCAAATTAGAGGAAGAAGGGTTAGCGGTCGTCATGGTCTTTTTTGTAGGGTCGTTGCACCGACTCAGCAGCTTGTCTTAATTCATCAACACTGGCTTGTAAGGTAGGGTCGAGGTTTTTCATGCCCTGTTGTTCGGCCTTTTTGAGATTTTCGTGTAATTCATGCACGCGCAGTTGCTCTTCCATCTCATTTTTAAAGCCATTAGCCATAGCTTTAACACTGCGGATGGTTTTTGCTGTCGAACGTATAGCGCCTGGCATTTTCTCTGGGCCCAACACTAATAGCGCCATTACCGCAATGACGAGTAACTCCCAAAACCCGATATCAAACATAATTAGTCAGCTTTTTGTTGGTTTTTCTCTGACTCAACCGTCGTTTTCTTCTGTGCAATTTGCTCATCGGCAAAGTCAGCATCGCTCGGCTTGCTTTCAGGTTCATCATTCACAGCTTTTTTGAAGTTTTTTACCGCAGAACCTAAATCACCACCCATGCCTCGAAGTTTTTTCGTACCAAATAATAAAATGACAATCAACGCGATAATGAGTAACTGCCAAATACTGATTCCACCCATGGAATATCCTTATTTTTTAACAAAATATTCTTGAAAATAGTAGCACGTCCTAAGACAAATACCTACCAATATCATTATGCCTATCTCTAGGAAGTTGGTATAGTTTAAGTATACGAAGAAGGGATAATTTGTTGCAGCGATATACTCACCAAAACAGATCTTACAAAAGACCAGCACTACTAGCATTGCTGTACATCGGCTTTGTATTCATGATGTCGGCCAAGGAAGTGCTAGCCCAAGACAATGATATCTGGTTGGACAAGTGGCATCGCACCCTAGGTCAAACATTTAATGACCAAGCCCAAACAATCGATAGCTGGTTTGCGACGCAGCCAAGCCAGGATGCGGGTGCCAGTGGAAAAATTCGCTTGGGCTGGGAGCCGCGCAGTACGGATTGGGCTGAATTTGATACGCGCTTTCGCATCAAATTCACCCTCCCCTCACTCAAAAACCGCGTTGATTTGTTACTCAGTGACGATGAAGATGAGACGCTAGATAACACGATCAAAACCAGCCGAGAAGTTGACTCGCAAAGACAAAATGCTACGTTGGCGTTGCGCTTTTTTAGTCCGCGCTTTGACAATGTGACATATCGGATAGGGTTTGGTCGCCGTGATCAGGTGTTTGCACGTGCTACGTACCGAGATTTCTACACATTTAATCCCAAAGCGACCTTATTGTATGATACGCAGTTGTATTATTACAACCGTGACCGTTGGGGCAGCGAAGTTGGCGCATCATTATTGTACGAGCGCAGTGGCAAGATTTTGGATCGTTTGAATCACCGTTGGTTGTATTCAGATATAGACGACCGCTTCAAATGGCGTTTTGAAGCTCAGCGTTATACTCGTTTGGGTCCGCAATCGACGTGGGTCAACACCTTGTTTGTCAGTGGTTTTTCCAAACCAAATATGCATACCGAGCAGATCTTACTGAGTACAAAATTGCGCAGCAATCCCTTGCGCAAATGGCTATTCTTTGAAATTGAGCCGTTTGTGTTGTGGCTTAAACGGGAGGATTTCAAAGCAACATATGGTCTCGCGCTGCGCTTTGAAGCATTTTATGGTGCAGATGCTAATCGCAATTTCTAATCGCAAATCAGAATAAACGTAGCTCTATTCTCTGGACTTAATAATCGCTTTGACCCAAAAGTAGGCGCCAAACACCGTCAAACCCAACTCGTATTTTAAAGGCATACCATTGGCGAACATCAAGAGCGCTAAGATAAACCCAGTAGAGCCCAACATGCCATAAAGCGTAGACTTTTGGTGTTTGCGCTGCAGGGCTTGTTGTTCTCTAAACTGTTTATCTTGTAACTCAGGTAAGGCTTTGAGTTGTTGTAAGGTGTTAAACAACAAATCAGGCATATCGGGCAATTTTTCGCTCCAGAACGGGGCGTTGTGCTTAATTTTGGTGAACATCGCTTTGAAGCCAATTTGTTCGTTCATCCAGTTTTCTAAAAATGGTTTAGCCGTCGCCCACAAATCGAGTTGGGGATACAGCATGCGCCCCAAACCTTCGACATACAATAATGTTTTTTGGAGTAAAACGAGTTGTGGTTGCACTACCATATTAAAGCGGCGCGCAGTGTTAAACAGCTGTAACAATACATGACCGAAAGAAATCTCATTGAGCGGTTTTTGGAAGATGGGATCGCAGACGGCGCGAATGGCACTTTCTAAATCATCCAAGTTCGTATCTGCGGGTACCCAGCCAGAATCGCGGTGTAGTTCGGCGACTTTGCGATAGTCGCGATTGAAAAACGCAATGAAATTCGCTGCCAAATAATGCTTATCTTCCGCATTCAAGGTGCCGACGATGCCATAATCAATCCCTATGTAACACGGGTCGTGTGGATGTTCACGGCTGACAAAAATGTTTCCAGGATGCATGTCTGCATGGAAAAAACTATCGCGAAACACTTGAGTAAAAAAGACTTCTACACCGCGCTCTGCCAACTTTTTCATATTGGTACCCTGTGCTTCTAGGGCCTCAATGTCCGAGACAGGAATACCGTAGATCCGCTCCATCACGATGACACTCTCAGTACAATAATCAGCGTAGAAATGGGGCACGTACAGCGCGTCAGAATCCTTGAAGTTGTGTTTGATGGCCATGCCATTAGTGGATTCACGCACTAAATTCAGTTCATCAAAAATCGTTTTTTGATACTCTTCGACGACTTCAACAGGGCGCATGCGTTTGCCATCGGGCAACCAGCGTTGCACCACCACCGCAATCGAGCGCAACAACTCAACATCCGATTCGATAATGGGCTCGATATTTGGCCGGATAACTTTAATGACCACCTCTGCCGAGTCGGCTTTGAGTTTAGCTGTGTGTACTTGTGCAATAGAGGCTGATGCCAATGGTTTGGGATCAAAATCAGTAAATAACTCATCTAACGATTCAATGTTTAATGCTTTGAGAATTGACGCTTCAGCCGCTTCTCCCGAGAAAGGAGGCACATTGTCTTGCAAAATGGCGAGCTCGTCTGCGATGTCTAGTGGGATCAAATCACGACGGGTGGAGAGCATTTGGCCAAACTTGATAAACACCGGACCGAGAGATTCGAGCGCTAGGCGTACCCGCTCGCCGCGAGACTTATCTTTATGGCGATTGCGCAACCAAAAAATACTCACCCGTCCCATCCTAGCGTACCAAGGGAGCCACGCTTTGGGGATTAAGTCATCGAGACCGTATTGTAAGACTACTTTAGCTATTTGGTAAAAGCGTTTGGTCGCCATATCTGGGTGTATTCCTTATTCTGTATCCGTCTTTGTGGCACGCTGTTGTTCTAGTATCGCAAGTCTAGCGTCAAGGCGGTCGGCTTGATATTTAGTGGCCGTCACATCATCACAAAATAATGCGATATCTAATGCAGAGGCGACGAGTTTTTTCTCTTCTATGAGTGCTTCACTCAATGTAACCTGGGCTTGGTCTAGCCAATAATCCCCTAAGGCTTTGGCTTTTTCGCCCAAAGCGATGACCGCATGGGCGGGTTGCACACCAAGATAACGCTCAAGGACGATTGCTAGGTCGACATTGAGGCCATTTAACAAGCTTGACAGATTTTGTAAAACCCGCAAATCGCCTTGCAAATCCAATTTATCTGCTTTGATTAGTTTGGTGAGATTGTTCGTATCGCGGATTTGATCTAAAGCTGACACTGCCACTATCACGCTGCAGTCAACGGCATCTTCAGGTAATTGTTCAGCAGGTAAAGCGATATCAATTTGTTGTTCCGAAAAATACAAGACCAATGGCCATTGAATGGGTGTGAGCACCAATTGTAGGGATTGACCGGCTAAGGGCGACAACCAATGCTGATGCTCAGGATCTAGTTGTAACAAGGTGTTGGAGCCTTGTTCCAGCAACGCGGCAGCGAGTTGGCGCAAGGGCATTAAAATTTGTATCCCTTGTGCAAGGCTACAATACCACCGGTTAAATTGGTATAGGTCGTATTTTCAAAGCCCACGTTTTCCATCATGCCTTTCAAGGTTTCTTGATCGGGATGCATGCGAATGGATTCGGCTAGATAGCGATAACTATCCTCATCATTGGCAATTAATTTGCCCATCTTGGGGAGTAAATGGAAAGAATACGCATCGTAGATTTTGCTTAGCCCTTCTGTAGTCGGTTTAGAAAACTCTAGCACCAGTAAGCGGCCACCTGGCTTTAACACACGATAAATCGAAGCTAAAGCATTGCTTTTGTTGGTAACATTGCGCAAGCCAAACGCCATGGTCACGATGTCATACGTATTATCTGCAAATGGCAGGTCTTCAGCGTTGGCTTCAACATACTCGATATTTTGCACTAAGCCCATATCGCGCAATTTGTCTTTGCCCACCTCTAACATCGAGGGGTTAATATCCGACAAAGTGACTTTGCCAGTGGGGCCGACAATACGTGAAAATTTTGCTGTTAAATCACCCGTACCACCGGCCAAGTCTAAGACTTGCATGCCTTTGCGCGCACCTGCACTATCAATCGTGTAGCGTTTCCAAATGCGATGGATCCCCAACGACATCACATCATTCATAATGTCATATTTCGCTGCTACATTGTGAAACACGTCAGCGACTAAGGACTCTTTGTCTTTGGCATCGACCTGTTTGAAACCAAAATGCGTTTTGCCATTTTCAATATCAGCGGCGTCAGTGCTGTGGGTGTGCTTTTCCATCTTTATAGACTCGAACGTAAATATGCGTGAATTGTAACTAAAAAGCGATGATCTTTATAGTGATATAGCTTCGATTTATGCAAGGTAATTCAAGATTACAATAATCCAGCCAGCACAGGCATGCTAATGTGTGCGTTGTTAATGAGGACTATCTAAACGTGAACATTCACCTTATTCAAGGCTATATCCAAAATACTTTCTTGGTCGAATACGAGCATGGGTGTTTGTTACTTGATGGTGCGTCACGACAAGATTATCACCTCATCAAACAGTTTTTCGCAGAAACGCTACGACGTCCCTTTACCGATCTCAAAGTCGTCATTGTGACACATATGCATCCCGACCATGCCGGTTGCGCACACAAACTGCGCCAAGCCACCGGCTGTAAAATCGTATCAGGGCAATTTGAACGACAGTGGTATGCAGGCTTTGGTGGTCGTCTACAACACATTATTGATCTCAGTTTGGGGTATTGGGTGGCTGGCCGACTGGGTCGAGGGCGTCAATTTATCTACTACCCTCCGCATGTGTATCCGGACATAAAACTGGCTGACGGCGAGCCTATTCCTGGGTTTGAAGATTGGAAGGTGTTGTATACACCGGGTCATACCACACTCGATATCTCCGTCGTCAATGAAACGGAGCGCGTGTTGTATGCAGCTGATTTGATTGTGTGGGTACGCAAAGCGCCCGCTCCCCCTTACCCCGTGCATTTACCACAAGCCTACAAAGACTCACTGGAGCGCATCAAAGCCTATGTTGGGTTTGATATCTTACTTGCCCATGTCAAGCGCCAACCCTTGACTGCCAGCATGCTAGAAGCCGTGTTAGCAAAGGCGCCTGATTTGCCCAAAACCACATGGGAAACGGTCAAGTCTAAGGCACGGGTTTGGCGTTAGCGCTGTAGCCCAACATAGTTGTCACCACAACTATAAGCTACAATTTGACTGAGTTCGGTCAAAGACCGCCCGGATTGTTGTTGCCACTCTAAAAACGCATTTTGAATTGCGGTTAAACTGCGTTTGGACCTGACAGAACCGGTAATGATCCCATGCTGGGTAAAGTAATCGCAGACATCTTTGCTCAATAGAAAGGTATCCACACCCAAAAAACGCAATGCATAAGGACCGGTATTCCCGCCTAAGCGTTTGCCGTGTTGTTTGAGATAGTCCCACAAACCCACAATATTATCTGGATCCCAATCAGCCACAAAATCGCCAAAACTCCCATGTTCGTCTTGAACATCTGAGATCATATACGCATTTTCACGGATCGTGCGGACTTTACTTAAATTGCGAATAATGTCAGGGTTTGTCGCTTTTTGCTCCAACATCTCGTCGGGCATCATCAGGACTTTCTCGATGGCAAAGCCAAAAAAAGCCTCTTCAAATGCAGGCCATTTGTTGCGCACTACGCGCCACACAAATCCAGATTGAAATACTTTTTTGGTAAATTCTGCTAACCAGCGATCATCAGGTATCGCCCTTAGCTCTGCAGTCGATAGGGGGACACTTAACAGGCTCTCCAGCATCGCTTTTGAGCCTTTCCGTGATATCGCACGCTGTTCTAAGTGCGCGTAGGTTTCTATGGTCATAGCCTGCCTTGTTAGGCGGCAATACCTGAGTGTCGCAACAGTGCATCCACACTGGGCTCTCGTCCTTGGAAAGCGACAAAACACTGCATTGGCTCTCGGCTACCGCCTTGTTCTAGGATTTCAGTTAAAAATTTATTACCAGTAGTACGGTCAAAAATCCCGTTTTGTTCAAATGCACTAAACGCATCCGCTGATAATACTTCTGCCCATTTGTAACTGTAATAGCCTGCAGCATAACCGCCAGCAAAAATATGCCCAAAACTATTTTGGAAGCGGTTGAACTCGGGTGGAAGGACGACGGCTGTTTTTTGACGAATATCATCAATGAAAGCCTGCACGTCGACATCGGGCTCAGCCATGTGCAATTCAAAATCAAATAAACTAAATTCAATCTGACGCAGCATTTGCATCGCTGACTGGAAGTTTTTCGCTGCAAGCATTTTATCGAGTAAGTCTTGGGGTAGTGGCTCGCCTGTTTCAACGTGACCTGAAATAAACGATAAGGCCTCGGGTTGCCAACACCAGTTTTCTAAAAACTGACTAGGCAATTCTACCGCATCCCACGCCACACCGTTAATGCCAGACACCCCTGCCACATCCACTTTGGTCAACATATGATGAATACCATGGCCGAACTCATGGAACAGTGTCACAACCTCATCATGGGTAAAACAGGCGGGGTTACCATCCACCGGCGCAGTAAAATTACACGTCAAATACGCAATAGGGTATTGCAAGTCACCCGTTGAAGTTACCCGACGCACCCGACATTCATCCATCCACGCACCACCACGCTTTTTCTCTCGGGCATACAAATCCAGATAAAAACTACCTCGTAAGGCGCCTGTGTGGTCAAAGATTTCATAGTATTTGACATCAGGATGATACACATCGATATCTTGGCGTTGACGAATATCGAGTCCGTAGAGTTTTTCTACAACTTTGAATAGACCTGGAATAACTTGGGTTTCAGGGAAGTAGGGACGCAATGTTTCATCGCTGATGGCGTATTTATCCTGTTTTAACTTTTCTGAGTAATAGGCCAGATCCCATGCTTGTAAGTCACTCACCCCATAATTTTCATCTGCAAACGCGGTTAACTCAGCTATATCTGCTTGGGCTTGGGGTTTAGATTTATCGGCCAAATCGTGTAAAAACTGTAAGACTTGCTCGGGTGTTTCGGCCATTTTGGTCGCCAAGGACCGTTCTGCATAATTATCAAAGCCCAACAGCTGCGCCAACTCTTTGCGCAGGGCTAGGGTTTCTTGAATAATATCCGTGTTATCGAACTCACCTGCATTTGGTCCCAACTCCGAGGCACGCGTCACATACGCGGTGTACATTTCCTCACGCAGGGCACGGTTGTCGGCATACATCATAATGGGTAAATAACTGGGAATATCCAAGGTGAACACCCAACCAGACAAATCTTTTTGTTGTGCGGTCTGGGCAGCGGCTGCTTTTGCTGAATCAGGCAAACCCGCTAATAATTTTTCATCTGTAATATGTTTACTGAACGCCATAGTCGCGTCCAACACACGATTCGAAAATGTGCTCGACAATTCAGATTTACGCGCTTGTATTCTGGCGTATTGCGCCTTTTTATCTGCATCGAGTGCAATCCCTGATAGGGTAAAATCACGCAATGTATTGTTGATCATTTTTTGCTGTGCCGTACTTAAACTAGCAAACTCAGCACTCGCTTTTAACTGTTGATACAACGCAAATAGTCCCTCATGCTGTCCCAGCCACGTGCCGTATTCTGACAACAGCGGTAAACACGCATCGTGCGCCTCACGCCAAGCATCAGTGCTTAATACGGAATTCATATGTGATACCGGCGACCACAAGTTACTCAAATGAGTATCCACCTCATCCAAACGCTCACATAATCCCGCATAAGAATAATCCCCTGCTGCGACAACGGCTTCCACGGTGGCCTTGCAGTCAGCTATCGCCTTTTCAATAGTAGGTTGAATATCTTCGGCTTTGATGGCTGAAAAGTAAGGCGTGTTATCGTTTTGGATCCATGCATGAGCTGTATTCATAAAAAATTCTTCATTCGTAATAGTATAGGTGTTGTATCAGTCTTTTATATTAATGTGGTTCCCGTTCGCTAAATCAAGGTTCGGTTGACAAAAATAGGTATCTGCTCCCATCACTACGCGGCAAACACGCGTTTCAACATGAACAGAATAGGCTATTTCCACATTGCCAATACATGGAAAGGCTTGGCAGTTTGTTCTTTTTCAGCCAGACTAAGCACTCTTAAACGACTATTTTTAAGTTATAGTCTCAACGCCAACATGACTAGCTCGAAGATAACACTCATAAATAAGGAATGTGGAATATGGCTGATACAGCAATCCAAGAATACGATTATATTTGTCTCGGTGGTGGGAGTGGCGGTATTGCTTCAGCCAACCGCGCCGCCAAACACGGTGCCAAAGTGGCATTAATTGAGGCAAAAGCGATTGGTGGTACCTGTGTTAATGTCGGTTGTGTACCCAAAAAAGCCATGTGGTTTGGTGCACAGGTCGCAGAAGCTATTAATCTGTATGCGCCTGATTATGGTTTTGATGTCACCCTAAACCATTTTTCGTGGGAGCGCTTAGTCGCATCGCGTGAAGCTTATATTGACCGCATTCATCAATCCTATGACCGGGTGTTGGGTAATAACGGTATCACAGTCGTCAATGGCTATGGCCGTTTCGTTGATCATAATACTATCGAGGTCAACGGGGTTCGGTATCGCGCACCTCATATCACAATCGCGACGGGAGGCTATCCCATCATCCCAGACATAGAAGGCGCAGAACACGGTATTACATCAGATGGATTTTTTGCTTTAAACAGCCAACCTAAGTCTGCAGTAGTTATCGGTGCAGGTTATATTGCCGTTGAGTTAGCTGGGGTTTTACACGCTTTAGGAACCACTACGACACTTGTGGTTCGCAAAGGCAAACCGCTGCGCAACTTTGATGAAACGATCAGCCAAACCTTAGTGGAAATGATGGCTGAGCACGGTCCAAAATTGATGACCTATGCGCAAGTGACCAAAGTTGTAAAAGGGGATGACGGCATCTTAAGCGTCTACTTTGACAACGACGAAGTACTCAAAACCGATTGTTTAATCTGGGCGATTGGTCGAGCGCCAGCAACAGATAACATTGGTTTGGAGCACACTGATGTCACCCTCACAGACCAAGGCCATATCGAAGTTGACGAACAACAAAATACGCGTGCAAGTGGGGTGTACGCGGTCGGAGATAATATTGGCAAAATTGACTTAACACCTGTTGCAGTCAAAGCGGGACGCCTACTTTCTGAGCGTTTATTCAATGGTCAGTCTAATGCCAAGATGGATTATTCATTGATCCCCACAGTGGTCTTCTCCCACCCTCCTATTGGCACGATGGGACTCACCGAAGCGGAAGCCATTGCCCAATATGGTGAATCCTCAGTCAAGGTCTACAACTCTAGCTTTGGCGCCATGTATACCGCCGTCACGCAGCATCGCCAGCTGACAAAACTGAAACTCATTTGTGCCGGAAATGACGAGAAAGTGGTTGGGATCCACGGTATTGGTCATGGCATGGATGAAATTTTACAAGGCTTTGGCGTCGCGATCAAAATGGGCGCGACGAAAGCAGATTTTGATGCGTGTGTCGCCATCCATCCTACCAGTGGTGAAGAATTCGTTACCATGTAAACGTGACACAATCAGGGTGGATCTGCTATGACTCACCCTGGTCATAGCAGAATTCATCCCAGCCAATGGTCCTGCCTTTTATGTTGGCTTTTGGATGCATCCTCTGTATAGTATCTAGCCATTTACAGGCAACCTATTTGTTGCCTTTTTGATAACCTTAAACATAATAAAATCAAAGGTTTCCATCATGAAATTATTGTCACCTATCCGCTTATCACTCACTGTCGTTGCATTGCTTTTTGGCGCGTTATCTACGGTTCATGCAAGTGAAAAACGCTTTGCCGAATGGGATGTGTTGAATCCACCATTTGCACGTGACAGCGTGAGAATTAATACCAATGAAATGACTTGGGCAAGTCTTGATATCTCCCCCTCTGGAAAAGAGATGGTGTTTGATACGCTAGGGGATATTTTTATTGTGTCGGCAGACGGTGGCCCAGCGACTGCTTTGACCCAAGACTACGCGTGGAATATTCAACCGCAGTTCAGCCCTGATGGTAGCAAAATCGCCTTTATTTCTGACCGTGATGGTCTATCTAATGTATGGGTGATGGATAAAGATGGCTCGAATTTAGTGCAAATCACAGACGAAAAAAATAATCTCATCCATGCCCCTAAATGGAGTCCTGATGGCGAATATATCATAGTGACCAAAGGGATCATGTCTAGTCGTAGTATCCCTGCTGGCGAGATTTGGATGTATCACCACACTGGCGGTGATGGTTTGCAGATCCAAGCGCGTCGCAATGGCAAAAAAGACCAAAAAAACCAAGCTGATCCGGCTTTTTCCCCAGATGGTCGTTACATCTACTTTACCCAAGATATCAGTTCGGGTTTTCGCTTTGATTACAATCGTGATCCTCTGAAGTCTACCTTTGCTATTGCCCGTATGGATCGTCAAAGCGGTGAAATAGAACGCTTTGTCTCAGGTGTAGGTGGCGCGGTTGTCCCGACGCCCTCACCTGATGGTAAATATCTTGCCTTTGTCCGTCGTATCCAAGAAAACACAGCGCTTTTTATCAAAGATTTGACGACAGGCGTTGAAACGCCAATCTTTTCTGAACTAGAGCGCGATATGCAAGAGGGTTTTGGTACAGAAGGCTATTTTAGCTACTTTGATTGGACCCCTGACAGCCAACACATCGTCTTTTGGACAGGCGGCAAAATTCACCGTCTTAATGTCGCAGATGCATCGCTTCAAACACTCGATATTACGCTTGAAACAACGGTACAACATGCCTCAGCAGTGCGTTTCCCAGTGCCAATGGGAGGCAATGACTTCACAGTAAAATTACTGCGCTTTGCGCAACTCTCTCCAGATGGCGAAACGGCACTATTCCAAGCCCTGGGCAAACTCTACGTGCGTGACTTAGCCAGTGGTAAAACCAAACGCCTCACCAAACAAAACGAGCATGATGAATATTACCCACGCTATAGCAATGATGGTAAAAGCATTGTGTATACGACCTGGGATGATAAAGCGTTAGGTACAGTGCGCACGGTGTCTGCTAGAGGTGGTAAAAGTAAAGTGGTTACATCCACACCAGGGCATTACATTGAACCGGCATTCTCACCCGATGGGAGCAAAATCACTTTCCGCAAATTCACTGGGGGTTATATTCTTGACCCCGCCTATTCTGTTGATCCTGGTATCTATGTGCTGGATGTAAAAAGCGGTAAAACACATCGTGTCAGCAAATCGGGCTTACAACCGCACTTTGCTGGCGGTAACGACCGCGTTTATTTCACGAGTTTTGTCTCTGGCACACCCTACACTGAAACGGAGTTGGTCAGTGTGAACCTGCAAGGGGAAGACCGTCAAGCCCATGCCTATGGTGCCAATCTAGTCAGTGAGTATAGACTTTCACACGATAAAAAATGGCTTGCTTTTGTCTATCAGTACAATACGTATGTGACGCCCTTCGTTGAAAATGGTAAGCGCATTACGGTTGGCCCTAATATGTCTTCCTTACCGGTGACACAAATATCTGCACGTGCGGGGGAGTATCTAAATTGGTCACCCGATAACCGTCGGGTCTCATGGTCACATGGGCCATTTGTATACCAACAAAGTTTGGATGACGCTTTTGCATTTGTTGGTAAGGGCGAAGAAAATGCGGCTCCGGTAACAGCAGGATTGGATTTATCCTTTACGCATAGCATCAAAAAAGGCAATGGCTACACTGCTATTGTGGGTGGTACCGTCGTCACGATGCGCGATGCTGATACCAAGCGTGAAATCATCGAAAATGCCGTCGTACTGATCAATGGCGATACGATTGAAGCTGTAGGGCCAGTCGATGCTATCACCGTGCCTGATGATGCATTTGTATTGGATGCGACAGGTAAAACCATTATTCCTGGTCTAGTGGATGCGCATTCGCATGGTGCGCATGGGCGCAATGAAATCATCCCAGAGCAAAACTGGATGCAGTTATCGAATTTGGCTTTTGGTGTGACGACTATCCATGACCCGTCTAACGATACCACAGAGATACTTGCCTCAGGTGAGTTACAACGTGCGGGTCTTCGCGTTGGACCACGCGTATACTTTTGCATTTGTTGGTAAGGGCGAAGAAAATGCGGCTCCGGTAACAGCAGGATTGGATTTATCCTTTACGCATAGCATCAAAAAAGGCAATGGCTACACTGCTATTGTGGGTGGTACCGTCGTCACGATGCGCGATGCTGATACCAAGCGTGAAATCATCGAAAATGCCGTCGTACTGATCAATGGCGATACGATTGAAGCTGTAGGGCCAGTCGATGCTATCACCGTGCCTGATGATGCATTTGTATTGGATGCGACAGGTAAAACCATTATTCCTGGTCTAGTGGATGCGCATTCGCATGGTGCGCATGGGCGCAATGAAATCATCCCAGAGCAAAACTGGATGCAGTTATCGAATTTGGCTTTTGGTGTGACGACTATCCATGACCCGTCTAACGATACCACAGAGATACTTGCCTCAGGTGAGTTACAACGTGCGGGTCTTCGCGTTGGACCACGCGTATACTCAACCGGTACCATTTTGTATGGTGCAGAGGGGATTGGCTACAAGGCAATTATCAATGATTTTGAAGATGCGTTCTTCCATGTGCAACGGCTCAAAGAACAAGGTGCCATCTCAGTCAAATCCTATAATCAACCGCGTCGTGACCAACGTCAATGGGTACTCCAAGCCGCTCGTGAACTAGAAATGATGGTCATGCCCGAAGGGGGTGGTAAGTTCCAGCAAAACATCTCGATGGTCGTTGATGGTCATACTTTATTGGAACATTCATTACCGATTGCGCGTGGGTATGCTGACTTAACCCAACTTTGGGGAGCGTCAGATGTCGGTTATACACCAACATTTAACGTTGCCTATGGCGGTTTGATGGGTGAAGAATATTGGTATGATAAAACCAACGTCTGGCAAAACGAACGTTTATTGCGCTACACACCTCATACGATGTTAGATCGCCGCGCTATCCGTCGCCCGACAGCTCCGGAAGAACAGTACAACCATATCGAAGTAGCAAAATATGCAAAAACACTGCGTGATAATGGTGTAAGAGTGCATATTGGCCCTCATGGACAAAGAGAAGGCTTGGGTGCGCACTGGGAGATCTGGACCATGCATCAAGGTGGGTTTACTCCTTGGGAAGCATTGCGTGGGGCAACGTACGATGGCGCTAAAAGCCTTGGAATGGAAGCACACATCGGCAGTATCGAAGTCGGTAAACTGGCTGATTTAGCTATTATTGATGGCGATGTACTGACTGATGTAAAACGTTCCGAATATGTTACCCATACGGTGATCAACGGTCGCGTGTTTGAATCAGCGACGATGACCGAACTCAATGGTGATTTTAAATTAGCGCCTCTGTTTTTCAGTAAGGCAAATCGTCAGTTTATGCCTGAGGAAACGCAACGTGCGATGGATGCCAAGGCAGAACATTATCACTGGGTGCATTAACTTATTGATGATAGATACACCAATGCTGGAGCCCTTGCGCCCTCAAAAATGCTTCAGCATTGTTACCTTGTAAAAGGCTCAATGTAGCGAGTAATCCAGCCTGCGTGCAATTTTCTCCAGCCACCGTCACTGATGCTGGGGCCGCAGTGATGGGATATCCTGTTTTAGGATTGAGGATATGAGAATACCTGACGCCATCTTTGATTAAAAAGCGATTGGCATCACCACTTGTGGCCAACCCGCCTCGCGCTATTTGCACCATCACAGGTTCCGTTTGCCGGGGATCGGGGTGACTGATCCCAACACGCCAAAACGTCTGCTTTTTGCGAGGTTGAGACACAGCGATATCGCCGCCAAAATTAATCAAGACAGAGGTATGTGGGGCGAGCGAAAGAGCGTGTTGTGCGCACATATCCACGGCATACTCTTTGGCAATCCCTCCAAAATCAATGGACATCTGGGCAGGGAGAGTCACCATTGTCGCGTTGAATTGTATTTTATCAAACCCAACTAATGGTAAACACGATTGCACTTCAGCCTCTGAAGCAAGGCGGTCACTGCCATCAAAATGCCACACGCGATTAAGTACACCTGCCGTAATATCAAACAGCCCATCACTCATCACATAACACGTTTGAGCGAAAGACAACAGTTTAAACGTCTCTTCATCAATACTCACAGGCTGACCTCGTGCATGATTGATTTTGTGGACTATGTTGTCGTTTCGATAACGTGAAAACTGACGTTCAATACGCCGACACTCACGTACAACATGTTGCAGGATGTGTTTGGCTAAAATCGGGTCGCAATCATCTATGAGCACCTCGCAGGGTGAGGCCATGGCGGTAAACTCCCCCACCATACAGCCCTCTCCCTGCCTGAGGTTAAAATCAGTATCTTCCATGCCTAGAATGTATAAGAAAGTTGAGCAATCACGGCATTGATACTAGGGTATAAATCTTGTGCTTGCAGTTGCCCAGGTTCAACAAATCCTGCATTTTTAGGGTTTTGCTGATAATACTCTAGTCTGAAAGCCCATTTCTGACCATTGTCAAGTGATTGACCAAACTTCAAACCAACCGTTATTGCATCCATCTCACCGAGTCGATAATCAGCACTGACAAACATCGGCAAAGGTGAACTTTCAAGTAAAAATGGTTGATAAAAGTCCGCTTTACTTTGCGTGTAATAACGCAAATGGGGCTGTATATAACTACTCTTACCAATATTAAATCTAAGGCGCGAATCGATGGTATGCGAGGTAATATCCCAATCGTCAAGCATATAGCGGTAGCTGACATCAATCACACCATTATCCATCGCGTATTTAGTTTGCCAGAATATATTATGCTTGGTGCGTTTATCTGGCCTTAATTCATAAAGGGTATCTTGAACAGTACCAGTATCATCAACAACACTGACAAATTTGTAAGGATCATTTAAATACCCAGAAGCTATGGAAAAACCATAATTAAGCTGCATGATAGTACGTTTATTGATAACTTGTGTGATACCAAACAAACCATCCACTGTCGTTTTACTCTCACTCGGTGTTGCATGATCATCGTGATCATCGTCATACTCATCTTCGTACACCTCTGACTCGATGTACAAGGGCAGGCTACTCAATCCTTGCGGAGTACCACCAACGGGATCGATCTGGTCATATTGAACCGACAATCCTGTCGATAATGTTGTATTTTTCTGATTAAAATCCACCGCAACATTGCCATTCAATCCGACAGATAAATAATCATACTCATTCGAAATATGCAGGCCAATCCCCCCAGTCATATCATTTGCTAAGGGCTGTGACCACGCTGCGTTAAGTTGCACACGGCTATCTCGAAATGTGTCATCTAAAGGGGTGGTGTTTGCAGGTACCTCATAACTCCCTTTACCAGATGGACGCCCAAATGTCTGAGCCATATTTTGTGGGACAGAACCGGTTGCAGATGCCCCCGTTAAGCCATCATAGGTTAATTTGCCAGTGAAAATGCGATCATCACCGAAATTTTTTGATGCGCTAAAAATACCCTCGACCAGACTGACTCGGTCAGTTTCACCGTAGTATAAAATGGCAGTATCAAACTTCCAGGCCTCAGTATTATTAACTTCTTGCGCATGAAGAGGGGTCGTCCCAATTAACATGCATGTCGCCGTCGCTAATCTTGTTGCGAGATTATTTGATTTTGTTAATTGCATCCGCAACCTCCACCCGCGAACCCGCGGCCACCAGAGGTTGCTTCTTTACTAAAATAAATGTGATCGTCCAATGCTAGCTCGTTACTATCACCCACTAAAGACATTTCTTCTTTGGCTAGGTGGTGCTTTTCCCAAGGTTGGACCCCAAGACTGGCACATCCTACCGCTTGAGATGTTACTAACACTAACAATGCTACTTTTAAGCTATTTTTCATACATGCTCCTATTCTTTGTCCTGTTCGACGAGGTTGGCTGTGTCGAGTAAGGCTTTGATTTGCGCTTCGTAACGCTCGGTTTTGCTAGTAAAAAATCCAGTATGTGCGACGGCTATGTCGCCTTCTTTATCGATGAGGTAACTACTTGGCATACCTCTTAGTGCAAATTTTTGAGCAACCTCACCTGATGGATTAAATTCAATATGAAATGACGCTTGGTTTTGAGCTAAAAAAGAGTCAGCTAATGCTGTGTCTTCATCTAGATTAACCGCTATGATAACTAAACCATGTTTAGCGTATTTTTGATGCATCGCCTCCATCCAAGGAAATGACCGACGACATGGCACACACCATGATGCCCAAAAATCGATATAGACAACCCGACCTTGTAAATCCTGCAGCATGTGTGCTTGAAATACTGACTGTGCAGTAGGATGTAACGCAATATTAGGAGCTTTTTCGCCCGATTGCGCGGCTTTGACGCACACAGGACTAAGAACCAAAAGGAGCAATAACAATAAACGCATAATTCAACACTCTGACAATAGATGTGTTGAATCATACAATTGCAATCTTAAATAAAACTTAATGACTATTAAAACTTGTATTCAATAACAGCGCGCAACGTGTGATCTTTGCTTTGACCATTCAAGCCTTTCACAAAGGCTAATTCCCAGTTCCAGAACTCCCTGGGGGATATGTGTTTTTCGCCGATTATAGCAGGGCCAATACCAAAGTAATTGCGATCACTATACAACTCCAGAGCAGGTTGCAAAGCGGGGGACAGTCGATAACGCCATTGTAGACGCAATTCAGCTTCCGTATTGGCACCTTGATTTCTGGCACTACCCCAAAGATGTTTGACGATCGCATTACTGCGCAAGCTCGTTACCCCCAGTTCCCACTCATTTAGCAACCCAAATGACACCTCCCAACTATCTTTTCGGTGTTGCTTTTCAACCTCGAGCAATATGCCCCAGTCTGAAGGGTACTCCCCCTGCTCAGTTAGCATCCATCTCACTTCAACCTCATAAGATGACAACTCGAAATCATCTCTGTCATTGCGCTCACCAACCAAGAAAACCTCTGTAATAATATTTTCAGACAATGCCGTGCCAAAAGCCACTCTTTGCAGTAAATCATTTCCTTCATCATTTTGCCGAGACATCATTCTCCATTCGATATCATTTTCAAATGGCAGGACATGCGGAGAATACACTCTGTCAACTACATCATCGGCATGCGCGTTAAGCGAGACTAGACTCATTAATATAATGATAAAATACATCGTAAGCTCTCTAGTCTCAGAGCCTCTTAACCATTTCGTGAACATGCTAGAAACTCCTATTGTAGTGACGTCTAAACATCAATAAAGTAATAACCATACTGCATAAGTAAACCATCACATAAAATGCAGACCACTCGCGTTTTATATCAAATAACACGGTTAAGACATTGACTAATACCAATGAAACGGGCATTTCTGGGGTGAAAACATACCATGGCGATGAAAGCGGTAAGAGGCCTATTTGTTCAAATAACATGGCACTCTCAGCAATATGACCTGCAACCATAACACATAAAATCAAGGCATTGATGCGCTGAGAGAAAGCACCTAACAAGACGTCAATTAAATTGGTACAAGCGTAAATAATCATAAAGCTTAGTAACAATCCGAAGAAAAAACTAAATCTCCATTGTAAGGCATGCTCAATGTTGACCACATAAAACCACCATTCAATGGTGACCGGATAAAACCATAAATATAATATTAACCATTGCAAAAGACGTCTATATGCCGGTAATTTGAATAACAGATAGATACAACACCACCCCATAAGCGTTGTTGTAATGTGGAGATATTCCCACCCATACCCGTTGTATAAATCGCTAATCGCTTGAAAGCTCTGCTGAGTGATAACCCATATCAGTAGTGCAACTACGCATAAGAGTACACATATCTTAGGAGAAAGAGGTTTTGTATTTGCTGGTTGATGAAATACCTGTTGCAATAATGCACCCAGAATAAATAGCGATAAAAAAGCGTCTAAGGTCAACCAAACAGAGGTACTTAACATACTATTCCCTCTCTCCATGGCCAGACTCTAAGGGAGCTTTTACAACTACCAAGCCTTTAGCACTTACAGGGTGAAAAGCGCCTGAAAATGGGTATTCTCCCGGGGCTAATTTAGATAAATAGATTTTGGTGATCTTGCCAGGTAATAACACTTTTTTTCTGTTTAAAGCAAAACTTGTAAAACGCTCATACTCTGCGTCCGCATTAGCAATATATAAAGTGACTTTTTGATCGGCTGGCACAATGATTTTATCAGGATAAAATAAATGATGCTTTAACGTCACATCGATGCGAATCTCCGCTGCACATAAGCATGGCGCCCACAGCAGGAACAGTAACGTTTTTATACTTCTTATCACAACCCGTTTCATCACTGAATCTCTGAACCTCAAGCACTATAGTGTGTTGTCACTGCAGGAAAAATAATTTTCACCTGCAATCCGCCAAGACAACTTCGAGCCAATGATAACCTTGCATGATGCAAAGTAACTATTTGTTGAACAAGCGATAAGCCTAAGCCTGAACCCGCTATTGAGGTATGTTGCGCTTGCTCGGCACGGTAAGTTCGACGCAATAATTGATCAAACTTATCACCATCTAAAAGGGTGCCTGAATCATCAACCTGTAGTGCTGTCCCATTTTCAGTCTGCTGCAGGAAAACCACAATATCTGCACCAGGTTGTGTATATTTATGCGCATTATCAATAATATTTCCTAGTAACAAACGAAACAGCTGCGGTTCCAGTTTTAACTGCCAATGCTTTGCCTCATCATAATCAAATTGTATTGATTGTGATTTCTGTTGTAACAATGGATAGGCTTCAATAATAGTATCTTGTATTAGGCTCACGGGATTTTGTATGATGAGCTGACCTTGGAAATAGTCTGGATTAGTTTGGGCTAATAAGAGCAGTTGTTTCACAAAATGGCTCAGTCTGAAAACATGACGGCGCATGGGCTGTAACACCGGTTCAATATCTGGTTGAGCTTGAATAATATTATCTAGTTCAAGTTGTAGCGTGGTGAGTGGTGTTCTAAGTTCATGAGCCACATTACCACTAAAGGATTGCTCACGTTCATAGCTTGAGCGTAAATCTTTCAACAAATTGTTGATCGTAGTTACGACAGGGGTCAATTCGGTTACATTCACACTGAGTTCAAGCTTTTCAAAACGATGGAGTTCAAACTGGAGTAATTGTTGTTGCATTTCATGCAAGGGCCTACTCACCAGCTTTACCGTGATGATAACGGCTAAAATTGAAAAGGGTATGGCAATTAATAATGGCCACATCATTTGTGCCAACAAATCATCGACATGCCGATAATGTTCAATCGCATCAAAGCCCACTATTACATCTCTATTACGGTCTTGTTGTCGATACAACAACCACCTTTTTGTCCCGATGTTTTTTTCACTCCAGCCAAGTGATATATCAGTGTAATTGATAGATGCATGATTGGTTATTATAAGTTCACTATTCTCCCAAATAGCATAAAGTAGCGTATTGGATGAACCTGTATATATTTGAGGGCTTTGTATTGCATCATGCGTTGTTGGTTCAAATTTAAGTTGCAATAGCACGTTAGCAATATTGACTAATTCGGTTTTGTCCCTTTGATTCAAATATTGCGTGTTTGATTGGAAAGAAATATACCCAACCACACTCAACAACAGCACTAAAACGCTGACTAAAATTTTAGTTAGGTAAGACTGAAAGGAAAAGGTACGCATCAACGTATTGTATAACCAACTCCACGTATTGTGGAAATAAAGTTATCAGGTAATTTTTTTCTCAGGTTATGCATATGCACTTCAATGGTATTACTCGTGACCTCATCTCCCCAAGCGTACATCATAGACTCTAATTGTGACTTAGATAACACGTTGCCTTGTCTTTCTAGTAACGCTCTTAGTAGCATGAATTGCTTCCTTCCCAAATCAATATCCTGGTTGTCACACTGTACTCGATGCGAAGACACATCCAATGTTATCGATTTGTGTGTAATAACAGAAGAAGAGGCATTCCCTAAGCGACGTTCTATGACTCTCACCCTCGCCAATAATTCGTCTAGCGAAAAAGGTTTCGCTAGATAATCATCCGCTCCTGCATCAAGGCCTCTCACTTTATCTTCCAGTTGATCGCGCGCCGTTAGCACTAATACTGGGATCTTGACCTTGTCTTTGCGCATAACGCGCAAAACATCAATACCATCCATATCGGGTAAACCAAGATCCAAAATCATCAACGCAACATCACCAGATTTTGCAGCAAGTAAGGCGTCTTTACCCGTTGTAAAATGACTCACGGCATAATGCGAACGCGTTAATGATGCTATGATTGCATTCGCTAGTTCAGGTTCGTCTTCTATGAAAGCAATATGCATGAAACTATCTCGTAGCTTTTAAATAAAGTTAGCATAGCAAACGTACATTAAACATACCTTAAGAAAATGACTAGTTACATGATTTTGTTAATGATTTGTTGAAAGTTTAAGTTGGATTTTCTGAATTTTTAGTTAATAATTATTCAT
>JBEVCF010000073.1:0-29864 GCA_040514355.1 Glaciecola sp.
ATCTATTTTACGTCATGGCATTGTCATATTTCTCAAATAGACTACAATCCGAAAAGATAACGACATAATAATCATAAATTCAATGTTTTAAGGGATTAAAGCGAAGAATTGTCGGGTTGTCGTGATGATATTACACCAATAATATTTACAAACTTAACAGGAAAACACTTAGCATGATTAAATTTAATCGTATTGCCCTTGCAGTTGCGGTTTCTATTGGCTTATCAGCTGGTGCTATGGCACAAGAAACTTCATCTGGTATTTCAGGAAAGATTGTTACTCCAGCAGGTTCTCCTGCAGCGGGTACAGCAGTTCAAATCATCCACGTGCCTTCTGGTACCGTTCGTAATACTGTGGTCAGTAACTCGGGTTCTTTCAACCTTAAAGGTTTACGTGTTGGTGGCCCCTACAGAATTATTGTCGACTCTGACACCTTCCAAGATACAACGGTAGATGGTGTTTTCATCGAATTAGGTGAGACATTCAACGTGAATGTGGCACTAGAGGCGGAAAGTGATATCGAAGTGATCAGCGTGACCGCATCAGAAGTATCAACGTCAGTGTTTGGTAGTACATCACCAGGTACGGTCTTTGATTTGTCTGAAATCGAAAATGCCCCAGCGATCAACCGTGATATCAAAGACATTATCCGTTCTGACCCACGTTTATATATCGACGAAAGCCGCTCTGACTCAGTTCAATGTGCCGGTGCTTCTCCTCGTTTTAATAGCTTGACCTTAGATGGTGTGCGTTTGAATGATAACTTTGGTTTGAACTCAAACGGTTACCCAACTGAAAACATGCCTTTCTCGTTCAGCTCAATCGAACAGGTTGCGGTTGAACTTGCACCATTTGACGTGCAATACGGTGGTTTTACAGCGTGTAATATCAACGCAGTTACCAAATCAGGTACGAATGAGATCAAAGGTGGTTTGTTCTTTGATTATACCTCTGATTCTTTCCGTGGTGAGAAAGTCGAAGATGATAAAGTCGATAACGGTAATTACACTGAGAAGCGTTATGGCTTTAACGTCGGTGCACCATTGATTAAAGATCAATTATTTATTTTCACATCGTATGAAAAAGTAGAAGGTTCACAGTTATTCTCTTACGGCGCGTTAGATAATGGTCGTGTATCCGCACAAGACGTGGCAGATATTACCCGTATCGCTGCAGATTTGTATAACTACGACGTAGGCGGTTTCCCTGGTAGCATGCCAGTCGAAGATGAGAAATTATTGGTTAAGTTAGATTGGAACATCTCTGATCAACACCGCGCTTCATTGGTCTACAACTGGAACGATGGTTTCTCAATCAGCCAGTCTGACGGCGGTTCAAGCCGCGTATCTTTCTCTAATCACTTCTATGAGCGTGGTGCTGAACTAGATTCTATCGTTGCTTCTGTTTATTCAGATTGGTCTGACAAATTATCGACTGAAGTGCGCATCGGCCAAACTAAACTCGATAACCGTCAACTCTCATTAGATGCGGCTTCTGGTTTTGCTGAAGCGCAGATCCGTACTGATGGTGGTGGTACAGTTTATATCGGTCCAGATGATTCACGTCAATCAAATGATTTGAACTGGGAAAACTTCACCGCGAAGTTTGCAGGTACTTACTACACTGACAACGATCACAAAATTACCTTTGGTGTTGAATACGAAAACTTAGATGTATTCAACTTGTTTATGCAGCACTCAGTGGGTGAATATCGTTTTGATAGCATTGCAGATTTTGAAGCAGGTACACCAGCACGTATCTACTACAACAACTCTGCTGGCACTAACGATCCTAATGATGCAGCTGCGAGCTTCTCATACTCAACGACTACTTTGTATGTTCAAGACGATTTCTATCTGACCGATGACATTCAATTAATGGTTGGTTTGCGTTATGACTCATGGAGCTCTGGTGACCGTCCTACCTTAAACCAAAACTTCACAGACCGTTACGGTTTTGCGAACACGGCGAATGTTGATGGTATTTCATTGCTACAACCGCGTATTGGTTTTAACTGGGCATATGCGGATAACTTAGAATTCCGTGGCGGTTTAGGTCTGTACTCTGGCGGTAACCCTAATGTATGGATTTCAAACGCTTACTCAAACGATGGTGTCACCAACATTGGCTTGCAAGATCGCAGTCGCAATAGCTTGTTTACAGCAGCTGCAAACGGTGACTTGTCAGGTTCTGGCCGTCCAATCTACGATATCCCTCAGGCGTTATTTGATGAAGTAGCAAACACATCTATTGCTGATGGTAATGGTAACGTGAATGCGACGGATCCAAACTTTGAGATTCCTTCAGAGTGGAAATACTCATTGGGTGCAACGTACATCACAGAAGACAACTATGTGATCACGGCTGATTGGATGTATACCGACAAGCAAGATTCAGCGAAAATTGTTGACCTTGGTTTAACGTCAGCAGGCACTGTATTAGCTGATGGTCGTCCTACTTATGAGACCGATACAACAGGCCGTCGTGCGGGCAGTGACTTCATGTTGACCAACGTGGATTCATCTCTGGATGGCGATTCGACTATTTTGTCTATCTCGGTTGCGAAAGAGTGGGATAATGGTATCGATGCTACCTTAGCATATGCGTATACAGATGCGACGGATGCTAACCCAATGACCAGCTCGGTAGCATACTCTAACTTTGTTAACGTAGCTGTAGCGGATGTAAACCGTCCTGATGCGGCGACTTCAGATTATGAAATCCCACATCGCTTCACGTTCAAGTTAGGTTACAAAACCGAAATCTTTGATGGTTTGACAACTCGCTTCAACTTGTATGCAACGGCTTCAGACGGCAAGCCTTATTCACTGACGTTCTCTGAAACACGCGGTGAAGACTTGTTCCCTTGGGATGCAGCAAGCTCACGTGGTTTGATCTACGTACCGACTGTAGACGATGCAAACGTGGTATATGGTGATGGGTTTGACCGTGCCGCCTTTGATGCATATGTCGATGCAGCTGGTCTGAAGCGCGGCGAAATCTTTGGTCGTAACAGCTTGAACTCTGAGTGGTGGTCAAAAGTGGATATTCGTATCTCACAAGAACTACCGGCATTCTATGAAGGTCACCGTGCAAGTGCATTCTTCGTCATGAAGAACTTCACGAACTTCTTGAATTCAGATTGGGGGATTTTACGTCAAGGTTCATTCGTCGGTGACAACGTGGTTGAAGCACACATCAATGACCAAGGTCAGTATGTGTTCAACCGCTTCTTCGAGCCTGGTACGAGCTACGTACGTAGCCCATCATTATGGGAAGTACGCGTAGGTGTGAACTACCGCTTCTAAGCAGTTAATATACTAAATAAAAACCGGCGTCCTTGGATGCCGGTTTTTTTATAGCTAAAAAAATGTCAGTACTTTACACTGATTATGGTCTATTGAAAGTATACATAATAAAATCGAAAGGATAGCACATGACAGATACGTACAAGCCGCCCAAAATATGGACTTGGGATCAAGCCAGTGGTGGGAAATTTGCCAATATTAATCGCCCCATTTCTGGGGCGACACATGAGGCAGCGCTGCCCCGAGGCGAGCATCCTTTTCAGCTATATTCTCTAGCTACCCCTAATGGTGTGAAGGTCACCATAATGTTTGAAGAATTACTCGAACTTGGGATCCAAGAGGCAGAGTATGATGCTTGGGGGGTGGATATTTTAGAGGGTGGACAATTTGGCTCGGGCTTTGTCGATGTTAATCCGAATTCAAAAATTCCAGCCTTGTGGGATTATTCAGGTTCTGAGCCTGTGCGCTTATTTGAATCGGGCAGTATTTTGGTGCATTTGGCTGAGAAATTTGGTCACTTTTTACCAGCATCGGGACCCAAGCGCACAGAGGTCTTGAATTGGTTGTTTTGGCAAATGGGTTCGACGCCGTTTTTAGGCGGTGGCTTTGGTCATTTTTATGCGTATGCACCAGAGAAGTTTGAATATCCCATTAATCGTTTTGCCATGGAAGTCAAACGCCAGTTGGATGTGCTGGATAAACAATTAGCCCAACGTGAATATATTGCGGGTGATGATTATAGTATTGCAGATATGGCAATTTGGCCGTGGTATGGTGGTTTGGTACTGGGGAAATTGTACGAGGCTGCAGAGTTTTTACAAGTACAAGAGTATCAACACGTACAACGCTGGGCCGAACAAATTAATACCCGCAAACCCGTCAAGCGAGGCCGTTTGGTAAATAAAGTATGGGGAGAAGAGGCATATCAACTCAAAGACCGACATGCCATGAACGATTTTCCAGAACATTTACGTCGTTAGACGTTATCAAATAAATCCAATACGTATTGACGCACGTCGTCAATCTTATCGAGATCAGCTGGGGCGATAAAGATGGTGTCGTCTCCAGCGATCGTGCCTAATACACCTTCTTTTTTGCCTAACGAGTCGAGTAATCTAGCAATCAACTGCGCAGCGCCAGGACTGGTTCGGATCACGACCATTACACCATTGTGAGTGACGTCATACACGAGTTGTTTGAGCGGGCTTTTGGCAGTGGGCATGCCCATTTCAGGGGGTAGACAGTATACCATCTCACCGAGTGCGTTACGGGTGCGAACCGCGCCAAATTTGCTCAACATCCGTGATACTTTCGACTGGCTAATATTGTCAAAGCCTTGTTCTTTGAGGACGTTGACGATGTCACCTTGAGAACCGCAACTCTCAGCCGTTAATATTTCTTTAAATGCCTTAATGAGTATTTCTTGCTTGATGTTAGCCATACAAAGACCTTTATTTTAAACGTTATTATTATTTTAGTGGACTATTTTGCATGAGGCCTTGAAATTTAGCAATGAATACACATATCTGGCTATGCATTACAACTAATGTGTCATTGTCTGTGATACAAAAAATCATTAGGGTAGTGCCACAAATATTTGTAGATACATTCCATTTTAGGAGAAAGACATGAAAGTAGCAGTATTAGGAGCCGCTGGCGGTATTGGTCAGGCGTTATCTTTATTATTGAAAACCCAATTACCAGCTGGTTCTGAATTAGCGTTGTATGACGTTGCACCAGTGGTACCAGGTGTTGCAGTTGATTTGAGCCACATCCCAACTGCAGTTGACGTTAAAGGCTTTGGCGCTGATGATTTAGCTGCTGCTTTAACTGGTTGTGATATTGTACTTATCCCAGCGGGTGTACCACGTAAGCCTGGTATGGACCGTTCTGACTTGTTCAACATCAACGCGGGTATTGTGAAAAACCTTATCGAAGGGGTAGCTGATAACTGTCCTAATGCATGTGTGGGTATCATCACAAACCCAGTTAACACAACGGTTGCTATCGCAGCAGAAACGCTTAAAGCGAAAGGTGTTTATGACAAGAACAAATTGTTCGGTGTAACGACGCTTGACGTGATCCGTGCAGAAGCATTTGTGGCTGAGTTAAAAGGCTTAAACGTTGCTGAAACGCACGTGCCAGTTATTGGTGGTCACTCTGGTACGACTATCCTTCCTCTTCTTTCTCAAGTTGAAGGTGTGAGCTTCTCTGACGAAGAAATTGCTAGCCTAACGACTCGTATCCAAAACGCCGGTACAGAAGTGGTTGAAGCAAAAGCTGGTGGCGGTTCTGCCACTTTATCAATGGGTCAAGCAGCGGCGCGCTTCTGTTTGTCACTTGTTGACGCTTTACAAGGTAAAGATGTCGTTGAATACACTTACGTACAAGTTGACGGTTCAGAAGATGCAGCATTCTTCTCACACCCTGTACGTTTAGGTGTGAACGGTGTTGAAGAAATCCTTTCTTACGGTGAGCTAAGTGCATTTGAAGAACAAGCGAAGAACGACATGTTAGAAGGTCTTCGTGGTGATATTCAACTAGGTGTTGATTTCGTAAACCAATAAGCATTACGCTAAACAAAAAAGGCTGCTTGGGTGATCCTCGCAGCCTTTTTTAGTACCTATCAAACGCTTAACCGGTATTGCGCATGCCAATTGCAATGCCTGCAATCGTCACCATCATGGCTTTTTCGATACCGCTGGCATCGTCTCCCTCAGGGACTTTGCGGATCCGATCAAGTAATTCAATTTGTAGGTAATGCAGGGGTTGCAAATAATCAGCACGAATATGCATGGAATTGAGACCTTGTGGGTCGTCTTGCATCAAATCTGTTTTGTGCGTTAACTCCAGTAGTTTTTGGCGACTAAACTGTAACTCATTACGTAGGGCTTCGCCGAAGTGACGTAATTCTGGGCTGACCAAACGTTCATCGTAAGCCGTCGCAATATGAATATCCGCCTTGGCAAAAACCATGTCTAGCATCGATAAGCGCGACGCAAAAAAAGGCCAATCTGCAATCATCTCTGTTACCAGTTCTGGATGATGGTCAAAGGCGACACTCACCGCTTTCATGACGCCCAGCCAAGAAGGCAAAACCAGACGAGTTTGTGCCCACGCAAAAATCCATGGGATTGCGCGCAAGCTTTCCACCCCACCTTGCGGATTGCGTTTGGCAGGTCTGGAGCCCAAGGGCAGTTTACCCAGTTCTTGCTCTGGTGTGGCCTGTCTAAAATAAGGCACAAATTCAGGATCGACTCTCACGACATTGCGATAGTTATCGCGTCCCGCAGCCGCCATGTCGTCCATCACATCACGCCACGCTTGATTAGGTGCTGGTGGCGGAAATAATTTGGCTTCGATGATCGCACTGGCATAGATCCCTAAACTGCGCTTGGCAAGACCAGGCATACCAAATTTGTAGCGGATCGTCTCGCCTTGTTCGGTGATCCGAAACCCACCGTCCAACGAGCCTGGAGGTTGCGATAAAATCGCTGAATGCGCAGGCAAACCGCCGCGCCCAATCGTACCTCCACGACCGTGAAAAAGAGTGAGTTTGGTATCGTATTGTTGGCATAAAGTAACTAGAGCCTCTTGGGCGGTATATTGAGCCCAACCAGCGGCTAAGGCACCTGCGTCTTTCGCCGAGTCCGAATATCCGATCATGACATGCTGACCATCTTCCAAACTATTGCGATAACTATCAATACTCAGTAATTGATTGATCACAACCGGGGAGGCATTTAAGTCGTCAAGGGTTTCGAACAAGGGCGCTACTGACATGGCCCACGTGACTTGGCTTTGTTGCAGTAACAATTGTACGGCTAATACATCAGATGCATAACTAGCCATTGAAATGATGTAAATACCAAACGCAGCTCGGTCATTATTAGCAATCGTACGACAGGTAGCTAAGACCTCCTGTACATCAGCCGAGGGTTGCCAATCCGTTTGCCATGCATTGGGTAAAAACGGGCGCTTTGAGGCTATTTCCTTGGTCAAAAAAGCCACTTTCTGCGCTTCATCCCAACTGTGATAATCCCCTAGTGATAAATATTCACACACTTCGGCAATAGCATCAGCATGTCGGCCTGAATCTTGGCGAATATCCAGCTTTAACAGGTAGATCCCAAAGCAGTGTGCGCGACGAATCGTATCTAATAAGCCGCCTTTTGCTGTTTGCTCCATGCCACATTTGATCAACGAGCGATAGCATTGCATTAATGGTGTTAGTAATTCTTGTTGATTTTGGACCCAAAGACTTTCATCTGCCACCCGACCGGCCAGTATCTCATCAATCCCATCTTTGGTGGCACGCAAGCGTTTGACCAGTGGTTTGAGCAAGGCTCGATAAGGTTCAGCTGCATCACCCACAATCCCTTTTACTACCTCGTCGCAACGAGACATCGATAGTTCGACTTGTAATTGGCTAATGTCTTTGGCAAATAATTTCGCAGCCCGCCGACGGGCAAGGTGTAACACTGTCTGTGTCACCTCGTGGGTAACGAAAGGATTGCCATCGCGATCCCCCCCCATCCACGAAGAAATTTGAATAGGTTGGGAGTCGATAGGCAGTTTGATGTTGTATTCAGCTTGGAGTTTGAGATCCAAATCGCGCATAAAGTCGGGGATGGCATCCCACAGTGAATTTTCGATCACAGAAAAGCCCCATGTTGCTTCGTCAACGGGGGTGGGACGTCGATTGCGAATTTCTTCGGTATGCCATGCTTGGGAAACTAAATCAGCAATGCGTTCAGCAAGTTGACGTTTTTGTGCTGCATTGAGGCTTTCTTTGTGTTGTTTGCGCAAACATTCAGCGAGTGCCGTGTGCTTGTGGATTAACGTACGACGCGTCACCTCAGTCGGATGAGCAGTCAGTACTAAATCAATTTTTAAGGCATTGACCGCTTCATAAATCGCCTCTGGGGATTGCTGGGCGTTGCGCAAGTGTTCAAACAACACATCCACAGAGTCATCTAGTTGCTTGCTACTATTAAACTCTTGCTCGGCGATATTGGCCAAATTCAAAAATTGTGCAAATGAGCGTGCTACGATTAATAATTCTGCCTCGTCCATTTGCATGAAGGTGTCTTGTAGTGCCTGATTGGCTGAGATTTCACCGGAGTGACCGGCACGTCCAAGCAAACGAATGGCCTCGATTTTGTCGAGCCATTCTGAGCCGAGTTCTGCTTTGATGGTGTTGCCGAGTAACTCACCGAGTTCACGCACCGTGTGTTTGAGTTGTGCGTCCAATTGCTGATGATCTTGCATATATGTGTTTCCAAAACTTACTTAATATTCACTTTACGGAACTTTTAGGCGGTTGTCTAAATCATTCTGCAATAAAATATGACGAAAAACACACAATGGGTATGATACAATTTTAACTTTGTGGTTCTGCAGCTTTGATTTGTGGGACGTAATTTTATCCTGCAGGAGTAAACATGGCAGATTTAACAACAATTGAAGGTCAAGCAAGCTACGGTATTGGCTTTCAAATGGGACAACAACTTGCATCTAATCCGTTTGACGGATTGTCTATCGAAGCAGTAGTGAAAGGTCTTCAAGATTCTTTCGGCGGTGAAGCAAGTGCAGTTGATAACGATACGCTAGGTGCGGCATTCAGTGAAATTCACAAGCGTATGGAAGCAGAAAAAGCGAAGCAATTCGAAGCTTCTATCGCAGAAGCAAAAGCATTTTTAGCTAACAATGCAGAGCGTGCAGAAGTAAACGTGACTGAATCAGGTTTACAGTATGAAGTCATCAGCTCAGGTGACGGCGAAAAGCCCACCGCACAATCAACAGTACGTGTTGATTATCACGGGACATTGATTGACGGTACGGTATTTGATTCTTCTTATGACCGCGGTCAACCTGCTGAATTTCCTGTGGGTGGTGTAATCAAAGGTTGGACTGAAGCGCTGCAACTAATGAGTGTTGGCGACAAGTGGCGTTTGACTATCCCTCACGACCTAGCCTACGGTGAACAAGGTGCGGGTGGTGCCATTGCGCCATACTCAACACTTGTTTTTGATGTTGAGTTGCACGCTATCTTAGGTTAATGACCAAATATATCTAGGCTGAAAAGTCATTGAAACCCTCTAAAGCGACAAGCTTTAGAGGGTTTTTTATTGGAACTAGGGACGCTAAATTTACTCTTTGTGCGCTTTGCTCTATCATAGACCACATCAATAAAAAATTCCGTGGATGGCTAATTTTGTTAGACCTCATCGAAACGTCTGTGTCCAAATTGGGCAAAGCCGTCAGTCTCTTTTCTCTGCTCATGGTGATAGTGACGTTTGTCGTTGTCGTATTGCGCTATGGATTCAGTGTGGGTTGGATTGCCCTGCAAGAATCCATCATGTATTTGCATGCGTTTTTATTCATACTCATGGCGGCTTTTTCCTTACAGGCTGATGAACACGTTCGTGTGGATATTTTTTATCAGCGCTTTTCAGCCCAAAAACAAGCGTTGGTGGATATTGGCGGAACCGTCTTTTTCTTATTTCCCATGTGCGGCGTGATTTTGTATATGAGTTTTGATTATGTGGCCACATCTTGGCGTTTATTAGAGCGTTCTCAAGAAGCCGGTGGACTGCCTTTAGTATTCTTACTCAAATCACTCATTCCCGTATTTTGCCTAACCATGTGTCTTCAAGGCGTGGCGCAAATTAGTAAAAACATGCGCAAATATTGCAGCGAGGCTAAGTGATGGAAATCCTCGCGCTTGTCTTATTTGTACTTATTTGTGCCGCCTTATTACTCGGTTATCCAGTCGCACTGACGCTAGCTGGGGTCTCATTGTTATGTGCTGGTGTTGGGGTAGCGACTGGGACGTTTGATAGCAGTTATTTACATGCTTTGCCATCGCGTCTATACGGCATTCTAACCAACCAAACCCTGATGGCCGTGCCCTTATTTGTATTTATGGGCGTGATGTTAGAAAAATCCAATGTCGCAGAGTCGCTGTTAACCGCCATGGCACAACTCTTGGGCAAATATAAAGCCGGACTCGGTGTCGCAGTGATTTTGGTCGGCACATTGTTAGCTGCCAGTACCGGTATTGTGGGTGCTACTGTAGTAACGATGGGGTTACTGGCATTGCCGACTATGCTCAAACGTGGCTATTCTGCGCCATTAGCCACCGGTACGATTTGCGCAACAGGTACCTTAGGCCAAATTATCCCTCCATCTATCGCATTGGTTTTGTTAGGGGATGTACTCTCCAGCGCATATCAAAAAGCACAATTATCAATGGGGATATTTTCACCTAAGTCTGTGTCGGTCGGTGATTTATTTGTAGGTGCCGTCGTGCCTGGTTTGATGTTGGTCGTACTGTATCTCATTTATGTCTTAGCCATGGGCAAGTTTTCAAACAGTGTTGACAGTGAAACCGCAGAAGACGTTGAACAGGTATCGTTGTTGCGCTTGTTGCAAGTATTGTTTCCGCCCCTAGCATTGATTGTGGTTGTATTAGGTTCGATTTTGTTTGGCTTTGCTACTCCCACCGAAGCTGCAGGGGTAGGGGCGATGGGGGCTATGGTCATTGCCTTATCACAAGGTGTGTTGACGTGGCCCAAACTCAAAGCAGTTTGTCTAGAAACGGGACATGTGACTAGTAAAGTCTTTTTGATTTTAATTGGTGCAAGTATCTTTTCGATCGTCTTTAGAGGGTTTGGTGGTGAGACCTTGATCCACAGTTTCTTCTCTGAATTACCCGGAGGCGTATTTATGGCCATGCTGATTGTTATGGCGCTGATCTTCATGCTTGGCTTTATTCTAGATTTTATTGAGATCACCTTTGTCGTGATCCCACTGGTTGCCCCAGTGTTATTAGCGATGGGCTTGGACCCTATATGGTTGGGGATCATGATCGCTATCAATCTCCAAACCTCGTTCCTCACGCCGCCCTTTGGCTTCGCGTTGTTCTACTTGCGAGGCGTGGCGCCTGCGAGTATCGCGACAACAGAAATATATAAGGGTGTTGCACCGTTCATTGCGATTCAACTCCTGCTTCTCATCATCCTTGCGCTTTGGCCAGAACTGGTCACAGCGCTACCACAATGGTTAAATAGTTAATGCCCCACTTCATTATACATTGCAGCGCCGATGTGCTTGAAAACGTCGATGAATATCCGATCAACCAAGCGGTCTTTGCTTGTGTTGCCCAAACTGGCTTGTTTAACGCAAAGGATATCAAGGTCCGTTTCTTACCGTTTACAGATGCGGTGTTTGGTGGTGAGCGCAATCCTTTTATACACGTATTTAGTCACATTATGGAAGGACGGACGACTGAGCAGAAAGCGGATTTGTCCAAACGCGTCGTCGCATGTTTAACAGAATACTTCCCACATGTAGAAATGATAGCGATGAATGTGGATGAATTTGACAAAAACACCTACTATAAATGCAACACCTAACAGATTATAAACTTATAAGATAACAGGAGTGTCAACCCATGAAAGTCCTACAAGTGCTTGTCGTCACCTGTGCTAGCCTAATTTTATTGACTGCTTGTGGCGGTGAGCAAACGCAATCGACCGATACTGCGGCGAAACCTCAGCAAACCTACAAGTGGAAAATGGTCACATCATGGCCGAAGAACTTCCCTGGATTGGGGCAAGCCCCAGAGAATTTTGCCAAATACATCAATGCAATGTCTGCTGGACGTTTACAAGTCACCGTGTATGGTGCGGGTGAAATCGTGCCTGGATTTGAAGTGTTTGATGCGGTGTCACAAGGCACTGCAGAGATGGGCCATTCCGGTTCGTATTATTGGAAGGGTAAAATGCCTGCCGCGCCCTTATTCGGTGCTGTGCCTTTTGGGATGACGGCCACTGAAGTCAATGCATGGTTGCATTATGGTGGTGGTATGGAAATGTGGACTGAGTTGTATGCTCCCTTTGGTGTGATCCCACTAGCAGGCGGTAACACCGGTGTACAAATGGCTGGTTGGTTCCAAAAAGAAATCAATTCCTTAAACGATATGCAAGGTTTGAAAATGCGTATACCAGGCCTTGGCGGAGAGGTCTTCCGTGAAATCGGTGGATTGCCAGTTGCTTTGACCGGCGGTGAGATTTTTACAGCGCTACAAACGGGGGCCATCGATGCCACAGAATGGGTGGGACCATACAATGACTTGGCATTTGGGTTTCACCAAGCAGCGAAATATTACTACCATACCGGTTGGCATGAACCAGGCTCAATGCTGGAGTTTTTGATTAACGAGGACGCCTTTAATGCACTACCTAGCGATTTACAAGCGATGGTGAGAATGGCCGCACGTGCAGCGAACCAAGAAATGCTGGATGAATACATCGCGCGGAACAACACGGCATTACAGACACTACTAGATGAGCATAATGTCGAATTACGCGCGTTTCCACCCGAGGTAATGAGCGCCTTACAAGCCGCAACCGTTAAAGTGTTAGAGGCAGAAGCGCAAAAAGATCCGACGTTTGCCAAAGTCTATGCATCTTACCGTGAGTTTTTAGAAGGCGTAAAACGCTTTCACGGTTTAACCGAACAAACCTACCTCAACAACCGCAAGTAACAGCTAAAAAACTCGTTTGACCAGTTTATCTGGTCAGCGGGTTTACAATAGCGCCCATATTGCGTGACCTCAGGTCACTTTCATTGCCAAACCGCAATTCAAAAGAAAGGAATAGTCATGGTTATCAAGCCTAAAGTTCGTGGCTTTATTTGTACAAATGCCCACCCAGATGGTTGCGCTCATAATGTTGCACAACAGATCGAGTATGTAAAAGCACAGTCTTTGAGTGCTCCTGATGCACCTAAAAATGTGCTTGTTTTGGGTTGTTCAACAGGATATGGCCTAGCATCACGCATCACGGCTAGTTTTGGGTATGGTGCCAAAACAGTCGGTGTGTGTTTTGAAAAAGCACCAACAGAACGCAAAACAGGCACGGCTGGTTGGTATAATACCGCTGCTTTTCATGCTGAAGCTGCAGCAGCAGGTATCGAAGCACATACCCTCAACGGTGATGCGTTTTCCAACGACATGAAAGCTGAGGTGATTGCAAAGCTAAAAGAAACTATTGGACAAGTGGATTTAGTCGTCTACTCGTTGGCTTCTCCACGTCGTACTGATCCGCAAACAGGTGAAGTGTACAAGTCAACACTTAAGCCAGTTGGACAAGCATATACAACTAAAACGTATGATACGGACAAAGACCAAATCCACGAAGTGAGTCTTGAGCCTGCCTCTCAAGAAGAAATTGATCACACCATTAAAGTCATGGGCGGTGAAGATTGGGAATTGTGGATCAAAGCACTCGCTGAGGCAGATTTACTTGCGCCAGGTGCCAAGACCACTGCCTATACCTACATTGGCAAAAAACTCACGTGGCCAATTTATGGTGCCGCAACCATTGGTAAAGCAAAAGAAGACTTAGATCGTGCCGCAACCGCTTTGAATACCCAGTATGCTGATCTGCAACTCGACGCGCACGTGTCATCTCTCAAGGCACTGGTGACGCAAGCGAGTTCTGCGATCCCTGTGATGCCACTATATATTTCATTGATTTATAAAGTAATGAAAGAAGAGGGGACTCACGAAGGCTGTATTGAGCAAATCGTCGGTTTGTTTGATGACTGCTTGTTCAATGCTAGTGCGGCGACAGACGAAGTCAATCGCTATCGCATGGATGGCAAAGAGACCAATGATGCAACCCAAGCTAAAATTGAAGCCTTGTGGGGGCAGGTCACACAAGAGAACTTCCATGAATTAAGTGACTACGCAGGCTATCATGCAGACTTCTTAAATTTGTTTGGTTTTGGTTTTGCTGGCGTCGATTATGAAGCTGATGTTGACCCTATCCGCATGTGGTAAGTGGTATTTTTATACCCTTTAGACCAAAGTGTTAAGACGATAAAATACCTCGTATAAACCGCCTAAATGGCGGTTTATTGGTTTGTATATGGGGGAGATAGGCTATCATGGCACTTTTGGTGAACACTTCAGGGTGGAGGATCGCGTAAAGCCATAAATAAAGTGCCGATAGATCATAGATAATTGATGAAATTTGCTTTATAATCCGCGGGTTTTTTAATGACATTTGTGTGTGGCGTGAAGCGAATATGTTCACGCTCGGTATGGGAAACGAATGCCATTTTTAAGTTTCTGCTAGATATGCACCGCCAACAGTGTGTAACAATAACAACAATATTCTAGATATATCGCCAACGAGGCGACAAAAGAGATGGGCATAGAATATCACCGCTCGAAAGCTGCTGTGACGACGTTTTTCATAATAATAAATGACAATGTAACCACCAATTAGGCAAGTGATCTGAAGCTAGATGATTTGCCTAATTGATATCTATACGAGTAGTGCAATTGCTTATGTTAAATAAAATAAAGAAAGGGTTAGACCTGCCTATTAGTGGCGCGCCGGTGCAGCAGATCAGTGATGGTCCTGCGGTATCAAAAGTCGCTGTTTTAGGTGAGGAATATGTGGGTATGCGCCCGACGATGCATATCCAAGTCGGAGACGTGGTGAAGAAAGGCCAAGTTCTTTTTGTTGACAAAAAGAATCCTGGTGTGAAATTCACTGCGCCAGCAGCGGGTACCATTTCTGCTGTTAACCGTGGAGCAAAACGTGTATTACAATCTGTTGTAATTGACGTCCAAGGCGATGACAAAGAAACATTTGCTACATTTGCCGCGGATAAACTAGCAGGTTTGGCACGGGAAAATGTGCAAACACAATTAGTTGATTCAGGTTTGTGGACTGCGTTACGCACACGTCCATTCAGTAAAGTCCCTGCAGTAGGTTCTACGCCTAGCTCAATTTTTGTCAATGCAATGGACACCAATCCATTAGCCGCGGATCCTGCCGTTGTGATTGCTGCTCGCTCTGACGATTTCATTAACGGATTAAATGTTTTATCGACATTAACAGATGGCAAAGTATTCTTATCGAAAGCACCAGGTGCGAACATCGATACAGGTAATGCAAAGGTAGACACGCATGAATTTGCGGGGCCTCACCCAGCTGGCCTAGTGGGTACACACATCCATTTACTTGATCCAGTGGGCCCTAGCAAAACCGTTTGGCATATCAACTATCAAGATGTGATGGCGATCGGCGCATTATTTACCACAGGTGAACTAGATACTGCACGTGTAGTATCAGTTGCTGGCCCTGCTGCTAAACAACCTCGTTTAGTGAAAACCCTTGTCGGCGCATCACTTGAAGAATTGACTGCGAACGAGTTGAACACCGATTCAGTGCGCATTATTTCTGGTTCTGTGTTGCATGGTACGAAGGCAGAAGGTCCACATGCGTTCTTAGGCCGTTATCATTTGCAAGTTTCTCTAATCAAAGAAGACCGCGAAAAGAAATTTTTCGGTTGGATTACGCCAGGTTCTGACAAGCACTCAGTTACCCGTGCTTATTTAGGTCACTTAAATCCCAAGCGTCTATTTGATATGACTTCAACAACTAATGGTTCTGACCGTTCGATGGTACCAATTGGTAACTATGAGCGCATTATGCCATTAGACATCATTCCAACGTTACTATTACGTGACATCATCTCTGGTGACACTGACGGTGCACAAGCACTCGGTGCATTAGAGCTGGATGAAGAAGATTTGGCATTGTGTACGTATGTTTGCCCTGGCAAATATAACTACGGTCCAATCTTACGTGATTGTTTAACCAAAATTGAACTAGAGGGTTAACCAATGGGTTTGAAAGCATATTTAGAAAAAATTGAACCGGATTTTGAGCCGGGTGGCAAATATGAAAAGTGGTACGCGCTTTACGAAGCAGCGGCAACGATTTTCTACACGCCAGGCAAAGTCAACCAAGCCAACACTCACGTTCGTGATAGTATCGATTTGAAACGTATTATGATCATGGTGTGGATGGCGACGTTCCCAGCGATGTTCTACGGCATGTACAACATCGGTGCACAAGCTAATATCGCGCTTTTAGAAGGTGCTGGCACATTACCTGATATGTGGCAGGCTGCGTTGTTTACAGCTTTAGGTGGTGAATTAGGTACCGCTGATGTTTCAGGCTTAACGTTATTCTTGTACGGTGCCTGCTTCTGGTTGCCGATCTATGCTGTTACCTTCGTGGTAGGCGGTTTCTGGGAAGTATTGTTTGCATCTGTACGTAAGCACGAAGTCAACGAAGGTTTCTTTGTGACATCGGTGCTATTCGCATTAACGCTTCCAGCAACGGTGCCATTATGGCAAGTTGCATTGGGAATCACATTTGGTGTCGTTATCGCGAAAGAAATTTTTGGTGGTACTGGCCGTAACTTCCTTAACCCTGCTTTATCGGGCCGTGCGTTCTTATACTTTGCTTACCCAGCGCAAATGTCTGGTGACCAAATTTGGGTTGCTGCTGACGGTTATTCTGGCGCAACATGGTTGAGTCAATCTGCGTTTGGTCAGATGGACTACAGCAACATGGATAAGTGGTTCCAAGCGTTCATGGGTGCGATTCCAGGTTCTGCAGGTGAAGTATCAACCTTGGCAATCCTAATCGGTGGCTTGTTTATCATGTATCTGCGCATCGCCAGCTGGCGCATCGTAGTCGGTGGTATTTTAGGTGTGATCTTCCTATCTAGCTTATTGAACATGATCGGTTCAGACACGAATGCGATGTTTGCTATGCCTTGGTATTGGCACATGGTCATTGGTGGTATGGCATTTGGTTTATTCTTCATGGCAACCGACCCAGTATCTGCTTCATTTACTAACCAAGGTAAGTGGGCGTATGGTTTCTTCATCGGTTTCATGACTGTCGTTGTACGTGTACTTAACCCTGCTTTCCCAGAAGGTATTATGTTGGCAATTTTATTTGCTAACCTATGGGCGCCGTTATTCGACTATTTTGTAGCGCAAAGTAATATTAAGCGGAGGGTTGCCCGTGTCGGCTAACAAAGAAACATTAGGAAAAACGGTAGGCGTTGTACTAGCAGTATGTCTAGCTTGTTCTATCGTCGTATCGAGTGCAGCTGTTGGCTTGCGCTCGTTACAAGCGACCAATGCGTCGTTAGATAAAAAAACCAACATTTTAACTGCTGCGGGACTTGCGGGCGAAGCACAGTCAAAAGCGGACATTGAAGCGTTGTATGCTGCACGTGTAAGCGAAAAATTCGTGGATTTGAGCACGGGTGAATATGTCGAAAACCCAGATGGCAATTCGGGTAAGCCTTTTGACATGTATGGCAAGCGTGCTAAAGATCCTGCAACCAGTGTTGCGGTAGAAGGCAACGTCGGTTTTTCACGTCGCTCTGCTGTTGCGAATGTGTATCACATTAAAAATGAAGCAGGTGCTGTTGACCGCGTTGTTTTACCTGTCCACGGCAGTGGCTTATGGGACCTTATGTACGGTTTCTTAGCGATTGATGCAGACGGTAACACCATTCGCGAATTGGTATATTACCAGCACAAAGAAACACCAGGGCTAGGTGGAGAAATCCAAAACCCAGCATGGGCAGCGAAGTGGAACGGTAAGCAAATCTTTAAAGATGGCCAAGTTCAAATCGAAGTGAAAAAAGCAGCTGGTGATAACAATCCTTATGCGGTTGATGCACTATCTGGCGCGACGTTAACGTCAAACGGTGTCCAAAATACACTTACCTACTGGATGGGTGAGAATGGCTTTGGTCCATATTTACAAAGACAATCTTGGAAATCGTAAGGGGTTATCATGGCTGATGTAAAAGAAATGAAAAAAGCGCTCTTTGCGCCGATTATTGACAGTAACCCGATTGCATTACACGTACTTGGTATTTGTTCTGCGCTGGCGATTACAACGAAATTAGAAACGGCATTGGTAATGTCATTGGCATTAACCACAGTGGTTGCCTTTTCTAACTTATTTATCTCATTAATTCGCAACCACATTCCTTCGAGTGTACGGATCATCATTCAAATGACGATCATCGCTTCGTTGGTAATCGTCGTTGACCAAATTTTGAAAGCATATTCGTATGAAATTTCAAAACAGCTATCGGTCTTCGTTGGTTTGATCATTACCAACTGTATCGTAATGGGTCGTGCCGAAGCGTATGCGATGAAGTCACCACCTGCGATGTCTTTCCTTGATGGCATTGGTAATGGTTTGGGTTATTCATTTATCCTAATCGTCATCGGTACAATCAAAGAGTTATTCGGTTTTGGTACGATTTTGGGTTATGAAATCCTACCTCTAATCACTAACGGTGGTTGGTATCAAGCAAACGGTCTACTTATTTTACCATTTAGCTCGTTCTTCTTAATCGGCGGTATGATTTGGTTCATCCGTACTATTCGCCCAGAGCAAGTCGAGGCTAAGGAATAATCATGGAACATTATATTGCGTTATTAGTGCGCTCAATCTTTGTTGAGAATATGGCACTATCATTATTCTTAGGTATGTGTACGTTTTTGGCCGTATCAAAGAAAGTTTCAACAGCGATGGGCCTTGGTGTTGCGGTAATCGTAGTACTAGGTATCTCAGTCCCTGTTAACCAACTGATTTATGTGAACATCCTTGCCCCAGGTGCATTAGCATGGGCAGGTTTCCCTGATGCAGATCTAAGCTTCCTAAGCTTCTTGACGTTCATTGGTGTAATCGCGGCACTAGTACAAATTCTAGAAATGAGTTTGGATAAGTTTTTCCCTGCGCTATACAACGCACTGGGGATCTTCTTACCACTTATCACTGTAAACTGTGCGATTTTCGGTGGTGTTGCTTTCGCAGTACAGCGTGAGTACACAGTCGCAGAGAGTGTTGTTTACGGTATTGGTAGTGGTGCTGGTTGGGCATTGGCTATCATTCTATTAGCAGCAGTACGTGAAAAATTAAAGTATGCCGACATGCCTGATGGTGTGCGAGGCTTAGGCTCTGTATTTATGATTACAGGTCTAATGGCTTTAGGTTTCCAATCGTTTACAGGTATTGCGGTATAAACCGCCTCAGGAGTTTATTATGAATAGTGAGGTTATGTTAGGTGTAGGAATGTTCATCGTGATCGTTCTTGCTCTAGTATTCATCATCATGTTTGCCAAGTCTAAATTGGTACCTGAGGGTGATGTACAAATTTTAGTTAACGGTGATCCTGAAAAAGCGATCACTACATCACCAGGTGGTAAATTACTTGGTGCACTAGCGGATTCTGGTATCTTCGTATCATCTGCTTGTGGTGGCGGTGGTTCATGTGGCCAGTGTCGTGTTGATGTCAAATCAGGTGGTGGTGAAATCCTACCGACTGAACTTGACCACATTACTAAGCGTGAAGCCAAAGAAGGTTGTCGTTTAGCCTGTCAAGTTGCGATTAAGCAAGATATGGACATCGAGTTACCGGAAGAAATTTTTGGTGTGAAAAAATGGGAATGTACGGTTATTTCTAACAACAACGAAGCAACCTTCATCAAAGAGCTTAAACTAGCGATCCCTGATGGTGAGTCTGTACCGTTCCGTGCGGGTGGTTATATCCAAATCGAGGCGCCACCTCACCACGTTAAATACAGTGAGTTTGATATTCCTGAAGAATATCGCCCAGATTGGAATCACTTCGGTTTCTTTGATGTTGAATCAAAAGTTGACGAAGAAACAATCCGTGCATATTCCATGGCGAACTACCCAGAAGAAGAAGGCATTATTATGTTGAACGTGCGTATTGCTACGCCGCCACCTAATAACTTAAGCCTACCTGCGGGTAAAATGTCATCGTTCATCTGGAGCCTAAAAGAAGGTGACAAAGTGACTATCTCTGGTCCATTTGGTGAATTCTTTGCGAAAGACACGGATGCAGAAATGGTATTCGTTGGTGGTGGTGCAGGTATGGCTCCAATGCGTTCACACATTTTTGACCAATTACGTCGCATCAAAACAGATCGTAAGATGACGTTCTGGTACGGTGCTCGTTCTAAGCGTGAAATGTTCTATGTTGAAGATTTCGATATGCTTGCGAAAGAGAATGATAACTTTGAATGGCACGTGGCGCTTTCTGATCCACAGCCAGAAGATAACTGGGAAGGTTACACAGGTTTTATCCACAATGTATTGTTGGAAAACTACCTGAAAGACCACCCTGCGCCAGAAGACTGTGAATTTTACATGTGTGGTCCACCCATGATGAATGCAGCCGTTATCAACATGCTAAAAGACTTAGGTGTTGAAGACGAAAACATCATGCTTGATGATTTCGGTGGCTAACTCCAATCATTATTAAATACCGGCTTCTAGCCGGTATTTTTTTATCAGCACATATCAATATGAGTTAACCGAGTTATAGCCTATTCAAGCCCTAACAGGTATACTACTTGGCGTGTGATAGAGGAAATTATGAAACGATTAGTAGTATTGTGTTGGGTGATGGTTTTAGTGGCGTGCTCACGTCCAGATACGCAACCACCTGCAGAGATGTACCTTACTGGTACCACCATGGGCGTTATTCCATATAACGTTAAATTTGTGAACAACAACGATGTGGATACAGAGCAATTACATCAACTGATAGATCAGCGTTTGCAAACTATCAACCAGTTGATGTCAACCTATGTGCCTAATTCTGAATTGTCTTTGCTAAACCAGTCTCCAGCGGATACTCCAACACTATTGAGTCGTGATACTGCCGTAGTAATTGAAGAAGCGTTGCGCTTGGGCACGTTAACCGATGGTGCGTTAAATGTAACGCTAGGACCGCTCATTAATTTATGGGGATTTGGACCAGGCAATCGCCCAAAAACCACCCCGTCTCAAGCCCAAATTGACGCAGCCATGTCCATTACCGGATTAGTACACATCGATTTACAAGGTCAAACGATACGCAAAGCTGTGGATGAGTTGTATATCGATTTATCTCCGATTGCCAAAGGTTACGCGGTTGACGAAGTTGCACACACACTTGAACAACAGGGTATAGCAGATTATCTTGTTGAGATTGGCGGCGAAATGCGTTTGGCCGGTGTTAAGGCGAATGGCCAAGCGTGGCGTGTTGCGATTGAAAAACCCATTTCCACTCAACGGGCAATTCAAAAAATCATCAGCATCGGTAATAATGCCATTGCCACATCGGGTGATTATCGCAATTATTTTGAAGAAGATGGGGTGCGTTATTCCCACCTTATCAACCCCAACACCGGCTATCCTATTGCTCATAACTTGGTCTCGGTAACAGTGGTGCATCCATCGTCGATGACAGCTGATGGTTTGGCAACGGGTTTGAGTGTGATGGGCACAGAAGCTGCTATTGAGCTGGCTGAACGCGAAAACCTATCAGTCTTGCTGATCAGCAAAGATGGTGATAATTTTACAGAGTATCAATCGCCAGCATTTAAAGCTAACATAACTATAGTGAAATAATTGAGACGTTTATGAGTACCTTTATCCTAGCTTTTATCTTTTTTGTCGCAATGGTCGTCGCCATGGCAGTGGGTTACATTGTGCAAAAGAAAACCATCGCGGGTAGCTGTGGGGGTTTAGGTGCATTAGGTATAGCCAAAGCCTGTGATTGTCCTGAGCCCTGTGATCGCAAAAAAGAACGCATGGCACGCGAAGAAGCGCGTCAAAAGAAAATAGCTGAGTGGGAAAAAGATAAAATCATCTAAGTCACCTAATTCAACCGCGATTAAGCGTAAAATCATCCATATTGATATGGATTGTTTTTATGCGGCGGTTGAAATGCGCGACAACCCCTCTCTACGCGATATCCCCATTGCAATCGGTGGCAGTTCTGACCGCCGTGGTGTAATTTCAACCTGCAACTATCCAGCACGTGCTTTCGGTGTTAGATCAGCTATGTCGACTGCTCATGCACTACGCTTATGTCCTGATTTGGTATTGGTTAAAGGGCGGATGGATGTGTATAAAGCGATTTCTGATCAAATCCGTGAAATTTTTTCTCGCTATACCGATATTATCGAACCCCTGTCGTGGGATGAAGCGTTTTTGGACGTGACGCACTCAACACTCTTTGAAGGTTCTGCGACCTACATTGCCGAAGACATCCGTCGTACTATTTTCAATGAAACTGGATTGACTGCCTCTGCTGGCGTAGCTCCGATTAAGTTTGTTGCGAAAGTCGCCTCTGATGAAAACAAACCCGATGGGATTTGTGTGGTATCGCCAGATGCATTGCATGATTTTGTGGCCGCATTGCCCCTAAAAAAAATTCCCGGTGTGGGCAAAGTGACACTGGAGAAATTACAAACGTTAGGTTTAAACACCTGTGCTGATGTGCAAGCGTTTCCTTTTGCTCGTTTACACAAAGTTTTAGGGAAGTTTGGTGCGGTACTGTGGAACCGTTGTCATGCGATTGATGATCGAGCTTTACAAGTTGAGCGCAAACGCAAATCAGTGGGAGTGGAGCGGACACTTGCTGAAGATATTTATGCCCGGTCAGAAGTCGAAGAGGTCTTGGCATTACTCTTACCCAAACTCGAAGCAAGAATCGAGAATGCGCAAGTGCAACAGCGTATCAAATCGCAGGGAATTAAGTTAAAATTCAATGACTTTCAACTTACCACTATCGAACATACCCGCTCGCAATACGACCCAGCTTATTTTGCCGAATTACTCAGTGAGATTTTTGAACGAAGAAAAGAGCGCGGGATCCGTTTGGTGGGTGTGCAGGTGGGGTTGCGCGATGAAAGTGACATAGAACAATTATTATTACCCCTTGGAGATTAACATGCTAGGTTCTCAACCTTTTCCTTTACAAACGCATTTCCCTACAGCTTCACGAATGGTCTATGGGTGCATGGGTTTGGGGGGCGGTTGGAACGATAATGCGTTGACCAAAAACGATATTCACCAAGCTCAGGCGCTTATTGAGCAATGTTTAGCCAATGGCGTCAATGTCTTTGATCATGCCGATATTTACACCTTCGGTAAAGCCGAACAAGCGTTTGGTAACGCGCTAAAACACAATTACACTCTCCGTGAGCAGATGCTGATCCAAACCAAATGCGGGATCCGATTTGCGGATGAAACGGGGGTGAAGCGCTATGATTTTTCACCAGAATATATCACAACATGCGTCGAACAAAGTCTGCAACAGCTTCACATTGAGCAGATTGATGTGTTTATTTTGCATCGCCCCGATGTACTAGCTGATTTATCCGCTGTGGCACGAACTATTGAGACCCTGCAACAAGCCGGTAAAATCAAACATCTTGGTGTGTCGAATATGTCTGTCCCACAGTTACAACACTTACAGCAGTATGTTTCCACTCCCATTGTGGTCAACCAAATTGAGATGAGCCTGGCGCATCACCCCATGCTTGATGCTGCTATTGCTACAAACATTGCAACAGAAGCAGTGCAAAATGGCTTTGCCGGTTTGCTAGAGTATGCAGCGATGCACAATATCCAGTTACAAGCGTGGGGCAGTCTTGCGCAAGGTCGTTTTCAGCAAGCATCACAAAGCCCTACCGATAACGCGGTTTCTGACTTAGTGACAGAACTGGCACATGCATATAACACCACCAAAGCAGCCATTATACTCGCGTTTTTAACGCGCTTGCCACAAGGTATTCAGCCTGTCATTGGGACGACCAATCCACAGCGCATGCAGGACTGTTTCGCAGTGCATAACGTACATTTATCGCACGCTGATTGGTATGCTTTGCTTACCGCTGTTCGAGGTTCTGAAGTACCTTAAAAGTAAGTAATTACTTACCTTTTTAACAAAGTTTTTACAAGAGTGTAACGTAGGTTTTATCTTTTACTACTGAAGTGGGAAAACATCTAATCTGTTCGTATTAATAGGGGATTCTGTGCTTGTGCATCCCCTTGCTCTACGCTACCCTCATGGTGAAAATTCTTTGTTGTCACACGGCTATAAAATAATAATAAAAACGGTGATAGCGAGGCGCAGATTATATAAAACCTTGTACCTACACACTCCAGGAGTACCCTACATGTCTATCGCCCAAGACTTGGCTAAATATGGCATAACTGATGCCACCGAGATCGTTTATAACCCGAGTTATGAACAGCTATTTACTGAAACCACTTTACCTGAGCTTGAAGGCTATGAGAAAGGTGTCGTCACTGAGTGTGGTGCAGTAGCAGTGAATACCGGCCAATTTACTGGGCGTTCGCCAAAAGACAAGTACATTGTAAAAGATGACATAACTGCTGATACGGTATGGTGGTCTGATCAAGGAAAAAACGATAACAAAGCGATTTCTCAAGATGTTTGGAATGACTTAAAAGCATTAGTTACTACACAATTATCAAACAAGCGTTTATTTGTTGTCGATACGTTTTGTGGTGCCAACGAAGATACTCGCCTAAAAGTGCGTTTTGTGACTGAGGTTGCATGGCAAGCACATTTCGTGAAAAACATGTTTATCCGCCCTAGCGATGAAGAACTTGCGTCTTACGAGCCAGATTTCGTAGTGATGAATGGAGCAAAGACGACCAATCCTGATTGGCAAAAACACGGCCTGAACTCAGAAAACTTTGTTGCGTTTAACTTAACGGAAAAAATTCAGCTGATCGGCGGTACATGGTATGGCGGTGAGATGAAGAAAGGTATGTTCTCTATGATGAACTACTTCTTGCCATTGCAAGATATTGCCTCCATGCACTGTTCAGCAAACGTAGGTAAAGACGGTGATGTTGCGATTTTCTTTGGTTTATCAGGTACAGGTAAAACGACACTTTCTACCGATCCTAAGCGTGAATTGATTGGTGATGATGAGCACGGTTGGGACGACAACGGTATCTTCAACTTTGAAGGCGGTTGCTACGCCAAAACCATTAAGTTGAGCAAAGAGAACGAGCCAGACATTTACAACGCAATCCGTCGCGACGCATTGTTAGAAAACGTCACCGTCCTTACCGGCGGTGAAGTCGATTACGATGATGGTTCAGTGACCGAAAATACGCGTGTATCTTACCCCATTCACCACATTGACAATATCGTGAAGCCTATTTCACGTGCCGGTCATGCCAACAAAGTCATTTTCTTAACCGCTGACGCATTTGGCGTATTACCCGCCGTGTCTAAGTTAACACCTGAGCAAGCACAGTATTACTTCTTATCAGGCTTTACTGCCAAGGTAGCCGGTACTGAGCGTGGTATCACAGAACCCACACCGACGTTCTCGAGCTGTTTTGGTGCGGCATTCTTATCGTTACATCCAACGAAATATGCGGAAGTCTTAGAAAAACGCATGCAATCAGTGGGCGCACAAGCATATTTGGTTAACACCGGTTGGAACGGTACGGGCGAGCGTATTTCTATTAAAGCGACGCGTGCGATCATCGATGCGATTTTAGATGGTTCGATTGACGAAGCACAAACCTTAACCATTCCTACGTTTAACCTTGAAGTACCCGTTGCATTAAACGAGTTAAACAAAGATATCTTAGATCCTCGTGAAAGCTACGAAGATGCCGCACAATGGACCGAAAAAGCACAGCAACTTGCTGGTTTGTTTGTGAATAACTTTGAGAAGTTTACGGATACAGCAAACGGTGCAGCATTGGTTGCCGCTGGTCCTAAACTCTAAATTACACAATATGATGTGCTAGGTTTTTTTGACTAGCACTGACATAAACAAAACTCCCGGAATATTGCGTTCTGGGACTTTTTTATGTGGGTGGATAAATACAATTATCAAGCGAATTATAAAAGCAGCCATATCATTAAATCATGACATTTATGAGCGAAGAGTGTTGGTTACGCACACTTTACCGCAGTCATTAAATACTTCGGTTAAACCATTATAGGGGGTTGTTGCAGGTAGTCCTCGGCATAGATTTTTTGCATGGCACTGGTACTAATATTGCCCCCAGATAAGAGCACCATCACGGTTTTGGGTTGTGTTTGTTCCGCTAACCAACCCGCCACACCAGACATAGTCATACAACACGTCGGTTCGATGTGTAGTTTAAGCAAATGATGTAACCACTGAGTCCAATAACATATTTGCTGTTCACTTACCTCATAAAAGCCATCTAATTCCTGTAACAATGGGAAGGTGATGTCTCCTACGGCTGGGGTTGCAGCTCCATCAGCCAGCGTATCTGGCGTGCCATCAAGACTCATAATTTTACCTGCTTGTAATGACTGTGAGGCATCGTTGGCATTCGCCGGCTCAACCCCTATGACTGCAGTGCTCGGTGACATACCTCTACAGGCCAGTAATGCCCCTGAAACCAAACCACCACCGCCACAAGGCGCAAACACCGCATCAATAGGGCGATTACCGCAGTGCGCTTTAAATTGAGCATCGTATTGTTGCAAGGCTTCGAGCGTTGCGGTGCCCTGACCACAAATGATATCTGGGTGATTAAATGGTGGGATCCAAATAGTGCCCGGGTGTCCTGCTGCAGCTTGTACTGCAGCATCAGCCTCTGGACGAGTAGGAAACAAACGCAACTCAGCCCCATAATACTCAGTAGCCGCAGCTTTGACCGCTGCGATATTTTCTGTTGAAAAGATGGTTACGGGGATATCAAGTTCAGCACCAGCGTAGGCGACAGCTTGAGCGTGATTACCTGAACTATTAGCGACGATATGTCCAGGAAGGTTATTTTGTTCAGCAAGATGACGAATAAAATTAGTTGCCCCGCGCAGTTTAAATGCCCCCGTGCGCTGCAAGCATTCGGCCTTAAATAACACCGTATGACCTAGCCAGCTATTGAGCAGTGATGACGTGACGATTGGTGTTTGAGTAACATGGGACGCAATGCGCTCAAACGCAGTGACAACATCCGTAAAAGTGGGTAATGAATAAGGCATATTAGGTATCTCTGGGGTTAAAGTGGCATCAAAAACTTATCACTTTTTCATGTGTGTATCGAAATGTTTGGTGATTGTTTTGAACATGTGGATGCGCGTGATTTTGCCTCGGATACTGTGTTTTTTGCCGGGGTAATCCATGGCGTGGAACAGGATTGCGTTGTCTTGTAGGTGCTTGTAAAGCTTGGTTGCATGCGTGAACAAAACATTGTCGTCTGCCATCCCATGCAAGATCAACAGCTCGCCTTTGAGGTTGGTTGCATATGGGAAGACAGAGGCCGCATCGTATTTGTCTGCGACGACACGTGGATCACCCATATACCGTTCGGTGTAGTGGGTATCGTACAAGCGCCATTCTGTAACAGGGGCGCCCGACACCCCTGCTGCGTACACATCTGGGTTACGGAACATCGACATCAATGTCATATAACCACCATAACTATGGCCGTAAACGCCGATACGGTTCTTATCGACATAAGGCAGTGTGTGTAAAAACTTGACGCCAGTGAGTTGGTCGTCGACCTCGACACCGCCCATGGCTTGATAAATCGGATCTTCGAAGGCCTTACCTCGATAATTAGAACCGCGATTATCAATACTAAATACCACATAGCCTTGTTGTGCCCAGTATTGGAACATCAATCCGCGATCGCCTCCCCAGCGATTCGTGACTACTTGGGCAATCGGACCACCGTAATGGTATACAATCACAGGGTGTTTGCCCGACATATTGGCCGGTTTGTACAAGCGATAGTACAAGTCAGTTCCGTCTTCGGCCTTGATGGTACCAAATTCAGGTGCAATCCAATTGCCGTAATATTGGCTCAGTGGATGATATTGGTCGAGCGCATTTTCAGCCAACCATGTGACAAAACTACCATCAGCGCGATACAAACCTGTTTGTGGCGGAGTGTTGATGGTTGAAAACGTATTGGCAAATAATGAAGCATCCGCACTAAACGCAATGTGATTGAACTGACCTTTTGGTGTGAGCCTTGTAATGTCACCCTGTGTCAAACTGACTTGGTATAAATGCGACTCTAAAGGCGTATCTTTACGACCAGAAAAATAGACGACCCCAGCTTTTTCATCGATTGCATCGATGCCAGTAACGACCCAGTCCCCAGAGGTTAGTTGTTTGACCAAGCTACCATCATTGTTGTACAGGTATAAATGCTTGAAACCATCTCGTTCTGATGCCCAAATTAATTGTTCACTGTTCTTCAAAAAGCGCAAATCATTGTGTAGATTAATCCAGGTCTTGGCTTGCTCCTTGACTAACACGGTTTGAGTTTTGGTTGGAAGGTCATAAGCACGCAACTCAAGTGATTTTTGGTCGCGACTTTGCCATTGATAAGTCAGGCGTTGTGCATTGGCCCAGTTAACGCGAGGTAGATAAATATCGGTTTCAGCGCCCAAATCTACTGGCTCTCGCTTATCCGTTGCCAGGGCTTGTACGTATAATTCCACCAACACATTATCAGTGCCGGCTTTCGGGTATTTTTGCTCGATCATTTTGATAGAGTCGGCATAAATTTCCGAGCGAGTGATCACATCAACCGGGCGCTCGTCGATACGTGTAAATGCAATATGAGCCTCATCAGGTGCCCACCAATATCCCGTCAATCGCGACATTTCTTCCTGTGCAACAAATTCGGCCATACCAAATTTGATATGGCCACCACCTGTTTTGGTGATAGCGCGTTCTTTTCCAGACGCGATATCCATTATGTACAAGTTTTGATGACGTATATAAGAGATGTGTGTCCCTAGTGGCGAAAATTTCAGATCAGTTTCAAACTCCGGCGTGTCCAACAAACGTTTGACTTGCTTGCTGGTCAAATCGTAAAAGTATGCATCACCTGCCAGTGGGAACAGCAATGCACTGCCATCGTGATTCCAAACATAACTGACTATCCCAGAACCAGACAAACGCATGCGCTCACGACGCGCTTTTTCTTCATCAGATAGACTCTCATCGCCAGTATGCAAGTCATCGGCATCAAACAAGAGACGGTTGGTAGCTGATGCAATATGGTATTCCCATAAATCAAAGCGATTATTATCGGTTGCTTTGGCTTGAATATAGGTTACGCGTTGGCCATCGGGGGAAAGTTTGACCTGCCTAGGAGCTGCCCCCGCAAGAGCAGGAGCAGAAAAAATGCGTTCAATCGTCAAGTTAGAGACTAACTCTTCGGCTTGTGTTTTGGGTTGGGGAAGCACTAGCAGGCTAGCGAGGGCAATTCCTGCAAGAATGTGTTGATACATCTGTCGATTTCCTATTTATTTTTAGTCTTATTGCAAGGAATTATTATACAATGGGCACATAATTACTATGAAAACTAAAACTTATATGCCCAAGCTTTATACTGCTACGGTCGTAGGGGCCACCGGATTAGTCGGTCGTTCATTGGTTCAACAACTCTTGGTTTCGCCAAGTTATCAAGAAGTCACGTGTTTGGTTAGGCGTCCTTTGGGAATGACCGAATTTTACGATCCTGATAACAAGCTGCGACCCTTGGTAATCGATTTTGACTTGTTGCAGGATTACCAGGGTTATTTTTCGGTCGATCATGTTTATTGTTGCCTAGGTACGACAATGAAAAAGGCTGGTTCACGGGCAGCATTTCGCTATGTGGATTTTCAATTAGTGCATGTGTGTGCTCAATTGGCTCGAGCACAACGTGCAAAGGGCTTTGTGTGGGTATCATCTATTGGTGCTAATGCCAAAAGCAAAAACTTTTATCTAAAAGTCAAAGGTGAGTTAGAGAGATCTATACTCACCATGCCTCAACTGGAATATGCAGCTGCGGTTCGTCCCAG